>CAMLMY010000003.1 GCA_946481345.1 uncultured Gilliamella sp. | reverse complement strand
TGAAGGTGGTCGTACTGTTGGTGCTGGTGTTGTTGCTAAGGTTATTAAATAATTTAAGCTTAACTAAAGAGCATGTTAAATGCTCTTACCAGTTCAAAAAAGGTGCACTTTGTGCACCTTTTTTATTTGCTATCTAATCAATACTATTCGAATAACTGAAACAACTTAACTGATTTCCGCAAATTACCTATAGCAAAACTTATCATCTTTTGCTTTTTTAGTTAAAAATACAAACAGGTATGCCATTATTCGCATAGCGAGAAATGGAGTGTTACTAATCATATTTTCTAAAAATATAACAACTAACTAATTAGCGCTAATAGCCACTTGTCACCAGCCAATACAACGATTAATTGTACGAATAATATGAATGCTTAATATTGAGAAAAATAGTTAACGTTGAGTTAATTATCAACAACCTAATGGTTAATTAGTTTATTTAAACTACGAATATTGAACAACTATCATACTATTACATTAGCGCCTGAAGAAAGAATAAATTAAAAACAATAAGATACATTATTTCTAACAATTAGATTTAATCTAATAATAAATTTATTTTTCAGTTTTAATATTTATTGAAGCTATCTGACAGTAATAATATTACTGTCAGATAGTGCTACTTAAAATGAACGTTGTGAAGGAAGTGTAAGTTGGTGAAGATAGGTTGTCTTTAAAATTGTTACCTGATTCAATTTAATTTCAATTATTTTTTGTTTACGCCAACTAGAAATTAGTCGGCTTAACGTTTCATAACGGATACCAAGCTTAGTTGCCAATTGACTGCGTGATATTGGTAACACAAAACTTATATCATGTTTAGAAGATAACGATAAAATATAAGCCGCTAAACGCTGTTCTGCCGAACTGGATGTTAACCAATCGATGTTATTAATTTGTTCGTATAGTTTACTACTAAATTGCACTAACAAGCGTTGCATAACAATAGGATTATTCATACAAACTTGTAATACGCTATTTTTTTCAAGTAATAATAATGAGCAATTAGTTTTTGCTCGAATTGTCATCGGAAAGCGATTATGTGGCATAAACACTGCCGCAATGGCAACTAATTCATAAGGTGAAAAAATTCCAAAAACTTTTTCTTCACCTAAATAAGTATTTCTAAATACCTCGACTTCACCAGCAAGAACCAAAGAACAACCAGAAAATGGCATACCTTCATAGCTAATTAGCTCACCGATACTAAATTCCATATAACTAGCATTTTCAAGGATCGGTATTAATGCATCAGTGGCTAGCCCATCAAACATTTTTACATTATTTAACCAAGTCAAAATCTCATCTTGCGTTGGTATATTTTTGACAAATGTCATAGGGATTACCTAATGATAACTTTAGAATGACTTCAATATAATTGATAATAATTCTTATTTCAATAAATAAAGCTTTATTATTAATCACTAATAAATATATGAAATATAATGTTTTTTGTTAACAATAATAATTTAACTACTTATAACCTATATCATAAGCATTGGCCAAAATAACAATTATATTTTGTTTTGCACTTACTGAAAAACAGGAGAATCTTATGCCAAATAATACTATTCCCCCAGCAGAGGAACTAAATTTAGCTTCATTAATTAAACAAACGGAGCAAGGTATTGCTAGTCGAGTGTTAGCTAAAACATCTGGTGGTAACTTAACCTTATTTGCTTTTGATAAAGGACAAGGGATCTCTGAACATAGCGCACCATTTGATGCAATCATTATGGTCATAGAAGGGCAATTAAATTTAATTATTAATGGTAAACCTGTTAAAGCAGAGCCAGGAACGATAGTAAAAATGCCAGCTAATATCCCTCATGCTGTTGAAGCACCAACAACAGCAAAAATGCTATTAATTATGTTGAGAGAAATCACATTAAAGACTAATTAAACTAAGGATAGATAATGGAACAAATTAAAAAAGAAGCTGGCCATAAATTTCTTGCTCGTTTAGGGAAAACAAGGTTACGCCCAGGGGGAAAGAAAGCCACGGAATGGTTATTTAAACAAGCAGAATTTACGCCACAAAGTCGGGTTTTAGAAATTGCATGTAATATGGCTACAACATCTATTGACATTGCCAAACGATTTAATTGCCATATTATTGGTATAGATATGGACAAATCGGCATTAACAAAAGCTAAACAAAATGTTATTAAAAATAATGTTAGTCAGTTAGTCGATATACAGCAAGCCGACGCATCCAAATTACCTTTCGCTGATAACAGCTTTGATGTTGTAATTAATGAAGCGATGTTAACCATGTATGCCGATAAAACGAAAGCTCGCCTACTCAACGAGTATTTTCGAGTATTAAAACCAGGTGGAAGATTATTAACGCATGACATTATGTTAGTAGATCCAGAAAACTCTCAAAACGTAATGGCACAGATTCATAATGCGATCAATGTTAATGCACAGCCTATGAGTCATGATGAATGGATTAATCTTTTTTCAACTATAGGATTTATCAATATAAAATCAGAAAATGCCGCTATGACGTTAATGTCACCACGAGGTATGATTACCGATGAAGGATTTTTTGGTGCAATCAAAATTGTTGGTAATGCATTACATAAACAAAATCGACCACAATTTATCCAAATGTTTAAAACATTTAGAAAAAATAAAGAATCCCTTAATTACATTGCTATCTGTAGTGTCAAACCGAAATAATAAAAAAATTAGGTATAGCTGAATATCATGACTAAACAGTCTTTTTTTGCTATAGTGGGCGTCATTTTATTTAATTTGGATTAATGAAAAACTATGGAATCTATACCTAATTGCCCAGCTTGCCAATCTGAACACACTTACCACGATGGTACTTTTTATGTTTGTCCGGAATGTGCACACGAATGGGATCCAAATCAAGAAACTTCGACAACCGATGAATTACAAGTTAAAGATAGCAATGGCAATTTGTTAGTTGATGGCGATGATATTATTTTGATTAAAGATTTAAAATTAAAAGGCTCATCAACCGTCCTCAAAAAAGGCGCTAAAGCTAAAGGCATTCGTTTAGTAGACGGTGATCACGAAATTGATTGTAAAATCGATGGCATGAAAGTAATGCTTAAAGCCTGTTTTGTTAAAAAGGCTTAATGATTTAAAGCAACATGCAACTTTTTTAATATAAGCTAATAAATTGACTTTGTTAGCTTATATCTTTATTTTTCCAGACCAAATCCGCAACCTTTAATACAAAACCAATATTTCATCACCTATAAAAATAAATACTTCTGGTAATTTTAATTTAAATGTGGTATAAAACGCGCGCTATATTTCAGATTATTTTTATTGAAAATAATAATGAAACATCAGCATAAAATTTAATAATTAATTAACGTTATAACACACACATATCATTACTCTTTGCCGGGGTGCCTTTTACTTAAAATAATAAGGTCGGATAAAGCGGATATGTGGAGGCATAACCCCAACGTAAAAATGAGGAAATCATGACTACAGTATCAATGCGCGATATGTTACAAGCAGGTGTACACTTTGGACACCAAACTCGTTATTGGAACCCAAAAATGAAACCATTTATTTTTGGTGCTCGTAACAAAGTTCACATCATCAATCTTGAAAAAACAGTTCCTTTATTCAACGAAGCATTAGCTGAATTAAACAAGATTGCCGCTCGTAAAGGTAAAATTTTATTTGTTGGTACAAAGCGTGCAGCTAGCGAAGCGATTAAACAAGCGGCTGAAAGCTGTGGGCAATACTATGTAAATCACCGTTGGTTAGGTGGTATGTTGACTAACTGGAAAACAGTACGTCAATCAATCAAACGTCTAAAAGATTTAGAAACACAAGCTAGTGATGGTACATTTGACAAATTAACCAAAAAAGAAGCATTAATGCGTGCTCGTGAAATGGCTAAATTAGAAAATAGCTTGGGTGGAATTAAAAATATGGGTGGCTTACCCGATGTGATTTTTGTTATTGGTGCAGACCACGAACATATCGCTATCAAAGAAGCTAACAATTTAGGTATTCCAGTCATTGCTGTTGTTGATACTAACTCAGATCCAGATGGTATTGATTACATTGTTCCTGGTAATGATGACGCAATCCGTGCAATTCAATTATATGCAAATGCAGTTGCTGAAGCAGTACGTTCAGGTCGTGAACAAAACCAATCTCCAGTATCTGAAGAAAGCTTTGTTGAAGAAGCTCCAGCAGCAGAATAATAAACTCAAATATTTTCAGGGTCGATAATATCGTCGACCCATTCTAATGAAAATCATCATAATGGTTAAATAGAGGATTTTAAAATGGCTGAAGTTACCGCTTCTATGGTAAAAGAACTGCGCGAAAGAACTGGCGCAGGTATGATGGAATGTAAAAAAGCATTAGTTGAAGCAAATGGTGATATCGATCTTGCTATCGACAACATGCGTAAATCAGGTCAAGCCAAAGCAGCTAAAAAAGCTGGTCGTGTGGCAGCTGAAGGTGTAATTATTTCTAAAATTTCAGCAGATAAAAAAGTTGGTGTTATTTTAGAAATTAACTGTGAAACTGACTTTGTTGCTAAAGATGCTGGTTTCTTAGAATTCAGTGATAAAGTAGCAACAGCTGCTTTAAATGATCAAATCACTGATATCGCAGCTTTACAAGCTAAATTTGAAGAAGAACGTACTGCATTAGTTGCTAAAATTGGTGAAAACATCGGTATCCGTCGTGTTCAACAAATTACTGGCGATGTAGTTGGTAGTTATCAACACGGTGCACGTATTGGTGTTTTAGTTGCAGCTAACAGTGGTTGTGATGAAGAATTAGTTAAACACATTGCAATGCACATTGCAGCAAGCAAACCAGAATATGTTGACCCTAGCGATGTACCTGCAGATGTGGTTGAGCATGAGCGTAATATTCAAATTGATATTGCAATGCAATCTGGTAAACCTCGTGAAATCGCAGAAAAAATGGTTGAAGGCCGTATGCGTAAATTCACTGGTGAAGTATCACTTACTGGTCAACCATTTGTAATGGATCCAAGCAAAACAGTTGGTGATTTACTTGCTGAGAAAAAAGCGACTGTTGCATCATTTATCCGCTTTGAAGTGGGTGAAGGTATCGAAAAAGTCGAAGTTGATTTTGCGGCAGAAGTGGCTGCGATGTCGAAACAATCTTAATTGTTTTATTAAAACCGCCTTCATGGCGGTTTTGTTTATCCACAAAATATTTTAAAATGATTGCCAGCTAGTTATGCTAGCTTTTTAAGTAATTAAATAACGAAATAGTGAGACTTCATATGGTAACCCCTTTCTATAAACGTATCCTTCTTAAACTTAGTGGTGAAGCGCTGCAAGGTGATGAAGGTTTTGGTATTGATCCAACCGTTCTTGATCGTATGGCACAAGAAATTAAAGAACTTATCGATATGGGAGTTCAGGTTGCTGTTGTTATTGGGGGTGGTAATCTATTTCGTGGTGCAGGACTTGCTAAAGCAGGTATGAACCGTGTTGTTGGTGACCATATGGGTATGCTTGCCACAGTAATGAACGGTCTTGCTATGCGTGATGCGTTGCACCGAATTGAAGTTAATGCCCGTTTGATGTCGGCAATTCCATTAAACGGCGTTTGTGATGATTATCGCTGGACTGAAGCAATCAGCTTGCTTAAACATGGTAAGGTCGTTATCCTTTCGGCTGGAACCGGTAACCCATTTTTCACAACTGACTCAGCAGCCTGTTTACGAGGTATTGAAATTGAAGCTGATGTGGTTTTAAAAGCAACCAAAGTTGATGGTGTTTATTCAGCCGATCCCGTAAAAGATCCTAATGCAACACTTTATAAAACACTTAATTACGAGAAAGTGTTAGATGATGAATTAAAAGTGATGGATTTAGCCGCATTTACATTAGCACGTGATCATAATCTACCAATTTGTGTGTTTAATATGAATAAACCCGGTGCATTACGTCGCGTCATTCTAGGCGAATCAGAAGGAACATTAATCAATAATCAGGCTACAGTTAGCTGCTAGTCTTATTTATTTAAAAAGGTTTTTTATTATGCTAAATGAGATTCAAAAAGAAGCGCAAGAGCGCATGGAAAAAAGTATTGATGCGTTTCAGAATCATATTTCTAAAATTAGAACTGGTCGTGCATCGCCAAGTTTATTAGATGGCATTATGGTTGAGTATTATGGTAGCCCAACACCACTTCGTCAATTAGCCAATATCGTTGCTGAAGATGCAAGAACTCTTGCAATTACAGTATTTGATAAATCATTAACACCATTAATTGAAAAAGCAATTTTAACTTCAGATTTAGGACTAAACCCGGCATCAGCGGGAACCATTATTCGAGTTCCTTTACCACCGCTTACTGAAGAGCGCCGTCGTGATTTAACTAAAATTGTTCGTGGTGAGGCAGAGCAAGGCCGTGTATCGATCCGTAATATCCGTCGTGATGCCAATGATCAAATCAAAGCATTATTGAAAGATAAAGAAATTTCTGAAGATGATGAACGTAAATCACAAGATTTAATTCAAAAAGCAACCGATGCTGCTATTAAAAAATTAGATGCGGTACTTGCTGAGAAAGAGAAAGAATTAATGGAATTCTAATCTATTTCAAAAATTCATAAATATCATTTTGACGCCCAGTTTTATTAAATTGGGCGTTTTTATTTATTTCTTTAATATATTAATACTAGTTGTTGTATTTCAAATTCTCATAAATTAGCGATATAATGTTATTAAAGTAACATTATTTGTTTATATTTGTTATTTTTATAACATTACTCTTTACAAATTAACAACATTAACTAGATTTAACATTAATAAAAAATTTAAGGAAACCTTTATGGATTATGCAAAGTATATTGATCATACTTTATTAGCGATGAATGCGACTGAAGATCAGATTCGAAAACTCTGTGATGAAGCAAAAGAATATCATTTTTATTCTGTCTGCGTTAATTCTGGCTATGTCCCTTTAGTGGCAGAGTTATTAAAAGGTAGTGATGTAAAAGTATGTTCAGTAGTCGGTTTTCCACTTGGCGCTATGCTTACGTCAGCTAAAGCTTATGAAACAGAAATGGCTGTTAAAGCTGGTGCAGAAGAAATTGATATGGTAATCAATGTCGGTTGGCTAAAAAGCAATAATTGGGATGCAGTTAAAAATGATATCGAAGCGGTATTCAAAGCCTGCGGTTCAGTACCATTAAAAGTTATCTTAGAAACTTGCTTATTAACCAAAGAAGAAATTGTTAAAGTTTGTACAATTTGTAAAGATATTGGCGTTGCTTTTGTCAAAACATCTACCGGCTTTAGTACTTCTGGTGCAACAGTTGAAGATGTAAAATTAATGCGTGAAACGGTCGGTGAAAATATGGGCGTGAAAGCGTCTGGTGGTATTCGTGATCGTATGACTGCCGAAAAAATGGTTCAAGCTGGTGCAAATCGTTTAGGCGCAAGTGCTGGTATTGCAATCGTTTCAGGTAGCAGTACATCATCTAGCAATTACTAATCAATCATAACAATAAGTTACATATATATTATGTAGCTTATTGTTATTTAGGAAAAACAATGGAAACTCAACCACAAAAAAGAATAAATGAACTCCTTGAAATCCTAAAAAACACTGACAAGATCCATTTAAAAGCAGCGGCTGAAAAATTAGCAGTGTCAGAAATGACTATCAGACGTGATCTTAACAATTGCCCCTCCTCATTAATTGTCTTAGGTGGCTATATTGTCAATGAAGACCGTCATTCAATCGCAAAGTATTTCGTTTCAGATCAGCAGGATAAGCAAGTTGAAGAAAAAGCTTATATTGCAAAACTTGTTAGTCAATTTATCAATGAAAACGACACAATATTTTTTGATTGTGGCACCACCATGCCTTTTATCATTAACGCAATAGATAATGATATTGCATTTACTGCTATCTGTTATTCATTAAATAGTTTATTGGCACTACAACATAAACCTAAATGTAAGATCATTTTATGCGGTGGTCAATTCCAACCAAATAATGCTATCTTTACAAGTTTACATCAATCCAACCAGTTAGATTCTATCTGTCCGAATAAAGCCTTTATTTCAGCAGCAGGTATTGATTTGCAACAAGGGGTAACTTGTTATCATTTTGAAGAATTAGAGATGAAGCAACAAGCAATGAAAAAATCAGCGCAAAAAATCTTGATTGCCGATCATACTAAATTTAATCAAATAAAGCCGGCATTTATTAGTGAATTGACTTTGTTCGATCAGATAATTACTGATAAACTGCCCGATGAGCAATTTGTCTCTTTTTTTAATGAAAACAACATAAGTTTAATTTACTAATATGAAAAATATCACAATTTTAGGCTCAACTGGTTCAATAGGTTGCAGCACTTTGGCCGTTATTCGACAAAATCCAGATTTATTTAAAGCATTTGCTTTAACTGGTGGGCAGAATGTTGGCAAAATGACGGAACAATGTTTAGAATTTAGGCCAAATTATGTCGCAATGGCTGATGAACAGGCGGCACAGCAACTTAGAAAAAATCTGCTTGAGCTAAAATTAAATATTGAAGTATTACATGGTCAACAAGCTATATGCGATTTAGCTGAGCTTACTGAAGTAGATATGGTTATGGCAGCTATAGTCGGGGCTGCAGGATTAAAACCAACCCTTGCCGCCATAAAGAAAGGCAAACGAATTTTATTAGCAAATAAAGAATCTTTGGTAACTTGTGGTCATTTATTTATGCAGGCAGTCAAACAATATGGTGCACAGCTATTGCCTGTTGATAGTGAACACAATGCAATCTTTCAGAGCCTACCTACAACAGTCCAACAAAATTTAGGATTTGCTAATTTAACCGATTATGGTATCACTAAAATTGTCCTAACGGGTTCTGGAGGACCATTTAGAGATTTACCACTCAATCAATTATCTAGTGTCACACCCGAACAAGCTATTGCTCATCCTAACTGGTCAATGGGTAAGAAAATCTCTGTCGATTCGGCTACCATGATGAATAAAGGACTAGAATATATTGAAGCCCGTTGGCTATTTAATGCTAGTGCTGACGAGATGGAAATTATAATTCATCCACAATCAATAATACATTCAATGGTTCGTTACCAAGATGGTAGCGTAATTGCCGAGCTCGGAATGCCTGATATGTGTACACCAATAGCCTATGCTATGTCATATCCAGATAGAATTTCCTCAACGGTCCCAGCATTAGATTTTACTAAAATTTCATCACTCACTTTTACTCAACCTGATTTTAATCGCTATCCTTGTTTAAAATTAGCGATTGATGCATTTAATCAAGGACAAGCCGCGACTACGGCACTTAATGCGGCTAATGAAATTGCTGTAGAGGCATTTCTTCAAAACAAAATCGGCTTTATGGATATTGCTAAACAGGTATCAACAGTTTTAGAAGCACTTGATTTTCCTGAACCAACCACGATTGAAGACGTATTTGCTATCGATCTATGGGCAAGACAAACCTGCGCAAAATTATAGCAATACGGCCAAAAAGTTAAGATTAATGTTCTTATATTTAAATCTTAAGAATTATCGCTAGATTGATTATTTTGCACTTGCTCACTAATTGCCTGCACAATAGCTGCCTTATGTACCTCATCGCTATAATCTTGGATCTTTTCTGGACTAATTCCTAATTTAAAAAATAAAGCATTATCTTTATCGACTTGAGGATTAGATGTAGTTAATAACTTATCACCATAAAATATTGAATTAGCACCGGCTAAAAAAGCCAGTGCTTGCATTTGCTCATTCATTTGTTCTCTTCCTGCTGACAAGCGTATATAAGATTTAGGCATCATAATACGAGCGACCGCAAGCATTCTAATAAAATCAAATGGTTCAATATCTTTTTCATTTGCTAACGGTGTTCCTTTAACTTTAACTAAATTATTAATAGGAACACTTTCGGGGTGTTGGTCTAAATTAGCAAGTTGAATCAATAAATTGGCTCGATCTTTTAATGTCTCACCCATACCCAAAATACCACCCGAGCAAATTTTAATACCGGCCTGTCTTACATAAGCCAATGTTTGTAAACGCTCACTGTAGGTACGAGTGGTAATTATTTGTTGGTAAAACTCAGGCGAAGTATCTAAATTATGATTGTAAAAATCTAAACCTGCATCGGCTAATGCGTAAGCCTGTAGCTGGGATAATAGTCCCAGAGTCATGCATGTTTCCATACCCAGAGCTTTAACGCCTTTTACCATCTCCAAGAGATAAGGCATATCTCGGTTTGTCGGATGTTTCCAAGCAGCGCCCATACAAAAGCGTGTAGCGCCTACAGCTTTGGCGGCTTTCGCTTCTTCAACTACTCTTTGTACTTCAAGTAATTTTTCTTTTTCTAAGCCAGTATCATGATGGATAGACTGAGGACAATATTTACAATCTTCAGGACAAGCACCTGTTTTTATTGATAACAGAGTAGAAACCTGTACTTTATTTGCATCAAAATATTGTCGATGTATGGTTTGTGCTTTGAAAATAAGATCATTGAAAGGTAATTGAAAAGTATCCATTACTTCAGACAATACCCAGTCATGACGAATGCAATTTAATGACATAGAAAATCCTTTTAACAATCAACATAAATCTGCATGCATCATAATACATAACCCTACATTGTCAACTATTTCAATATAAAATAGTTGACATTAAAAGAGCTATTTTGCTATACAAAAGTTTATTGAACTGAAAACAGATATCTTGCACATAAAGTTATTCATTCGCGAGTAAATTGATACAAGGCTCGAGCAACAAACTAGCTAATATTTTCTCATTTTATTAGCCATTTGTTTAGCGTATAAAGCAGGATTATCGCTTATAAATGATTGCAAAAATGCGCTATCATGTAGTGCAATTAATGCTCTTTTAATGTTTTATGTACACGACAAGGGGTGCCCATAGCAATAACATTGCTAGGTATATCACGATCAACAATGCTTCCGGCAGCAATAACACTATTATCACCAATTGTTACACCTGGTAATACAATAACATTACCGCCAATCCAAACATTATTACCAACCGTAATCGGTTTAGCAAACTCCAATCCACTACTCCTTGTTTGGCTATCAAGTGGATGACCTGAAGTATAAAAACCACAATTAGGCGCAACAAGGACATTATCACCAAATGTTACTTTAGCTGCGTCTAATATAATACAGTTAAAATTAGCAAAAAAATCCTCGCCGATTTCAATATTATAGCCGTAATCACACTGAAAACCGGGCATTATGGTAAATTTCCGTTTCGTTTTTCCTAATAATGTCTTGAATAATTGTTGCCGTTTATCAATAGCACTTGGCGATAATTGATTTAACTGAAAACAGATATCTTGGGCGTAAAGCCGTTCATTTTCAAGTTCATCGATACTAGGATCATAAAGTAGTCCTGTTAGCATTTTTTGTTTTTCTGTCATTATTTACACCATTTGTTTAGCCATTAGCGCTGGGTTATCACTAATAAAGGATTGTAAAAATGCACTATCCGGTAATGCTGTTAATGCGCCTTTTTTAGTAGTCGCCAATGCCCCACAAGCGCTGGCTATCGTCATCATACTTTCTAACATTAATTTATCTTCCGGCATTCCCGATGAAGCAATACTGCTAAGTAATCCAGCAACAAACGCATCGCCTGCACCTGTTGTATCAATACTATTAACATGGAAAGAGTCAAAACTAAACGTTTTACCTTGCCATAACACAATACAACCGTCTTTACCTTTAGTAATTAATTTAAGCGGTGCATTATAATGTTGTTGCAGTTTATTAAGTGCTACATGCCAATCTTGACTTTCCGTTAACCAAAATAGCTCTTCATCGGAAAGTTTAAGAATATCTGCATCGTGACAAAATTGGGTAATAATAGTGCGCATTTCATTTTTATCCTGCCACATTTGTTCGCGCAAATTAATATCAAAGCTAATTAAGCCATTTTTGGCAGTCAGTTTTTCAATGGCTGTTTTTAATGTTTGTCGACAGGTTGTGCCAACTAGCGCCAAAGAACAAAAATGTAAAATGTCCTGATTAAAATCCGGCAATGCTTGTTCAGATAAAAATTGATCAGCTGAAGGCGAAACAAGAAAAGTGAAACTGCGTTCACCATTATCTCCTAAATCAACTACCACAGTACTCGTTCTATGCTCATCGTCCTTTTCAAGACTTTGACAATCAACATAATGTTCACAAAAAGTTTTTTCCATAAAGTGGCCAAATGGATCATTACCGACTCGACCAATAAAAGCCGATGGTAGCCCTAACTTAGCTATCGCAATGGCAACATTCGCTGGAGCACCGCCAGCACAGGCTCGATAGTTCATTTCACCAAATGGCAATAAGTCAATAACGGCATCACCAAGAGACCATACTTTTGTATTTTTCATTTTGTCACTCATATTATTGTTAAAAAGGATTGAATGTATGTAACACGATTAATGTTATTGCACTATACTTTTCGATTAAATTAGTTAATTAATGACTAATTAATTGATATGCTGATAATCAATATTAATAATAAACTAAATCATTGATAAAAAAAATCATTGTTAACGTTAAAAATATGTGACTAGTATCACATAAATTAACGTTTATTTTATTAAAAGTTAACGTTAACAACTATTTTGAGGTAGTATGTAATTATATTAACTTAACTCAATTTGAACGAAGGTAATGTTATGAATACTGCAATTGATAAAGCAAACCAAGCTGTAGAAAAACTAGAACAACAAATAAATAAACAGTATTACCCTCATTTTCATTTAGCACCACCAGCTGGCTGGATGAACGATCCCAATGGATTAGTTTATTATAAAGGGCAATATCATGCCTTTTATCAACATCATCCTTATGATGAAAATTGGGGGCCTATGCATTGGGGTCATGCGGTAAGTGATGATCTGATTACATGGCGAAGATTACCTATTGCTATTGCACCCGATCATGATTATGACCAAAGCGGTTGTTTCTCTGGTTCAGCCGTAGATAATAATGGTGAACTGTGTTTAATTTACACTGGTCATATCTGGCTAAATGGTCAAGGTAATGATGAACATATTCGTGAAACCCAATGTCTTGCTACCAGTAAAGATGGTATTCATTTTGAAAAACATGGTACTGTGCTGACACCAAAAGAAGGGATTATGCATTTTCGTGATCCTAAAGTTTGGCAACAACAAGGAAAATGGTGGATGGTGGTTGGGCAACGAGAAGCCAATGACATTGGGCAAGTATTGCTTTATCGTTCTACTGACTTAAAAGATTGGATATTTGATCAAGTACTTATCAGTGATATTGATCCTAATGTTTATATGCTTGAATGTCCTGACTTTTTCCCATTGGGTGATAAATGGATCTTGATGTTTTCACCGCAAGGCATGCACGCTAAAGGTTATCAATATCGTAATCGATTCCAATCGGGTTATATTGTTGGCGATTGGCAACCTGGTAAACCATTTACCGTCATTAAATCATTCCAAGAGATGGATTTTGGTCATGATTTTTATGCACCACAATCATTTCTTGCCGCTGATGGTCGCCGAATTGTATTTGCATGGATGGATATGTGGGAGTCAAAAATGCCAAGTAAACACGATAAATGGATGGGGGCATTTACTTTACCACGTGAATTAATCCTCGATCGCCAAAACAAAGTTCGTAACCGACCAGTGAAAGAACTTGAAGCTTTACGAGAAAAACCGCAATCATTAACCAATATCACATTAAATAATGAATTAAAAAATACCAATATAGAGTCAATTAGTTGTGAACTTAATGTTGAAATTGATTTAGCCAATAGTAATGCCGAACGTTTTGGCTTACAACTCGCTGCCACCCCAGATGGTAAACAAGCTACATTATTGTATATTGACTTGCAATCTAATCGACTGGTTCTTGATCGAAGCCTTTCTGGACTCGATTTAAAAGGTTATCGCAGCGTGCCATTACCAAGAAACAAAAAAGTAACATTGCATATTTTTGTGGATGCATCATCAGTCGAGGTTTTCGTCAACAAAGATTTATATAGTCTTTCAAGTCGTATTTATCCAAAATTACCTGCTACACGCTTAATTAATTTATTTGCTGAAAATGGACAAGCAAGAATTAGCAAATTAGAAAGCTGGCAACTAAAATCTATTTATCAGTAATCGCTAATAAAAACCACCATAATATGGTGGTTTTTTTTCTCTAGACAGATTCTCGTGCTAAATAAGGCGATGGGATATGCGTGACATTTTTTTCGCTTAGGCCATTAATGATATGTAAGGCAGCAGCTTGTCCTATTTCGTAATGAGGTAATTGCACGGTAGTCAGTGCAGGATAAAAAAGCTCACCAGTGCCAACCATATTATCATACCCAAGAACGGCGATATCCTTCGGTATATGAAACCCTTTGCTAAGTAAAAATTGATATGCAACAAAAGCGATGCGGTCATTACCGCAGATCAATACGTCAAAATCAGGTTTTTTAATACAATGTTTTGCTAAGATCTCTACCGTCATCATATACTCTAACGCAAGATTATCAGGGGATATAGACGTATGATAGCTTTTGATATCCGCTAAATCATTACCTGCATCTAGCCATGCTTGTTCAACCGCTTTACGTCTAATTTTACCGGCTAAAGTATTTTCTGATAAATAGATGCAGAGTGGTTTTTTATAGCCTTTGTTGATCACGTTTTGCATGGCTTGATACTGACCAGAATAATCATCAGGAATGTAACAAGCAAGTTGTTCTGAATCACTAATACAATTGGCTAAAACTAGATTCTTACCTAATAGTTTTTCAGGTAGTTGAACTTTTCTTAATCCCATTGTGGTATAAATAATACCATTAGGCCGATAAGATAAAAGCGTATTAATCGCATGATCTGCATCTTTATCATCAAATAAATTGACGATAAATGTATTCCAACCATGTTGCTGTGCCGTTTTTTCTATTGCTTGAAGTAATTCAACTGAAAATGGTGTCGTTGCCGTTTCTAAGGCCAACACGCCAATAGCATGTGGTCCTGAATTATCACCTCGAATTTTACGTGCCGATAAGTCAGGCACATAATTTAATTCTTCAATAGCTTTCTTCACTTTTTTATAAGTTTGTTTATTTAATTTTTCAGGATTATTGATCGCTCGAGACACTGTCATTAATGAAACAGATGCCAGTTTAGCCACATCCTTTAGTGAAGCCATAGTTGGATCCTTTTACTCAGCATAAAAACAATTAATATTTAGTTAGTGTGATGATACCACAAATAAAAATGATAAAAAGTGTGAGGAAAGTAACATTTATGAAATCTGATTGTATCTATTTTATTTCAATTATGGACATAATGTTAACATTAACATGTTAACGTTAAACCACCCAATAGAAGAGAATGAAAAATGAATATAGATATGATAAAAAATAAAAATTATTGGTTCTCATCAGGCTATCTTATTACCTTTTATGCTGCATGGTCGCTTTGGTGGTCTTTTTATGCGATTTGGCTTAAAAGCAAAATTGGATTATCCGGTGAACAACTAGGGGTTGTGTATGCAGCTAATTCGGCTGCAGCCATGTTTTTTATGATCTTTTACGGTATCATTCAAGATAAATTACAGATAGGAAAGGCGGTTGTTACTTTTCAAAGTATCATGATGATACTAATTGGCCCTTTTTTGATTTATGTTTATGAACCCCTATTAAGGCAGGATTTTATATTAGGTGTTTGTATCGGCGCACCGGTATTAAGTGCGGGCTTTATATCGGGCAGTGCTTTAATTGATTCATTTATCGAGCGGATAAGTCGTTTATGTAACTTTGAATTTGGCCCAGCAAGATTTTGGGGCTCATTTGGCTATGCTGCTGCCACTTTTGTTGCCGGTATTTCATTTGGCATTGATCCACATATTAACTTTTGGCTCGCTTCTGGCGTCGCTGCTATCTATTTCATCATTAATTTATTTTTTAAACCTACACAAAAATTATCGGTAAGCAATAACACACAGCAAATAATAGTACCGAAGCCTAACATTCCAACAATCAGTGAAATATTTTCACTTTTTGCTCTTCGTAAATTTTGGCTATTTGTTGTCTTTATTATCGGTACTTTCAGTTTTTATACCATTTATGATCAGCAGCTATTCCCGAATTTTTACACCAGCTTTTTCGAAAAAGAGGAAACCGGTTATAAAATTTATGGTTATTTAAATTCATTCCAAGTTTTTCTTGAAGCAAGTTGTATGATTATTGCTCCTTATTTTATTAATAAATTAGGAGCTAAAAAATCACTATTAGTGGCGGCATTAGTTATGATTTGTCGAATTGGTTTATCAGCAAGCTTAGATAATGTCTACCTAATCTCTTTAGTCAAACTATTTCATGCAATTGAAATTCCACTGTTTATTTTAGCTATGTTCAAATATATTGTAGCTAATTTTGATGCCAGACTTTCAGCAACACTTTATTTGGTTGGTTTTAATATTTCGTCAAATTTAGGGGTTATTGTGTTGTCAAAACCTGTGGGTAAATTATTTGATAATCATGGCTATTCAACCACTTTTTATATACTTGCTAGTATCGTACTAATTATTTCATGCATCGCAATATTTACTTTAAGTGACAATAAACAAGCAAATAATCAATAACAATTTGATAATTGAATAAAAATGGGAACAGTCGGTTCCCATTTCAAAAATTATCAGCGGTTTGTCTATTAAAGCTTGCGTCTATCCATTGTTTGCGAAACAATACCAAATATCATAACTAATGTTTAAATCTATATAGGTATTTGGCGTGAATACAAGCAAAAAAATTGTTAAACCAGCTATGTTGTGGCAAACAATTCGACAAGAAGCATCAAAGCTGGTTGAAAGTGAACCAATGTTAGCGAGTTATTTCCATGCAACATTACTTAATCATGAAAATCTAGGTAGTGCCTTAAGTTACATTTTAGCCAATAAACTTGCCACCCAAGTTGTACCTGCAATTGAAATCCGCGAGATAGCCAGACAAGCTTATCAGGCTGATGATAATATTATACATGCCGCCATTACCGATATTCTTGCTGTGTACGTTCGTGATCCAGCCACGAATTACTATTCAACGCCATTGCTCTATTATAAAGGTTTTCTCTCATTACAAGCTTATCGAATTGCACACTGGCTTTGGAAACAAGATCGTAAATCATTAGCAACCTTCTTACAGAGTCAAATTGCCATTGTTTTTGGTGTTGATATCCATCCGGCAGCCAAAATTGGTTGTGGTGTTATGTTTGACCATGCTACAGGTATTGTCATTGGTGAAACGGTAGTGATTGAAAATGATGTCTCTATCCTACAATCAGTTACTTTAGGAGGCACCGGTAAAGAAAATGGCGATCGTCATCCGAAAATTCGTGAAGGCGTCATGATTGGTGCTCATTCGACAATATTAGGGAATATTGAAATTGGCAAAGGCGCTAAAATTGGTGCCGGTTCAGTCGTTCTAGAGCCTGTACCGAAACATACTACTGTGGCAGGTGTGCCAGCTAAAATCGTTGGTTGTCCTGACTGTGATAAACCAGCATTAAATATGGATCAAGATATCTAACTACAAAAAGAAGTGTTGTATTCCGTTGCTAACCAACAACGGAATACCATAGTTGAAAATTATGATTGAGAGTTTACATTTACATCCATCGTTGGATATGGAATGTTGATACCATTTTCAGTTAAGCCATTTTTAATATTTTCAAGCAGTTCAGCCTTTACTGACCCATAATTGGCATTGAGAGTCCAAACTAAAACATTAAAATTCATCGATGAAGCATCCAATAAATCCAAACGGATAATTGAATCTTTACTTGTTAAGATATTATTCGTTTTATTCACTGCTTGATTTAAAACTTGATAAACCTTTTGAATATCTGAATCATAACCAACATTAACGACTAAATCTAAACGTCTTTCTGGCAAACGGGTATAGTTAATAATATTAGCACTAACCACTTGCCCATTTGGAATGACAACAACTTCATTAGTTGGTGTAACAATAGTCGTTGAAAAAATTTGAATAGAATCAATCACCCCTCTTTGGTTATTAATAACCACTGTCTCACCGACTTTGAAAGGACGAAAAATAATTAAAATCACGCCAGCAGCAAAATTTGATAAAGATCCTTGTAAAGCTAAACCAACAGCTAATCCGGCAGCACCTATCACGGCAACAATTGATGCTGTTTGGACACCTAATTGTCCCAGTACAGCAACTAAAGTCATTACAATAATGGCGTAATAGGATAAAGAACTGACAAATTTAACTACAGTTGGATCAACGTGACGATTAGTTAATATTCTTCTTAGCTGACGAGCAACAAATTTAGCAATTGTTCGGCCAATAATAAAAATAAGAATGGCAAAACAAAAATGCGCTACATAACTTAATACTACCCCATCATATTTTTCTATAAAAAATAGAATCTGATTGGTTATATTTTCAAAATTCATGAAATTATCCTCTGTAATAATAACAGAAATAGTTAGAACAATAATTGTTAGTAAGTCGAGTTAAACTAACTGTTTTGCTAATAAAGCCCAACGGGTTTCAAAGTTTGTTGTAGGTAGATACTTAAAACCTGAACGAGAATAACGTGCCATCATTCCTTCGCAAAATGCAAGCAATTGACTAGCTAAAATACGTTCATCAGTAATAAAAGCAATACCTTCGCGAATTTTTCTTTCTCGTATGACTTGCTTTATCTGAGTTTCGATTCGTTCAAATAATTGACTAATTCGATCTTGTAATTGTTCTTGTTCAAACATTAAGGCATGCCCAGTCATGATACGAGTCAGGCCGGGATTTTTTTCAGAAAAGCCAAGTATTAAGGCTAAAATAAGTTGCAGTCGAGCAAAGGTATTTGGTTCATCTTGCATAATCACATTAATACGAGAAAGCAAAATATCTTCAATATAAACAATTAAGCTCTCAAACATTTTCGTCTTACTAGGAAAATGTCGATACAATGCTGCTTCAGAAACACCAACCGTTGCGGCTAACTTAGCTGTTGTTATTCGTTGCGTACCTTCATTAGATTCAAGCATAGCTGCCAATGCTTGCAGGATATCTTCTTTACGATTTTTATTTTTGCTACTCACGATTATTTCTTACCTGAATGCCCAAATCCACCTTCACCGCGTGTTGATTCAACAAATTCATCAACAATATTAAATTCTGCTTGTACCACAGGCACAATAATTAATTGCGCAATACGATCACCAGCTTCAATAACAAATGGAGTTTGGCTACGGTTCCAAACGGGTACAAATAGTTGGCCTTGATAATCAGAATCAATTAAACCAACTAAATTACCAAGAACAATACCATTTTTTGAACCAAGTCCTGAACGAGGTAACACTAATGCAGCTAAGCTAGGATCAGCAATATGCATAGATAAACCAGTTGGAGTTAAAATCGTTTCGCCTGGTTTGATTTCGGTAGTTTTATCAAACATTGCTCTTAAATCGATACCTGCTGAACCTTCGGTTGCATAAGTTGGCAGTGGAAACTCATTACCTAAACGTCTATCTAATACTTTAATATCAATTTTTCTTTTCATCATGACTCGCTTTATATCGTGTTATAACTGCTTGAAGTAACTGTTTTGCTAATTGTTGTTTACTGCTTAATGGTAACGTTTGTTCGCCATTTTGCCAATAAAGTGTTAATGCATTTTGATCAGAGTTAAAACCTATATTATGGTCCGATACATCATTAGCACAAATCAGATCTAAATTTTTTGTAGTTAATTTTTTAAGGGCATAGGTCTTTACATCATTCGTTTCAGCGGCAAAACCAACGACAAATGGACGGTGTTCTTTTAATCCAGCTATACTGGCAACAATATCCGGATTTTTAACTAATTTAATCACAAGTTCATTGCTATCATCAGTTTTTTTAATTTTATTTTTAGCAATAGTCTCTGCTCGATAATCGGCAACAGCCGCACAAGAGATAAAAATTGCAGATTTTTCTGCCAAAACCAATGCTTCATCATACATCTGTTTAGCACTTTTTACATTAATGCGATTAACATTGTTAGGTGTTGTTAAATTAACTGGACCACTAATTAAGTTTACTGTTGCCCCCATTTCGGCCGCCGCTTTTGCAATGGCAAAACCCATTTTACCAGAACTATAATTACTGATATAACGGACTGGATCAAGCTCTTCAATGGTAGGACCAGCTGTGACGGTAATGGTGGTTCCCGCGAGTTCAAAATTAGCTAAAAAATAGTTATTAATATTTTCAACGATAGTTTTCGGTTCAACCATGCGGCCAGGACCAATGTCACCACACGCTTGAAAACCCTCATCTGGACCTAAAACTAATGTATTGCGTGATTCTAATGTCGCTAAATTTTGCTGCGTTGCGGCAGCTTTATACATCTGTTGATTCATCGCTGGTGCGATGACAATTTTGGCTGGCGTTGCAAGGCAAATCGTCGATAGCAGGTCATCGGCAATACCATTTGCCATTTTAGCAATGATATTCGCTGTAGCCGGAGCAATTAATACTAAATCAGCCCATTTAGCTAATTCAATATGGCTCATTGAGAGTTCAGCAGTAGGATCGAATAACTCTTTTGAAACTGCATTACCAGACACCGCTTGTAAAGTCATTGGTGCGACAAAATGGCTAGCGGACTCAGTCAACACAACTCGTACTTGTGCACCAGCCTTTTTTAAATGGCGGACAAGATCTGGACATTTATAAGCAGCAATGCCACCCGTTATGCCTAATAAAATATTTTTACCAGATAAGCTCATAATTCTAGCTATCCTCAGTCCAAAATTAAAGTCGTTATATTACCATAATTAAATTAGATAATAAGTAACTCTTTCGCATTGGCTAATGTCGCATCTGTAATTTTATCGCCGCCCAATAACCTAGCTAACTCATTTAAGCGACCATTTTTATCTAATCTTTGCATATCAGTCGCTGTCTGTTTGCCATTGGTTTGTTTACTTACAAAGTAATGTTGATTAGCTTGACCCGCTACTTGTGGCAAATGTGTCACAGTAATAACTTGAGTTGATTCACCTAGTTGTCTTAATAACTGTCCCACCTTAGCGGCAGTAGGTCCGCTAATACCAACATCAATTTCATCAAAAATCAGTGCCGGTGTATCCATTTTTTGCGCTGTTAAAACTTGTATAGCCAAAGCAATACGAGATAATTCACCGCCAGATGCGACTTTTGCTAAAGGTTGTGCAATTTGTCCTGCATTGGTACTAACTAAAAAGGACACCTGATCTGCACCATCTTCATTCAAGCGGTTTTCATCGAATGTTATATCAATACTGAAATTACCATTTGGCATAGATAGTTCATGCATAGTAGCCGATACTTTTTTAGCTAGTGTTTTGCTAGCTGTTAAGCGTTTTTGGTGTAATTTAGTTGCTAATTCTACAGCAATTTGTTGATATTTTTTGATCTGCTCTTTTAACTGTTCACCTTGTTCATCTTGCTGATTAATCTGTTTAAATTCATTAAGTAAACTCTGATGTAATTCAGGTAACGATTCCGGTGACACATGGTGCTTACGTGCCAAAGCAATCTGTTTCGATAAGCGTTGTTCAAGTTGCATCACTCTTGCCGGATCCAACTCTAAACTTTCACTATAATGACGTAATTCATAGCAAGCTTCTTTAATTTGAATAGTAGCTTCTTCTAGCATTGCTGAAACATTATTTAAAGATGGATCTAATCCGGCTAAATCATTAATAATATGTTTAACACTATTAAGCATATTACTCACATTGTACTCATCGGCTTCGTCGAGTAACATTATCGATTCTTGGCTAAGACTAATTAGCTGTTCACTATTGGCTAACTTTTTATATTCTTCATCAATTTGTTGATATTCCCCTTCAATCGGCGAAAATTCATTTAACTCTTTTAACTGATATTGCAATAACTGAACATGTGCATCGCGCTCTTGTTTTGAGGATTGATATTGTTGATAAGCTTGGCTAGCCGTTTTCCATTGCTTATAGGCCTGTTGCATTTGCGATAATAAGTTCGGTTCATGCATATAGTGATTAAGTAATATTTGTTGATAATCACTTTTTAACAAACGCTGATGTTCATGTTGGCCATGAATTTGAATTAGCATTTGTCCTAAATCTTTTAATTGTGAAATTGGTACAGCTCGCCCATTAATAAATGCTTTAGAACGCCCATCTTGATTGATAACTCGTCGTAAAATACAGTCATTACCTTCATCAAGTTGATTTTCAGTTAACCATGCATATGCCGCTGGCGTGTCATCAAGGACAAAACTAGCTGAAATATCTACTCGTTCTGCACCATTACGAATGGCAGAGGCATCTGAACGATTACCTAAACATAGTCCTAAAGCATCAATCGCAATCGATTTACCGGCCCCAGTTTCCCCTGTAATTGCGGTCATCCCTGTTGTAAAATCAACTAACAACTGATCGACAATAGCAAAATTATTAATAGTAAGTTGAGTTATCATAATAATTAAATAAACACATGCAGCTGATTAAAATTAGTACGAGTATACCAACAAAAACACTGTAAATAAATACAGCTTTTTAAATAAAATTACGATTTAATTTTATTATTTTAACTAGAATTACGTTGCTATCTAGATTTTACCTAGCTTTTAAAACGGATCCTTTTGCTTAATAACTGAGCAAATCAATAAAGGTGTGTCATCAATTGATAAGAAAAAATATAAACCATTGATAACAACTGAATCAATGGTTTTGAGCAATCATTAGTTGATATATAATTAGTTAATATAATGAACTAATCACTTCATAAATTAGTTGTAAATTTAATATCACTAACGAAATAGTTGCTATCCAGCCTAAAATAATGGTTAACTTACTGTTAACAAACTCCTGCATAATTTTTTTATTTGAAGTGACCCAAATTAAAGGCACCATGGATATCGGTAAAGCGATGCTCAAAAATACTTGAGTATAAATTAATAAATTTTCGACAATATTTTCTTTATCTCCCCAAATATAAATACATAAAATAACCGGAGCCACCGCCAATCCACGACTAATTATTCGTCTTGCCCAAAGAGGAATCGATAAATTGATAAATCCCTCCATAACGATTTGCCCTGTCAATGTACCCGTAATTGTTGCATTTTGACCGGATGCCAGTAATGCCACAGCAAATAAAGTAGCCATAACTGAACTCGCTACTGGCCCCACCATATGTGGGTCTTTCAAAGCATCATATAGCTGTGTAAATCGACCAAGATCATCGGGATTATTGCCATAAAAAAGGGCAGCACCAAGAATCAATAATAGACAATTGATGATGAACGAAAAGGATAACTGTATATTGGAATCAATGGTGGCATATTTAATTGCATCTTTTAGACTAGTTCGATTCTTTCTGTCATATTTTCTGGTTTGAACGATAGAAGAGTGTAGATATAAATTATGTGGCATAACAGTTGCACCAACAATGCCCAGCGCAATAACCAATGCTGAATCATGGCCTTTGATTGAGGCAGTAAAAATATCTGTTCGAGGAATAAAACCATTTATAATGTCACTGAATTCTGGAGATGCCCTTAACACTTCATAAGTGAAGATAATAAATATTGTCGCAATTAAACAAAAAACGATAGCTTCTATTTTTCTAAAACCAAAACGCATTAGAATTAACAAAATAACCACATCAAATACCGTTAATAAAACCCCAATTAATAATGGAATATCAAATAATAGGTTTAAGGCAACAGCACTACCAATTACTTCTGCAATTTCTGTGGCAATAATAGCTAATTCAGTGGATATCCATAAACAAAAAGCCACTTTTCTACCAACCATCGATTTAGTTGCTTGAGCAAGATCCATGCCTGTAACGATGCCTATTTTTACACACATCGCTTGTAACAACATGGCTATCAGGCTAGAAATTAATATTACTGATAATAGTAAATAACTATAAAGAGCCCCACCTTGAATTGAGGTTATCCAATTCCCAGGATCCATATAACCAACAGCAACTAAAGCCCCTGGTCCAGAAAAAGCCCACAGTTTGCGAAAAAAACCAGCATTAGGGTTGGGAATATGAACCGTATTATTAATCTCTTCAAGACTTACTGTAGATATTTTTAACATAATTAAAACCTCTAAATGGATATATCGGCATTATACATGATAATGAGAATCATTATCAATTAATAACAACTCATTTATGGTTATTTTTAAAAATTATGATGATAATGTGTATTATTTATATTTAAGCGTGTATATTATTTATTCAAGATTAGTTTATATAGGTATGGCTATGCCTATTATGACTGATTAAAGATACAGAAGTCCATCCCAAATCATTATCAAAAAACTAAATAATATCGTTTTAGGTAACCGATTATTTTATAAAACAATCAGCAGTGTTAAGTGGCAGTAAACTGATCTAAATTATTGTCTATTCTCGTTTGAAAATCTATTTAATATAGTAAGGAATAAGTCACATGTTTGGAAATAAAACAAATCGTCAAATTATCATCTGGACAACAATTATTGGTGGTTTTATAAGTTCATTAGTAAAGTGGGGATCTGAAGTTAATATGCCTCCTCGAGTTCCTGGTGAAATTTCGCCACCAGCGGCACATATTGATGCTTGGCTTGGTTGGTTAGGCATCAATTCTCACTCGCTTGATTATATTTATCAAGGAACCAATGTTTTGGGTGCAGTCACTCTTTATCACTGGTTATTCAGTTTCGCTTTTGCTTTTGTTTATGTATTTATTGCTTATTTTTGGAATAAAATCCGCCTTTGGTATGGGGCGTTTTATGGTCTAATTATTACCGTTGTCATGCACGGATTTTTAATTCCTTTATTAGGTTTCCGCCATCCTGCTTACGCACCAGAAGGAACAATTGGTTGGTTGTGGAATTTAAATGGCTATGAATTATGGAGTGAAATTCTAGGCCATATTTATTGGGGTGTTTCTATCGAGATCTGTATGATTGCAGTTCTAGCGCACTTTTCCAGACCAATCCGAGGCGAATGGCAAAAATAAATATTGTTTGCTCCCCTTCTATCCCAATCAAGATAGGAGGGTTTTGAATCTTAACTATATAAATTAATTATTAATCATATTTGTAAAATATTTAGATTAATCTTCTCTACTCTTTCCGCCTTTATATCACTAAGTTGTCGCTCAAGCCAGTGTGATTGACGAGCTTCCTTTGTCTTTTCCACCATGAAATTGTTTACCGGAATAAAAATAATAACCGCATACAATAAGCCAACCGCAAGATAATCAAACCAATGTTTACGTGACTTAAATAGGTAATACAGAATATTGACATTACAGTTAAAAAAGAAAAAAACGATAATAAAAAAGTTCAAAATCGACTGAGCAGTCACAACACCAAGATGGTCATTACCTATGATGGACAGATCAATGTAAGTTCAAGAAAGTAAATTAAATAAAGAATAATACACATAGTAACTATTATTGATCATGTTCTAAAATTTATTATTATCTTATATGCCGTTATTAAATAAATATATCTAATTTTAATTTAGATAAAAATGCTAGATTATTTTGTTATAGTTAAAAACTATATCAATCCATAAAAAACTATAATTATTCAATAACAATTTTTTTTGTTATCTTTTTATCTACTAAAGAACTGCGATGAAATGAAAGGAAAATAAAATGAATACTGCTGTTATTGGATATCCACGTGTTGGTAAGCTTCGTGAATTAAAATTTGCTACCGAAGCTTATTTTAAAGGAAACAAAACTCAAGCTGAACTATTAAGTGAAGCAAAAGCGCTACGTGCAGAACATTTAAATCAACAAGCTGCTCAAAAAATAGCATTTATATCATCAAATGACTTCTCATTTTATGATGCAGTTCTCGACACAGCATGTTTACTAAATGTTGTACCAAAACGTTATCAAGATTTAGGTTTACCTGAACTCGATCGTTATTTTGCTATGGCTCGTGGTTATCAAGGCGATAAAGGTGATGTTCGCGCATTAGCTATGAAAAAATGGTTCAATACCAATTATCACTATCTTGTGCCTGAAATCGAAGATTCACTAGAAATAAAAATTGCCAGTAGCAAACCATTTGATGAATACCAAGAAGCAAAAGAACTCGGCATTCAAACTAAACCTGTTGTCATTGGTGCTTTAACCTTTTTCAAATTAGCTCAATACTTAGGTAGTAAGCAATTAGTTGATTTTAAAGCTGATATTATTAAAGTTTATCAAGAAATCATTCAAAAATTCACTGATCTTGGCGCTGATTGGATTCAAATTGACGAACCAATTTTAGTGACAGATCTTACTCAACAAGATATCGAGTTATTTAACGAAATTTATCAAGCTATTTTATCTGTTAAAGGTAAAACTAAAGTCGTATTACAAACTTATTTTGGTGATGTACGTGACTGTTATAAAGAACTTGTTGCATTACCTTTTGATGGTGTTGGTCTTGATTTTGTTGAAGGTAAACAAACTTTAGCCTTACTTGAAAATAATGGCTTCCCTGCTGAAAAAGTATTATTTGCAGGTGTCGTTAATGGTAAAAATATTTGGAAAAATGATTACAAAAAAACTTTAACTTTATTAGCTAAAATTAAACAAAAAGCTGCAAACGTTGTGGTGAATACTTCATGCTCATTATTGCATGTACCTTATACATTACAAAATGAGACTAAATTAACTATTCAACAACGTGCTTATTTTGCTTTCGCTCAGGAAAAACTACAAGAGCTTGCTGAATTAGGCCAATTACTTAATGAAGCAAATCCAGATAATAATGCCGCTTATAAAGCGAACCAAACACTCTTTACCCGTGAGCGTGAAGGAGCTAACCAAGTAGTTCGTCAAAAAGTAGCAGCATTAAAAGAGTCTGATTTTACTCGTTTACCTGAGTTTTCAGTGCGTGAAGCTGAGCAGAAAAAAGCCTTTAATCTGCCATTATTACCGACTACAACTATTGGTTCATTTCCACAAACCCCAGATGTTCGTTTAAATCGGGCTAAATTTAAAAAGGGTGAAATTTGTTTAAATGAATATACCGAATTTAATAAACAAAAAATTGCTGAATGTATCAAACTGCAAGAAGAGATCGGTATTGATGTATTAGTTCACGGTGAATTTGAACGTAATGACATGGTGGAATACTTCGGTGAAAGCTTAAACGGATTCGTATTTACTGAAAAAGCGTGGGTACAATCTTATGGTACACGTTGCGTTAAGCCACCAATTGTTTGGGGTGATATTTCACGTTCAAAACCAATTACTGTTGAATATTCAAAATATGCACAAAGTTTAACTGATAAACCAGTTAAAGGCATGTTAACCGGCCCTGTGACTATCTTAAACTGGTCATTCCCTCGTGAAGATATCTCACAAAAAGAATCGGTATTCCAAATTGGTTTAGCGATCAGTGATGAAGTATTAGATCTTGAAGCGGCTGGTATCAAAGTCATTCAAATTGATGAAGCAGCATTAAAAGAAAAATTACCATTACGTAAAGCTGATTGGAATAGTGAATATCTAGATTGGGCAATTCCAGCGTTTAGATTGGTTCACAGCAAAGTACAAGCTGATACACAAATTCATACTCATATGTGTTATAGCGAATTTGCTGACATCATTAAAGATATCGATGCGATGGATGCTGATGTTATTTCATTTGAAGCATCACGCTCAAATCTACAATTAATTGATGTGCTTAAAGCTAATAACTTTAAAACAGAAGTGGGACCTGGTGTGTATGACATCCACTCACCACGCGTACCACCAGTAGCTGAAATCAAAGCAACTATTGAAAAATTATTAGCCAAAATTGATAACCAAAAATTGTGGATTAATCCAGACTGTGGTTTAAAAACTCGCGGTGAAAAAGAAGTAGTTGAAAGCTTAGAACACCTAGTTCAAGCAACCTTAGAAGTGAGAAAGACACTTAATTAACACTGTTTTTTATAAAGTTAATTAGCTTTGTCTGTCTTAATTACCGCCGCCTTTATAGGCGGCGGTAATGTCAGTAGAGTAAAAAAAGATAGCAAGAATGGATGGTACCAATGAAAACAAATTTATTATTTAACCAAAAAACAGTATTTTCCTTTGAGGTTTTTCCACCTAAAAAAACGTCACCATTAGAGACAATTTATAGCACATTACGCGAATTAGGTTATTTTAAACCTGACTTTATTAGTGTCACTTATGGTGCCGGTGGTAGCTTAAATGGCCAAACGACAATTGATATTGCACATGCGGTTAAACATACTTATGGTATTGAAAGTGTCGCCCATTTACCAGGGATCAACTTCGACAAAGCCGAAATGCTAAAAATTCTTCACGACCTCAAATGTGCCGGAATTGATAATGTATTAGCATTACGTGGTGATATCAGTCCCAATGTACCACCAAAAGATGATTTTCGTTTTGCTAGCGAATTAGTTACCTTTATTAAAGAAAATGGTGATTTTAATGTTATTGGCGCATGCTATCCAGAAGGGCATCTTGAAGCAACGACGCTTAAACAAGATTTAATTCATCTAAAAGAAAAAGTAAATGCCGGTACCGATCAGCTAATTTCACAACTATTTTTTGATAATGATTATTTTTATGCTTTTTTAGATAAAGCACATGACATGGATATTAATGTACCAATTGAAGCAGGTATTATGCCCGTTACCAATAAAAATCAGATTGAACGCATGGTTTCAATGTGTGGCGTAAATTTACCTAAAAAGTTCAAACAGATGATGGAAAAATATGAACATCACCCTGATGCATTTCGTGATGCTGGTATTGCTTATGCTATCGATCAGATTGTTGATTTAGTCTCACAAAATGTTGATGGCATCCATTTATACACAATGAATAATAGTTACATTGCTAGACGTATTAGCGAAGCAGTATCAACATTACTTGCTGTGCCAAAATCTGCATAATAATTAACAATAAATAAAAGTGGAGAAAGATTTGGAGAAATTGGTTGCGGGGGCTGGATTTGAACCAACGACCTTCGGGTTATGAGCCCGACGAGCTACCAAGCTGCTCCACCCCGCGTCAAAGAGGTGGCTATATTATCTTAATAAAATAATAAAGCAATACCTTACTAGTCTAACTGTCCTTTTTTTACACATTCCTTAACAAATAAAGACAATTTATATACTAGACGGTATACACTCCTCAATATTTTTTACAACCAAACTTATTCTAGTTGATTATTCATTATGCTAATATTTAACCAATTAGCAAAATCATTAATTGGAAAAAGGAAAAAATATGTCTACTCAATATCATGGATCTTGTTTATGCGGAAAAGTAAAATTAGCGGTTCCGTTTGCTAATACACATTTAAGTGCATGTCATTGCCAAACTTGCCGTAAATGGAGTGCTGGGCCATTAATGACATTAGCACATAGTGGCGATATAACGATAGAAGGGCAAGAGAACATTAGTCATTTTAATTCATCACAATGGGCAGAAAGAACATTTTGCAAAGAGTGTGGTTCACATCTTTATTATCGTTTAAAAGATACACAAAATTACTATTTTGCTGCTTGGATCTTTGATGATATTAAAGATTTAGAATTTACTGCAGAAGTGTTTATCGATAAGAAACCAATTTGTTATGCTTTCGCTAATCCTACTCACAAACTAACCGAAGCGGATATCTTAGCGATGGTTGAAGCCAAGAGTTAAAAAATAAATTATGATCAATCAAAAAAGACGAGCTATAGCTCGTCTTTTTGCTTATTGATAAAGTGCTTGTAACGGTATCACACTATCAGCAGGATCGTAATCCAGAGCTGCTGTCGTAGCATAAGCTGCATTCATAGTCGTATCATAATGAACCTTATATTGGATAGCACTACGGCGTAGGATTTTAGATGCTTCAATAGCCGCACGACCTGAAGTTGTGTTAAGAATATAACTGTACTCGCCATTTTTAATATGATCATGAATATTTGGCCGACCTTCATTCTCTTTTTTAACGATTTGACAGCTGATACCTGCTTGTTGTAACAGTTTGGCCGTACCCAAGGTTGCATCAATCGTAAAACCATGCGCAATTAAACGTTTAGCCACTTCTAATAGTCTTGATTTATCTTGTTCACGAACTGAAAGTAATGCTTTACCCGATTTTTTCATGTTAGATAAACTACCAAGTTGTGCTTTAGCAAAAGCTTCGGCAAATGTTTTACCAATTCCCATGACTTCACCGGTTGAGCGCATTTCAGGGCCTAAAATAGGATCGACACCACTAAACTTATTAAATGGTAATACCACTTCTTTAACTGAGTAATAAGGAGGCAGCACTTCTTTAGTCACATTCTGTTGTGCCAGAGATTTTCCTGTCATCACCCGAGCTGCAATTTTGGCCAATGGTAACCCTGTGGCTTTCGAGACAAAAGGTACCGTTCGTGCAGCCCGAGGATTAATTTCAATCAGATAGACTTGATTATCTTTTACGGCAAACTGTCCATTCATTAAACCTTTTACGTTTAACTCGAATGCTAACTGTTTAGCTTGTTTACGCAGTTCAGCTAGAATTTCAGGACTTAATGTATACGTTGGTAGCGAACAAGCGGAATCGCCAGAGTGAATACCAGCTTGTTCAATATGTTCCATAATGCCACCAATAATAATTTGTTCACCATCAGCAATGACATCAATATCCACCTCGATTGCATCATCTAAAAAGTGATCAAGTAGTACAGGTGCATTATTTGACTCACTCACCGCAGTTTTAAAATAACGGCGTAAATCTTGTTCATTGTAAACAATTTCCATTGCTCGTCCGCCTAATACGTAAGAAGGACGAACCACTAATGGATAACCAATTTGCTCAGCTTTAATCACTGCTTCATCGAGATCAGTGACAGTAGCATTTACGGGTTGTTTTAACTGCAACTTATCAACGATAGCTTGGAAACGTTTGCGATCTTCAGCTTTATCAATAGCATCAGGTGACGTACCAATAATCGGTACGCCTGCTTGTTCAAGTGCTCGGGCAAGTTTAAGCGGCGTTTGACCGCCATACTGCACGATTACCCCATCAGGTTTTTCAACATAAGCTATTCCAAGTACATCCTCAAGAGTAACTGGCTCAAAATACAGACGATCCGAAGTATCGTAATCGGTTGAAACAGTTTCTGGATTACAATTTACCATAATGGTTTCAAAACCATCTTCACGTAAAGCCAATGCAGCATGTACACAGCAGTAATCAAATTCAATGCCTTGACCAATTCGATTCGGCCCACCACCCAAAATCATAATCTTTTTACGATTAAATTGTGGTTGTGCTTCACACTCTTGCTCATATGTTGAGTAAAGATAGGCTGTATCGGTTGAAAATTCAGCAGCACAAGTATCTACTCGTTTATAAACTGGGTGAATATCATATTGCCAACGTAGATCTCGCACTATTTGTTCTTGGCAACCTAGGAGTTTGGCGATACGAAGATCGGAAAATCCTTTGCGCTTAAGCTGCCATAATGCCTCTTGATCAAGATCTTCAATCGTTTGCTGTTTTAAGCGATTTTCTATTTGGACTAACTCTTCAATTTGCACTAAGAACCAACGATCAATATGGGTTAATAAAAAGATTTCATCCAGCGTGAAACCAGCACGAAACGCATCAGCTAGATACCAAATACGCTCACTACCAGCTTCCTGCAATTCATAACGAATTTTAGTTAGATTCTTTTCATCACTATACTCATCGATTTTTTCGTCCAACCCACTGGCGCCAACTTCTAGACCTCGAAGTGCTTTTTGCATGGATTCTTGGAATGTTCGGCCAATGGCCATCACTTCACCAACTGATTTCATTTGAGTAGTTAAGCGATCATTACAGCCAGCAAATTTTTCAAAATTAAACCGTGGGATCTTAGTAACGACATAATCAATAGTAGGTTCGAAAGAAGCAGGTGTTTTTCCACCAGTAATATCATTGCAGAGTTCATCAAGTGTATAACCAACCGCTAATTTAGCCGCGATCTTAGCAATAGGAAAACCAGTTGCTTTAGATGCTAATGCTGAAGAACGCGATACCCGAGGATTCATTTCTATCACAATTAATCGACCTGTTTTTGGGTCAACCGAAAATTGAACATTTGAACCACCAGTTTCAACGCCTATCTCACGTAATACCGCAATTGAGGCATTACGCATAATTTGATACTCTTTATCTGTTAAGGTTTGTGCCGGTGCAACCGTGATTGAGTCGCCAGTGTGGATCCCCATAGGATCGAAATTTTCAATCGAACAAACAATAATACAATTGTCATTTTTATCCCGCACGACCTCCATTTCATACTCTTTCCATCCAATCAATGATTCATCAATAAGTAATTCATTAGTCGGTGATAAATCAAGTCCTCGAGTACATATTTCCTCAAATTCTTCTTGATTGTAAGCTATACCGCCACCGGTTCCCCCCATTGTAAAAGAAGGACGAATAATACAAGGAAAGCCGACTTGTTCTAATACCGCATAAGCTTCTGTTAATGAGTGAGCAATACCAGAACGAGCTGTATCAAGACCAATTTTTTTCATCGCCTGATCAAAGCGTTTGCGATCTTCCGCTTTATCAATCGCATCGGCAGTAGCACCGATCATTTCAACATTAAACTCTTTTAATACTCCCTGTTTTTCAAGCTCTAATGCACAATTTAATGCCGTTTGCCCCCCCATTGTCGGTAAAATGGCATCAGGTCGCTCTTTCTCGATAATTTTGCGCACACATGTCCAGTGGATAGGCTCAATATAGGTAGCATCAGCCATTTCTGAATCGGTCATAATGGTTGCGGGATTTGAGTTAACTAAAATGACTCGATAGCCCTCTTCACGTAATGCTTTACATGCCTGAGCACCGGAATAATCAAATTCACAAGCTTGACCGATAACGATTGGCCCTGCGCCAATAATTAGAATACTTTTAATATCTGTTCGCTTAGCCATGTTATTGCTCCTGCTTATAAATTTTAATTAATTCAATAAAGTGATCAAAAAGTGGCGCAGCATCATGAGGCCCCGGACTTGCCTCTGGATGGCCCTGAAAACTAAATGCTGGTTTTTGATTGTGATGAATACCTTGTAATGAACCATCGAATAACGATTTATGTGTAGCTCGTAAATGATTAGGTAAGGAATTTTCATCGACAGCAAAGCCATGATTTTGCGCAGTAATCATTACCCTATTATTTTCCAAATCTTTAACTGGATGGTTACCACCATGGTGACCAAATTTCATTTTGATAGTTTTAGCACCACAGGCTAGCGCTAACAATTGGTGTCCCAAACAGATACCAAAAACAGGAATATCGGTAGTCAGAAACTGCTTAATCGCGTCAATAGCATAAGTACAAGGCGCCGGATCTCCTGGGCCATTTGATAAAAAGATACCATCCGGATTTAATGCCAGCACTTCATCTGCTGGCGTTTTAGCGGGAACAACAGTTAACTTACATCCACGCGCAACTAACATCCTTAAAATATTTTGTTTAACACCAAAGTCATAAGCAACAACATGGTAAGGTAGTTCACTTTCTGTTTTTGGGATTGGATACTCTTGTTGAATTGTCCATATACTGCTGGTCCATGTATAACTTTTACTGCACGTCACATCTTGAGCCAGATCTAAACCACTTAAACCCTTATAACCTACTGCCTGTTGTTTAGCATTTTCTACATTATCAAGTAAGGTCTGTTTATCATTTGCGGTAATAATCACGCCATGTTGTGCCCCTTTTTCACGTAAAATACGTGTTAAACGACGTGTATCAATATCTGCTATTGCAATCACATTATGTTTTTTTAAATAACTTGAAAGATCCATTTCGCTGCGATAATTACTTACGATTAATGGTAAATCTCGAATAATCAATCCTTTTGCATAAACTTGCGTTGATTCGGCATCAGCACTATTGGTACCAACATTACCAATATGCGGATACGTTAATGTCACTATTTGTTCACAATATGAAGGATCAGTAAGAATTTCTTGATACCCTGTCATAGAAGTATTAAATACAACTTCACCAACAGTTTGGCCTTCAGCACCAATTGATTTACCAATAAATTGTGAACCATCTTGTAAAATAAGGAGGGCATAAGTTTGCATGATTAAACGACCTTTTGATTAAATAATCAATAATTATGAATAAAAATTCAATTAATTGTTTTCTAAAGAGACAATATTTGGCCATTTTATTACAATTTTTTAAACAAAAAAAGCGATATTATAAAAAATAATTAAACAATAAAGTCTAATTTTTTAGACTATTCCATAATTTAACACCAATATCACATAAATATGAAATGTTTAACTTGAAATTGCATAATTATTCAAATAAAATCTTAATAATTTTTTACGGCTATTAGGAGCTCTGTATGCACGGTTTTTATCAACGTCATTTTTTACGTTTACTTGACTTTACTCCAGCAGAAATCAATCAATTGATTAATCTAGCTATTGAATTAAAAAAAGCCAAAAAACAAGGTACCGAAAAACAACATTTAGTCGGTAAAAATATTGCGCTTATTTTTGAAAAAGACTCAACTCGCACTCGTTGTGCATTTGAAGTTGGTGCATTTGATCAAGGTGCACAAGTTACCTATTTAGGGCCAAGTGGCAGCCAAATTGGACACAAAGAATCAATTGCGGACACGGCTCGAGTATTAGGCAGAATGTATGATGGCATTGAATACCGTGGCTATGGGCAAGAAATTGTTGAAACCTTAGCTAAATATTCTGGTGTCCCGGTTTGGAATGGTTTAACCACTGAAGCACATCCAACTCAAATTTTAGCTGATTTTATGACCATGCAAGAACATATTGGTGAGCGAGCATTAAGCAGTGTTAAATTTGCTTATTTAGGTGATGCCCGTAATAACATGGGTAACTCATTAATGGAAGGTGCTGCACTTATGGGCATGGAAATTCGTTTGGTGGCCCCTAAAGCTTGTCAGCCAGAAGCTGAATTGGTACAAAAATGCCAAGAAATAGCTAAAACGACTGGCGCAAAAATCATTTTAACGCAAGACGTTGCTGATGGTGTTAAAGATGTGGATTTTCTATATACCGATGTTTGGGTATCGATGGGCGAACCAAAAGAAGTTTGGGACGAAAGAGTCAAATTATTAACGCCATATCAAGTAAATCAGGATGTCATCAATTTAACTGGTAATCCAGAAGTCAAATTTATGCACTGTTTACCAGCATTTCATGATATGAATACCACTGTTGGTAAACAAATGGCAGCTCAGTATGGTTTAAAAAATGGTTTAGAAGTCACAGATGAAGTCTTTGAATCTAAACATAGCATCGTTTTTGATGAAGCTGAAAACCGCTTGCATACGATTAAAGCAGTAATGGTTGCAACGTTAGCTAAAGACTAATAATATATTTGATTATCATCATTGCTTGCTTAGCTTAACTTGGCTAAGAAACTTTTTGCCGACCTAATGTCGGCATAATTTTATCAAAAGATTTTTATCATAATGACTAAAAAACAGCGCAATAAAGATTTTAGAAAGTACCTTAAGCTAACTAATCCCATTCACTTTTTGGCTGTTGGCTTATGTAGTGGTTTATCGCCAATCATGCCGGGTACTATGGGATCATTAATGGCGATCCCATTATGGCTGTTATTCTACGGTTTAACGCCAACGTTATATTGGGTGTTTATTTTAGTAACCTTTATTTTTGGTTGTTTTGTTTGCCAAAAAACTTCAGATGATACTCATACTCATGATTCAGGCCATATTGTCTGGGATGAATTTGTCGGTATGTGGATAACTTTATTTTTTATTCCACAGATTTCGATTTTATGGGTAACGATTGCTTTTGTTGCATTTAGAATCTTTGATATGGCCAAACCTTGGCCAATCCGTTGGTTTGATAAACGCGTACCAGGGGGATTTGGCATTATGGTTGATGATGTGATCGCGGCAATCTTTTCATCATTATCGGTTTATCTTTTAACCTTTATCATTTAAAGATAAATCTATCTTTAAATGATAATTTCAATATGAAAATAAGGGTTACTTAGCATAGCAACCCTTAAAACATTTTTTGTGACCATCCTAACTTACTCGATAAATTATTAAAATAATCATAGTCTTTAGTATGGATTAAATTAAATTCATAATTGGAGCGACGGATTATCACATCTTGGGTTGGCCTAACCGGTAAAATAATTTGGCTATCACAAGCTATATTAAGATCCAAAGCGGTAGTTGGAAATTTAAGATGAATCGGATCATCACTCTTAATCACTAAAGGTCTAACTGCCAAAGAGTGTGGAAACATTGGCGTAATAATTAACGCATCTAAATGTGGCGCCAGTATTGGCCCACCAGCCGATAGTGAATAAGCGGTCGAACCAGTCGGCGTGGCAATAATTAAACCATCAGCACGTTGTGAGAAGGCATTACGCTCATTGATATACACATCATAATCAATCATATGCGCAACAGTATTGGGGGTAACCACAATTTCGTTTACCGCAAAACCAGAATTAATTAATTGACCATCACTATAGATAGATACTTCTAGTAAAAATCGTGAATCCTCGTCATATTCACCTTTAATAACCGGTGTTAATTGTTCAATGACATGGTCGTGAGAAATATCAGTTAAAAAACCCAAATTACCTCGATTCACCCCAATTACTTTGATTTTATAGTGTGATAAGTGACGCGCGGAACGTAACATATTGCCGTCGCCCCCCACCACAATGGCTAAATCTGCTTGTTCACCAATAGTATCGAGAGATGCATAGACATTGCTAGGTAATTTAATATATTGCGCTAATCGATCTTCTACTAAAACTGCAATACCTAAATTAACTAGCCAGTCATAAAGTACTTGATGAGTTTCTATCGCCTCTAATTTACGTGGAATCCCAACCAAACCAATACATTTAAATGGTCTACCCATAAAATATCCTTGTTCATTTTTGACTTTAGTATCATTATTTTTTAGTTATCAATTAAAAAACACGATATCATCTTATCGTTAAACTTGTAATAATAAAATTTGTCCCCATAATAACTGTTATTCACTAAGTTTTCGACTAAATTTGGAGTACCGTATGACAGAACAAGAGAACAATATGTCAGAAAATGAGACAAACATTGAAACCCCAGCTGAGCAAAGTACTGAAGAGCAAACCCCATCACAACCAAGTGTTGAGGATCAGTTAAAAGCTAAAGATGCTCGCATTAGCGAACTTGAACAAGCACTGCAACTTGCTAAGAAAAACGAGAGTGAAGCAATGATTCGTGCTCGTGCTGAAATCGATAATGTACGCAAACGTGTTGAACAAGATGTTGATAAAGCACGTAAATTTGCTCTTGAAAAATTCTCAAATGAACTTTTACCGGTGATTGATAATCTTGAACGGGCATTAGAATCTACCGATAAAAATAATCCTGAACATAAAGCAACGGTAGAAGGATTAGAGTTAACACTTAAATCATTTTTAGATACGGTCAAAAAATTTGGTATTGAAGTTATCAATACAGCTGATTCACAGCTAAATCCTGATCTGCATCAAGCAATTAGTATGGTTGAATCGCCAGAACATCAATCAGGACAAATTGTTAATACTATTCAAAAAGGCTATACACTTAATGGCCGATTAATTCGACCAGCAATGGTAATTGTAGCTAAATAAAGTTAGGCTATATAGTAAAAAACCGCCAAAATAGTTGGCGGTTTTTTTATCGATTTTTCTGCTCCTCACGAGTCAGTTTTCTCATCTTTTGTTCAATACGTTGTCGCTTTAATGGCGAGAGATAATCAACAAACAGTTTACCTTTTAAATGATCCATTTCATGCTGTATACAGATGGCTAACAATTCATCAGCATCGATTTCGTAAGGATTACCATTACGATCTAACGCTTTAATCTTGATTTTTTCCGATCTAGGCACAAATCCACGGCAGTCAGGTATCGATAAGCATCCTTCTTCAATGCCTGTTTCACCCTCTTGACTAATCACTTCTGGATTAATAATCACATAAAGTTGGCTTTTATCTTCTGACACGTCAATGACAATAATTTGCTCATGCACATCAACTTGCGTTGCGGCAAGCCCAATGCCATGTTCAGCGTACATGGTTTCAACCATATTATCGATAATTTCTTGTAGCTCAGGTGTAAAATTAGAGACAGGCTTAGCGACTGTGCGAAGTCGTTCGTCTGGGAAACGTAATACCGGTAAAATAGCCATAAATTCTTCGATCTACTCCTCAATTTGGTGTTTTCTCAATTTCGTATACATTGTAAACATTTATTATGCCCATGAATAGCCTTAGTTGGCTATTGGTAAAATATATCTAATCAATTCTAGATATGGTTCAAGCTAACGATGTATATAAAAGGACTGTAATGAGTAAATATGAATTTTTATTGCGAATTTCAATGCTTGGCCATAAAAGAATAAGATATTTTGAAAAAATAGGTCTATATTTTAGTGCTGGTCTACCTAATAAAATAAATAATGTACCACTATTATTGGAAAAGATAGGCGTTTGTAAAACTCTTCAAAGTCGTTTTTTTGCCATTTCCTATCTTCATTTTGAACCCATCCTTGATTGGTTAGCTACTGCTAACCCAGCTAAACATTTGATTGCTTATTGTGACTCAGATTATCCAACATTACTTAAACAAATCAGTTCACCACCGTTATTGCTATTTGTTATGGGTAATAAACAACTATTACACTCTCCACAAATTGCAATGGTGGGTAGTCGTGAATTTAGTGAATATGGCGCACAGTGGGGGCGCTATTTTGCTAGCGAATTAGCCATTAATGGTTTAACTGTTACTAGTGGGCTCGCTCTCGGTTTAGATGCCATTTGTCATCGTGGTGCACTAGAAGTATCCGGCAATACCATTGCTGTATTAGGTAGCGGTTTAGCGGAAATTACACCACGCGCCAATCTAAGATTGGCAAACGATATTTTAGCTCAAAATGGAGCGCTCATTTCAGAATTCAGCCCATTTGAAAAAGCAAGAGCAGTATACTTTCCTCGTCGAAATCGAATTATTAGTGGATTGAGCTTAGGGACATTTGTGCTTGAAGCTTCTGAGCAAAGTGGTTCACTTATTACCGCACGTTATGCTCTTGAGCAGAATCGTGATGTTTTTGCTTTACCTGGTGATATTGATAATCCAAATAGCCATGGTAGCCATTATTTAATCCAACAAGGCGCTTATCTGGTTACTAAACCAACCGATATTTTAGAACATTATAGTGGCTTTTTATCATCACTTAATCGACAGAATAATCATGAAAACAAAGAGGGTAATACCGTTTTATATCCAGAAATTTTTGCTGTTATTCATCATCAGCCTATTGCTGTTGATACAATCGCTACGCTAGTTGATTTACCCATTCCTGAGTTAACCATTAAATTATTAGATATGGAAATAGCTGGCTTAATTATCACCGTCACTGGAGGCTATATTCGTAACCGCACGATATAAAGTTATCTAAAAAATTGAGGAACGGGGTTTTTCAACATAAAAAACCGCTGTAAAAATACTGCGGTTTATTTTAAAAATAATAACGAAGAAGAACCAAGTTATTTATCGTCTACTTCAAGTGCAATTTCAGATAAGATAATGCCAGTATTATCAGCATAAACAAAATCACCCGAGAAGAAAGTTACACCGCCAAAATTGACACGAATATCAACTTCGCCAACACCTTGATCTTCTGCACCAACAGGAATTGCAGCTAGTGCTTGAATACCAATTTCAGCATCAGCAAGATAATCTACTTGGCGCACTGCACCATAAACAATAATGCCTTCCCATTGGTTTTGTAGGGCAATATCAATTAATTCGGCATCTATCAATGCTCGACGCACCGAACCACCGCCATCAATAACCAATACTTTCCCTGCACCATTGGATTGTAACACTTCGTACAAAATGCCGTTATCTTCAAAACATTTCACGGTGACAACTTGGCCAGAAAATGAAGCCACACCACCAAAGTTACTAAATATCGGTTCGACAACGTTCACATCTTCTGGGTAGTAATCGCAAAGAATTGATGTATCAAATTCCATGGTCGAGTCTCCTTATACGGTAATATCTATTCGGTTCTAGTATAACGCTAACATGAAGTAAAACGATATAAATTTGGAATAAACGTGAGCTAGCTCAAAATAATACCTAAACAATAAAGTAAATTAGTCAATAAAGCAAGTTTGACCATTTGTACTAATAGTGGCACAGCGTCTTTATTCGTATTAAATTTAAACACCATGTACATATGTTTAAGATACAACGGCAGTGTTAATAAAAAGATACCACTGCAATAAGTGTGTAACTGTTGATAAGCAAATAAACCAAAGAAACATAATGATACAATTAACAAAACTAACTGATAACAACAACCATAAGTTTTACCAATCAGCACAATCAAAGTCCGTTTATGATGTTGTTTATCACTTTCATAATCACGCAAATTATTAATATTCAGCACTCCCACTGCCAACAAACCACTAGCTATTGCAGGAAAAACTATTGATGCCGATAAAGTTTTAGTCTGTAAATAATAACTGCCCATCACACCAACTAAGCCAAAGAAGATTAACACCGATAGATCACCTAAGCCAATATAGCCATAAGGTTTTTTACCAACGGTATAAGTAATTGCTGCGATGATTGAAGATAAACCTAATAAGATAAAAATTAATAATTGATAAGCGTTATTACAGGCTAACCAAAGTAGAGTCAATCCAGAGCAAACACACAATATAATGGTGATCCAGATAGCTATTTTTAACTGATTAAGAGTGATTAGACCTAGCTGTAAACCACGTTGATGGCCGATTAAATTGTGTTTATCGCCACCTTTAACCGCATCACCATAATCGTTGGCTAAATTTGATAAAATTTGTAACAACGCTGCAGTAATCATTGCTAACAACATAATAATTAGATCAAAAGAATGTTGCCAATAGGCAAGCGCATTGCCCAACAAAATAGCAGAAAACGATAAAGCTAATGTTTTCGGACGTAAACTAATAATCCATGGATAACATTTATTGGCCATATAACTGTTTTTTTTGCGAAAAAATCAATCATTCATCATATCAGTAATTGATAGTATATTCATCCATTAGCACTAACTAATAGATGGTTTATTATCAATTTTTTTATTATTGGAATGCATAAATTTCTTTATTTTTCTGATGTATCCTCTGATTTTACCCTCTCGCAATGCTGCAATAAAAAAGCCTAACGAACCATAAATTGCACCAAGAAATAGAATCATAAAGATATTAAATAAATTATCTGACAAACCTAATCCCATCTGATTTACTCCAGCAATCATATTGGTTGCCCAAGTTGATGGTAACATCCGTGATACCGTTTGTACCCATAACGGCATGGCATCAAGTGGCCATATGGTACCGGATAGATAAAATACCGGTGTTGTCAAAAAAGCTAAAGTTAAGTAAATCATCTCGGTTCGATGTAAACATTCAGTCAGTAATTTACTTAAGCCTAATACGCCTAATAATAGCGGAAATGTCATCACCAAAATAGCTGGAATGCTAGCTAATTGCCGATAACCAAGCACCCATGGCCATAATCCAAATAGGACTAAAGACAAAAATAGCCATATCGGAATAAGACCACACAAGCTACCAAATATGACAATTTTTGGTGGTTTTCCTTGTGGCAGTGAATGCAAAGTTAGATTAGTTCGTGTTGTTGCTATTAAAAAGGTATGTTGCAATAACATGACTAACAAGCCAGGAAACGTTATCGCTGCAAAACTGATACCAGCATTATAAAGCGGCATAGTTTGCCCTTTAATTGGTGATAATATGATATTAATTTGTGGATCAGAAAAACCACTATTCCGCATCACACGGGTATTATATTCGGTCAATATTTGTTGATATATTCCTCTAATATCCACCTGTATCAGACCATTTGCTAAACGGCTGGAGGCATCACCATAAGCAGGGATTGTTACATCTTCACCATTCAATAGTCGCTTTTCAAAATCCCGCGGAATGGTGAACACCGCAAATAACTTACGGCTGTTAATATCATCATAGGCTTGCAATGAATTTTCATAAGTAAGCACATCAATTTTGGAACTGGTATTTAAAGAACGAATCAGACTTCGACTGGTGGTAGTATGATCTTGATCAACAATCGCAACCGGCAAATTGGTGATGGTACCATTCACATAGACTAAACTCATTAACGAGACAGATACTAATAGCAACAGCCACATTGGTCGCATTAGCATATAAAAAAACATTTTTACTGCTGAAGATAGAAATAGCTTAAGCATGCCAATATAGCCTCTTACTGTGAATGTAAACGTTTGACTAAACGTTTTCTTACTAATACTGTAATAATTATTGGATAGATCATTAAAATAGCGCAGGTTTTCAATACCGATATATAGCTAGAATGCCGTAAAAATAGATCGAATAATTTATTAAGCGCATAGGTTAAAGGTTCAAGGGACGAAATAAATCTCGCTATCCATGGCATTGACAATTCTGGCACAACTACCCCCGAATAAGTTAATGCCAATCCAACTAACACCCCAATATAGGTATAAGCATCTAATACATTTTTGGTAAACGAATAAAGTAAAATACCGATACTTTGTGCTGCAATTACATAAAAAAACACCACTAGCATCATGGCGAATGGAGAACCTGATACCCTAGCATCAGAAAATAACACTAACATTGCTATTTCAAACATTAACAACATAGTATACCAAATGGTATAAGGTGCTAATTTACCCAAAACAAACGGATAATTAGGCCGAGTTCGCTTAGGCAAGCGAGATAAAATATAAATAGTTGTTGTTACAACAAATAATTGTAATAAATGTACAACTGCAGAAAACTGCTGAAAGTACATTGAGTTACCACTGGCATTAAATAGCCCATCATAATTGAAATTAACTTGTGCAAGTTTCGGTACCGGCAAACCAATACTTGTTGCCATTGTGGTACGATATTGAGTGTTTAATGAGGCTATTAAACCTGAATAATCCATTATAGAATAGAGGCCAGCACTATAGTATAAAGCATTATAATAGAGCATCGGTGTTGGTTGACGTCCTGCTAACACATCAGCTTCAAAATTAGGCGGAATATACAAAATAGCGTAGATTTTTGCTTTTTCTAAATCGCGTTCTGCGCTCTTAAGCTGATTATCATAATTGAATAAATTTGCATGCGCACCAGCATTAAGATCGCGAACAATTTCACGAGATAAAGTACTTTTATCTTGATCGACATAGCCTACTGGCAGATCAAATAACACACCTCGGTAAAATATACTACTGATGATCACAAAGATAATCAGCGGTAAAATCCACATTAACCAGTGGAAAGTAAAGCGCTTAAATATATCTGGGATTTCATCGTTAAATGCGTCTTTAAAGCGATGCCAGAAGTCTAAAATTAGTCGTCGATTTTCCATAATGTACTCATACCTGCACGTAAGCCTTCTACAGGTTTAGTTGGATAAAGTCTAATTTCAAACGTTTTTAAATCAAAATCACCCGTCGCTCGCGTTGCCCGTTTAGTCGCATAATCTCCCATTGGTGCAATAAAACGAATTTCAGCTTCAATTTCTTTATTACCAAGCGCAGGAACTTCCAGCTTAACATGATCACCTTTGTGAATATTAGGCATAATATTTTCACGCAGATTAAACACAAAATAAGCTTGCGGTAAGCGAATAACCGTTAATAGTGGACTATTAGGATTAAATAGCTCGCCAACTTCAGCAGGAATTGAACCTACTTCCCCATCTACTGGCGCTTTAACTTGCAAATCATCATATTGGATCTGTAGTTGTTTAAGCTGCTCTTCAGCCTCTTTTAATTTAGCATTATAGATTTCACGTTGTTCAACCCGATCGCCATTTTTGGCTTGATCTAAATTAGCTTGAGCTGACAACACTTGTTGATAAGCCGCATCGCGAGTTTTTAGCGCACTATCTAATATTGATTGCGAGACAAAGCCTTTGGCCGAAATCGCTTTGTTACGATTGTATTCTTTAAAAGCATTATCGTAAGCAACTTTAGCTTGTTCAAGTAATGCTTCATAATAACGAATACTCTCTTCACGAGTACCATTTTGAGAAAGTTGCACTTGTGCTTGCGCTTGCTCTCTAGCTGCTTCAGCGGCTTTAACTTGCGCTAACAATTCAGGACTATCGAGTGTAATTAAGATGTCATTTTGCTTAACATCATCACCTCGATTGACATGAATAGTCTGCACTCGCCCCTTTGCTTTTGAGGAAATGCTAACATTAGGTGCATCCACTTCACCTTGCAAAATTAGCTGGCTACTATGAGCACGAATTAAAATCGTCATTGAAATTAAAATAACAATCAATGCAACTACAATAAAAATTTTTTTATTCATATATTTTTTAGATTAATAAGTATCAGATAAGACCTAAACAACTAGGGTAATTGTATGTAATAAAGAATTAGCATACTTCAATTACAAATATTATATCATGGGATATCGTGCTGAATTTAAACAATCAAAGCTATATTTTATGCTCAAATAACAATTAGAAGGAATTATTTACAACTATATTACAGATTATTCTATTTTAGCCTTAGATAAATTTCAATAATTGTAAACCATCATTTTAATAGATTTTATTTATAAATGTTATCAGTCAAAAGAAATAGATAAAAACCTACTTATTTAGTATGATATTTTTTAATTGAAATAATAAGGCTTAAAATATGCAAAAAATAATTATTATTGGCGGTGGTGCTGGCGGTTTAGAGCTTGCTACCGACCTAGGCGATAAATTAGGCAAAACGGATAAAGCTCAAATTACCTTAATTGATAAAAACAGTTATCATCTATGGAAACCACTATTACATGAAGTAGCAACTGGTGTACTTGATGAGCAAGTTGATAATATTTATTATGCATCGCAAGGACAACAGCATAATTTCGAATTTACTCAAGGTACCTTCACCAACCTTGATCGCAACCAAAAGCAAATTAGCATTATCAATCATAACGATGAAACTGTTCTTGTTGATTATGATATTTTAGTTATTGCTATTGGTAGCACTTCTAATGACTTTGGTACCCCTGGTGTGAAAGAACATTGTATCTTCTTAGATGACCAAAATGCCGCTATTCGCCTACGTGAAACCTTAATTAATAAATTTACTGGTTTTTGTTCGATCATTGATGACGATCAAACCACAAAAGAAGATAAAATTCATATTGCTATCGTTGGCGGTGGGGCGACTGGAGTCGAATTAGCTTCTGAACTACCTCATATGGTGGAAACATTTGGTGCTTGCGGTCGTAATAAAATGTGTTCCGATCTATTAGATGTTTCAGTCATTGAAGCAACCGATCGTATTTTACCGGCTTTACCAGAAAAAACCGCAGCTAGTATTACTAAAACACTTAAAAAACAAGGGATTCATGTATTAACCAATACTATGATTACTAAAGCGGAAAGCGATGGATTTTATCCGAAAGAAGGTGAAACCATTAAAGCCGATATGATGATTTGGACTGCTGGCGTTAAAGCGCCTGATTATTTAAAAGAGATCGCAGGTCTAGAATCAAGCCGATCAAATCAATTAGTAGTAAAACCAACATTACAAACATCTCGTGATGACAGTATTTTTGTTATTGGTGATTGCGCATACGCAATGCAAGACAATGGTCATGCTTCACCACCTACCGCTCAAGCAGCTCATCAAATGGCAAAAGTTTGCTATGAAAATATCGTTAGATTATTAAACAACCAATCATTAAAAACATTTAAATATACTGATAAAGGTACTGTGATTTCATTACATGATACCGCTGAAGGTGTAGTCAAATTAATTGGTAATAGTGAAATGGGAGTGAGAGGATTTTTCGCTTTAATGATCCACAAACTACTCTATCGTATGCATCAAGCAAGCTTACTTGGTATTTTTAAAACTATTCGTTTTGCCAGTGCTAGCAAATTTATGTATAAAACCAAATCAACTTCGATTTTTAGTAATCGTGATTAATTGCTAAAAAATATTTAACAGCTACTGAAAAATTTTGTTAAGTAGCTGTTTTCGCTTATACTATTATCTTAATTACAACTATATAGATAATAGATGATGCGTTTTATTTTCATTTTTAGTTTACTTTTCGCTAGTTACACAGCTATAGCAAATTATCAGCCACACGATGGCGATATTATTTTCCAATCTTCTCAATCAAACCAAAGTAAAGCCATTGAGCAAGCAACAAATTCACCTTATAGTCATGTAGGAATAATTTTTATTAAAAATGGCAAACCTTATGTTTTTGAAGCCGCAAGTAAAGTTATTTATACCCCGTTAGATAAATGGATAAATCGTGGCAAAAATAAAACATATGTGATTAAACGATTAAAAAATCATCCATTATCTCAGCAAGAAATTACCAGTTTAAAACAAGTCGCCCATAAATTTGAAAATAAACCTTACGATATTTGGTTTGGTTGGGATGACAAATATATTTATTGTTCAGAATTAGTGTGGAAAATTTATAATCGAGCGCTTAAATTAAAAATTGGTCAATTACAAACAATTAAAGATTTTAATTTATCATCGCCGGCGGTTAAACAAAAACTAAAAGAACGTTATGGTAATAACATTCCATATCAAGAAACAGTGATATCACCGGTTGCGATATTTAATTCACCACTACTTAGCACAGTTGATAAGCGCGATTAAATTAGTAATAATCTTTTTATTGGTGCAAAGCTTTTACGATATAGATGATTCACGCCATGTTGTTCAATGGCGTTTAAATGATCTTTGGTTGGATAGCCTTTATGTTTGGCTAAACCATATTGAGGGTATAACTTATCAAGCTCAACCATTTCACGATCACGCGTCACTTTGGCTAAAATCGATGCAGCACTAATTTCAGCCACTAACAGATCGCCTTTAACCACTGCTTGGGTTCGAATACCAAAATTAGGGCAACGATTACCATCAACTAATACATAATTTGGTTTAATGTTTAAGCCTGACACCGCTCGTTGCATCGCCAGCATAGTAGCATGTAGGATATTGAGTTCATCAATCTCATCTACAGATGCCCTAGCCACACACCATGCTAATGCATTTTTTTTAATAACATCGAAGAGCGCTTCACGTTTTTTTTCTGACAATTTTTTCGAATCAGTTAATCCAACAATGGGGTTATTTGGATCTAAAATAACAGCAGCAGTAACAACATCACCACAAAGTGGACCACGACCGACTTCATCAACACCAGCAATTAACGTTGCATCTGGATAAGTAAATTTTAACAATTAGAGGGATCCTTTAATACATCTAACACCGCTTGCGCAGCTTGTTCATCAGCATTACAACGAATTTGTTTATGCAAAGCCAAAAATGTTGCTTTTAATTCGCTATTATCACTTTTTAACAAGGGAACAATATGGTTAGCAATATTTTCTGGCGTACAATCATGCTGTAGTAATTCCGGAACAATTTCCTTGCCAGCAAGAATATTCGGTAATGAAACATAAGGTGTTTTAATTAGTTTTTTCGCCAACCAAAAGGTGAAAGCCTTCATTTTATAGCCAACAACCATTGGGCATTTAGCCAGCATACACTCAAGTGCCACTGTTCCCGAAGCTAAAATTGCAGCATTACTGGCAATCATCGCTTCCCGAGCATGACCATCTAATAATTGCAGATTAAGTTTTGGTGCAATCTCTGCCTTTATTTGTTCAAATTCCGCTCTTCTTTTACCATTTACTAACGGAACTACAATATGCAGATCAGGAAATTTATCACGTAACAATTGCGCTGCTTTTAAAAAAGGTTCAGATAATAACGTTACTTCGGCATGACGACTACCGGGCAATAAGGCTAAGCATTGGCAATCAACAGGAATACCTAACTGTTGACGCATAGCTGTTTGATCGGGTTCGAGAGGAATATCATCGGCCATTTTATGACCAATAAATCGACAAGGTACATCAAATTTATCATAAAAGGCTTTTTCGAAAGGAAGAAAAGCTAAAATCAAATTAGTATTGCGTTTAATCTTAAATACCCGCTTTTGCTTCCACGCCCAAACAGAAGGACTGACATAATGAATCGTTTTAATACTAGCTTGTTTAAGCTTACCTTCTAAAGAGAGATTAAAATCCGGTGCATCAATACCAATAAAGACATCGGGTTTGAGATCAATCAAACGTTTAGTAATATCACGACGAATAGCTAAAATACGCCGTAGCCGACCTAATACCTCGACAATCCCCATCACTGATAGCTCTTCCATTTCATACCAAGCTTGGCAACCTTCAGCTTGCATTCGTGGACCAGCAATACCGACAAATTTAATATTAGGATGATGTTTTTTAAGAGTACGAATTAAACCAGCACCGAGAATATCGCCAGATGTTTCACCGGCGACCAGAGCAATTGTTAACTGCTTATCTGTCATTAACGGATAATGCCTCGGGTTGAACGATCAAAAAAGTCAATAAACAGCTGCACTTCTGGGTGCTGTTTAGCAAGCGTTGCAATTTCAACTTTAGCATCGTCAAGCGTTAACCCATTTCGATATAGAATTTTGTATGTGTTGCGGATGGCTTGTAGTGCTTCTTTACTAAAGCCTCGACGTTTCAAGCCTTCATAATTGACGCCATGTGGTGTTGCGTGATTTCCTTGAGCAATAACATAAGGAGGTACATCTTGAGCAACGCCAGAACAACCGCCAACCATAACGTGAGAACCGATTACACAAAATTGGTGTACTGCTGTCATACCGCCAATAATCACATGATTATCTAACTGAACATGACCACCAAGTGTGGCATTATTAGCTAAAATACAACGATCACCAATAATACAGTCATGCGCAACATGGGCATTAATCATCAATAAATTATCACTGCCTATACGGGTTAATTCACCTCCTTGAACGGTACCACGATGAATCGTCACACTTTCACGAATCATATTGCGATCACCTATTTCGGTGCGAGTTGGTTCACCACGATATTTCAGATCTTGGTTAACTTCACCAATTGAAGCAAATTGATAGATTTGATTATTTTGACCAATTTTGGTGTGTCCGTTAACCACTACATGTGATTTTAAAAAGGTACCATCACCTATTTCAACATTTTCACCAATATAACAAAAAGGCCCAATTTTGACATTATCACCAATCTTTGCCCCCTTTTCTACTACTGAACTTGGGTGTATTTCCGTTGCCATAGCAATTCCTTAATACGTTTGGGATATTTCAAAATCAAAATTATTTACGAGCACACATCATCTCTGCTTCGCAAACTAATTTGCCATCGACGGTTGCAACACCATGGAACAATGCAATGCCTCGACGCTCTTTAATATATTCAACATCAAGCATAATTTGATCACCTGGTACCACCGGTCGTTTAAAGCGAGCTTTATCAATTGAAGCAAAATAATAAAGTTGACCTGGTGACAATTCTTCAATACTTTTAAACGCTAAAATTCCAGTTGCTTGCGCCATCGCTTCTAAAATCAATACGCCAGGAAAAATAGGTTTATTCGGGAAGTGACCTTGGAAGAATGGTTCATTTACAGTTACATTTTTAATGGCTTTTAATGTTTTACCTTTCTCATAACTAATTACGCGATCAACCATCAAAAACGGATAACGGTGTGGAAGTAAACTGATAATTTCTTCAATATCAAGGGTATTAAGTTCGGTAGTCAAAATAGCTATCCTTATACATTATTTTCTATAAATTTTTTCTATTATAACTGAGGATACCACTTTCACTCAAGGAGTGATTTAAACTGCAGATTTTAAAATTTGTGCTGACTAAAAAATCAAATAAATGCAATAAATTATCTAAATGATATGTAAATACTATTTTATACTATATTAGATCATATATAATAAGTTTAATATTTAGCTAAAAAGATGTTTAACCTGGAGAGTAGAATGAAATCATTTATAAAAATGACATTAGTAAGTAGTGCTATCGTATTAGCATTAGCTGGCTGTGATGACAAAAAGACCACCGAAGAAAACAAAGCACCAGCAACAACCACTGCAACGGCAAATAGTGCTGAAAATACCAATGCGAAAGAAAGCAAAACTGAAGCAGCTACTGCACAAAACTCAGCAGATAAAGCGACAATTTCAACTGATGCGCAAAAAGAAGCTTATGCATTAGGTTCTTCATTTGCTAACTATATGAAATCAAATTTAGAACAAAATGAAGTAACTGCTGATCAAGAATACCTAATCAGTGGCTTTAATGAAACCATGCGTGGTGCCTCACAACTTAACCAAGATGAAGTTAAAAATGTATTAGATGCATTTGGTAAACGAATTCAAGAAGAAAGCCAAGCTCGTTTTGAAAAACAAAAAACTGAAAATACTGCTGCTGGTGAAAAATACCGTGAGGATTTTGCTAAGCAAGAAGGTGTAATTAAAACTAAATCTGGTTTAATGTATAAAGTTCTTAATGAAGGAACTGGTCGTCATCCGACAGCAGAAGATACTGTTATTGTCCATTATGTTGGTACATTAACAGATGGTCGTACATTTGACAGTTCTTATGATCATAATGAACCAGCAACTTTCCCACTTAATGGGGTAATTAAAGGTTGGACAGAAGGTATCCAATTAGTTGGTGTCGGTGGTAAAATTAAACTAGTTGTGCCACCTGAATTAGCATATGGTGACCAAAGTTTCCCAGCTCAAGGTGATAAAGCGAGAATTACACCTGCATCAACTTTAGTTTTTGAAGTTGAGCTACTTGGTATTGATAACGATAAAGAAGATATTCCAGCATCAGCTCCTGCTGAAGCAGAACAAGCTAAATAAAATAACTAGCAGAAAACTAATTTGATGAAACCATTAAATTATACACTGGTTATTATGGGTCCCGCTTATGGGACCCAATCTGCTTATTGTGCCTATCAATTTGCTCAAACATTACTTTCAAATAGCAACCATTCGATTGCTAACATATTTTTCTATGCTGATGGCGTTTATAATGCTAACTGTTATAGTGATCCAGCCAATGATGAATTTGATTTAGTCAAAGCTTGGCAAAACTTAGCAAAACAATATTCGTTAAAACTAACTGTTTGTGTCGCTGCCGCGCAAAGACGTGGTATCGGTGTAAATAATCTTGCCGAACATTTTGAATTAACCGGCCTTGGCGAGTTGAGTGAAGCTGTAGCAAGTTCAGATCGAGTTCTACAATTTTAAATAATAGGCAAATAACATGAAAAAAGTAGCAATCATTATTAGCTCAGCACCACATGGCTGTGCCAAAGGTCGAGAAGCATTAGATATCGCTTTAGCCCTTTCAACATTCAATCATATATCTGTCTTTTTTATCGGCGATGGTGTATTTCATCTCTTAGCTAATCAACATCCAGAATTGATATTGATGCGTGATTACATTGCTACTTTCAATATGTTGGAACTTTATGACATTGAAGATGTTTATGTCTGTAAAGCATCATTAGATGAACGAAACTTAAAGCAAACTCCTCTCAATATTGCAAACCAATTAATTGATGATAAACAGTTAACTCAACTATTAGCCAATCAAGACGCTGTTTTACGCTTCTAAAACCTGCTAAAAACCCCTCTCCTCAAAATTTTTATATAATCTTATCGATAATTTAGTGACCAGAAAATAGATTAATCACTTTTAAAACGATATAAAAATCCCCATGACTTTTATCATTAGATTAAGCCACGGGGATAATTTTACTAAACCTTGCTAGATAAAATTTCGATTAAACAAGTTTTTTCATTTGATCTGCAATCTTTTCAGCTTGTTGACCAACCACGATTTGCACGCCTGTTTTACCTAATTTTATAACTGCCATTGCACCTAGCGCTTTAGCTGCTTGTTCATCAATTAGATCGGTATCATGAACATTCAAACGTAAACGAGTAATACATGAATCAATATTAGTTAAGTTATCTTTACCACCAATAACTACTAAATATTGTTCAGCAAGTTTAGATAAATCAACACCAGCTGGTGCATTTTCTTGTGCTAATGTTTCTTCAGTAACTACAGTTGCATTAGCAATATCATCTTCACGACCTGGCGTTTTAAGATTGAATTTCACAATTACAAAGCGGAATACGATATAGTAAACAAAGAAGAATACGATACCTTGTAGAATTAACATATACCAATGTACTGCTAATGGATTACGAGATTGTAACAACATATCGATTAGACCTGCACTGAATGCAAATCCAGATATCCATTGCATTGTTGCAGCAATAAATAGTGAGATACCCGTTAAAACAGCATGAATTACATATAACACAGGCGCAACAAACATAAACGCAAACTCTAATGGTTCAGTAATACCAGTAAAGAAAGCCGCAAAAGACGCCGCTAACATGATTGAAGCTGTTTTATCTTTATTACCTTTTTTAGCAGTATGATAAATTGCCAATGCCGCACCAGGTAAACCAAACATCATAATAGGGAAGAAACCTGCTTGATAACGACCAGTTATACCTGCAATCGCTTTACCAGAATCAATAGAACCTTGTCCGCCTAAGAAGTTAGGAATATCATTAACACCAGCAACGTCAAACCAAAATACTGAGTTTAAAGCGTGGTGTAGACCAACAGGAATTAATAACCGGTTAAAGAAACCATAAATACCTGCACCTATTGAACCTAAATTTTTAATCCATTCACCAAAAGAAACTAATGCGCTAAATACCATAGGCCAAATAAAATATAGCACTACTGAAACAAGTAACATAACAATAGAAACAATGATAGGAACTAGACGTTTACCACTGAAAAAAGCTAAGGTTTTATGTAGTTCAACAGAACTAAAGCGGTTATATAGTTCAGCAGAAATAATTCCAACTAAAATACCGATAAATTGGTTATTTATCTTACTAAAAGCTGGTGATATTTGTGCATTCCAACCGTCCACACTGGTATCAACCCCTTCAAATAGAGCAATAGTATTTGGTGATAATAGTGTAGTAATGATTAAAAAGCCTACCAATCCAGATAATGCTGCTGCACCATCTTTATCTTTAGACATACCATACGCAACACCAATTGCGAAAAGGATTGGCATATTATCGATGATAGCACCGCCGGATTTAATCAAAAATGCCGCAGCAATATTGTTGGTTCCCCAACCATTTGGATCAATCCAATAACCAATACCTAAAAGTATTGCAGCAGCAGGTAATACTGCCACAGGCACCATTAGCGAGCGCCCAATTCGTTGTAAATAAGCTAAAATTCCCATAGTTTTGCCTCATATTATCATTCGGGAGTTACTTAAAAATAATAAAATCTCACATCATTAAGTAAAAGAAGTAAGTCAAATACATTTGACATTATATTATTTTACTTCGCAAATTAAATGTTTGTCTTTTGTGATTTATATCACGCTTTTTTTTTGCTTAATTAGTTTAATATAGTAAAATAACTACAACATTTTTTACTTTAAAAAAAAAGATTTATTCAATTATATCAGAAGAGATTATATTTTATGAGACTTATTCCTTTAAAAAATGCGCAAGAAGTTGGCGCGTGGGTTGCTCAGCGCATCGTAAACAAAATTAATCAATTTAATCCAACTGCAGATCGTCCTTTTTTATTAGGTTTACCAACGGGAAGTTCACCATTAGTAATGTATCAACAACTAATTAAACAGTACCAAGCGGGTAAAGTAAGTTTTAAACATGTCGTAACATTTAATATGGACGAGTATGTCGGTATTCCAGAAGATCATCCACAAAGTTATCACACTTTTATGTATGAAAATTTCTTCAACCATATTGATATTGATAAAAACAACATCCATATATTAAATGGTAATGCAGCTGATATCGAAAAAGAATGTCAAGAATATGAAGAAAAAATCAAATCCTACGGCAAAATCAATATTTTCCTTGGTGGCGTAGGCCAAGATGGACATATTGCATTTAATGAGCCAGGTTCTTCACTTTGTTCACGAACTCGTATCAAAACCTTAACTGAAGATACCATTATTGCCAACTCACGCTTTTTTGATAATGATATCAAACAAGTGCCAAAACATGCATTAACCATTGGCGTTGCAACATTAATGGATGCCGAAGAGGTAATTTTATTAGTTTGTGGACACAACAAAAGTTTAGCATTACAAGCAGCGGTAGAAGGAAGTGTTAACCATTTATGGACTGTTTCCGCATTACAAATGCATCCAAAATCAATTATTGTTTGTGATGAGACAAGCACTGATGATCTAAAGGTAAAAACATTAAAATATTTTAAACAAATGGAAGCAGATAATCTTCAAGTAACCATTTTATAAAGGATAACTCAATGTACGCATTAACCAATTGTCGTATTTACACTGGTTATGAAATTCTTGATAATCACGCTGTTATTATTGACGGTGATAAAATTGCAAAAATTTGTAAACAAGAACAATTACCAGCTGATATCACCATTAAAGATTTACAAGGTGCAAATGTTGCACCAGGCTTGATTGATATTCAAGTCAATGGCTGTGGTGGTGTGCAATTTAATGAAACTCTTGATGCACTAAGTATTGAAACCTTAGAAGCTATGCAGGCAACTAACCTCGTGTATGGTTGTACTAGCTATTTACCAACCTTAATCACTTCAACTGATGAGTTTATGATCAAAGCAGTAAACGTGATGCGTGAATATTTAGCTAAGCACCCTAACCAAGCATTAGGTTTACATCTTGAAGGGCCTTATATTAATCCTGAGAAGAAAGGTATTCATAATATAAATTACATTCGTCAACCTTCACAGGAGATGATCGACTTTCTTTGTGCAAACGCCGATGTAATCAAAATCATTACCCTAGCTCCAGAAAAAGTTGATGCCAAACATATTAAACAACTATGTGATGCCGGAATTCATGTTTCAGTTGGACATTCTAACGGCCACTATGATGATTGCCGTCGTGGTTTCAATGCTGGTATCCGCCTAGGTACGCATCTATTTAATGCTATGCCTTATATTACTGGTCGCGAACCAGGTGTTGTTGGCGCAATTTATGATGAACCAGAAGTGTATGTCGGTATCATTGCTGATGGCCAGCATGTAAGTTGGGCGAACATTCGTAATAGCCACAAAATTAAACAAGATCATTTAATTTTGATTACTGATGCGATGTTATTAGCTGGCTCTAATTTAACTTCTGGTGTATTTGCTGATAAAACTATCTATTATAAAGATGGCCGTTGTGTTGATGAAAATGGCACATTAGGTGGATCAGCATTAACCATGATTGAAGCAGTAAAAAATGCAGTAGAGTATGTTGGTATTGCTTTAGATGAAGCATTAAGAATGGCAACACTTTACCCAGCCAAAGCGATTGGTGTTGATAAACAACTTGGTACAATTAGTGAAAGCAAAATTGCCAACTTAGTTATTTTTAATCGTGACTTTTCAAATGTGAAAACTATTGTTAATGGAGAGATGAGCCGTTAGAATGTCGGATAGTTAATGAAAATATTGAGATAAAATATGACCTTTAATTATCTACACCTAGTCGGCAATGCTGAACTAATCAAGCAATTAAATTATGCAATGATTTATCGTTTGATTGTTCAGCAAGCGCCCATTTCACGTATTCAACTCGCCGAAATTAGTCAATTAGCACCCGCTAGTATCACCAAAATAACTCGCCAACTCCTCAAAAAGAATATGATCAAAGAAGTTGATGCCCAACAATCAACGGGGGGACGACCTGCGGTTTCAATACAAGCAAAATTTGGTTACTATCAGACAATTGCCATACAATTGAGCCGTTCGCATGTCACGATTGAACTTTATGATTTAGGTGCCAATAGTCTAGCATTTGAAGTTTATCCACTTACTACTTTTACGCAACAGTTAGCACAAGAATATTTAATTGCACTAATTAAACAGTTCATCGAAAAAAATAATAAAAAAGTTAAACATCTTGTTGCGATCTCAGTGGTTTTACCCGGTTTAATTGATTCAGTGCGAGGGATCATTCGTTATACCCCACATATTCAAGTTAAGGCATGGCCTTTAGCGGATGTATTACGTGATCAATTTAATGTTTCGATTTTTATTGGTAATGATATTCAAAGTTTGGCATTAGCTGAGAGTTATTTCGGTTCAACTCAAGATGTCGATGATTCAATTTTAATTCGTGTACATCGTGGTGTTGGTTCAGGGGTTATCATTAATCAACAATTACTCACTAACCATAACCAAACCGCTTGTGAAGTTGGGCACATCCAAATTGATGCATTAGGTGAACGTTGTCATTGTGGAAATTTTGGCTGTTTAGAAAATCGAGTAGTTCACAAGGCCATTGAAGCACGAGCAAAACAGATGATAGAACAAGGTTATCCAACTAAATTAAGTTTAGATAACATAAATATCAGCAATATTTGCAAATATGCCAATCAAGGAGATGAGTTAGCGCTTAAGTTAGTTAAAGATGCCGGTGAAAATCTGGGTAGAGCTGTCGCGATAATGGTGAATATTTTTAACCCACAACGAATTGTATTAGCTGGCGAATTAACAAAATCACCCGATGTATTATTAAATGCAGTAACTAGTGCGTTAAATGCTCAAAGTTTAGAAGAGTTAAGAAACAATCTAACTATCAATTGTTCAACACTTAATGACCGTTCAGCAATTGGTGCATTTGCCTTAGTACAACAAGCGTTATTTAACGGTTCACTGTTAATGACCTTGTTAGAAACAATCTAATAAATTGCTTTACAATAAAAATAAAAGCCCATAAACAGGGCTTTTTTTATTCATCATTAAGCTAAGATGCGTAGCATTCTTCGTAATGGTTCAGCAGCACCCCATAATAACTGATCGCCAACCGTAAAGGCTGATAGATACTCTTTACCCATATTCAATTTACGTAAACGTCCAACTGGTGTACTTAAGGTACCTGTAACCGCAGCTGGAGTAAGTTCTCGCATAGAAAGTTCACGATCATTTGGTACAACTTTAACCCAATCATTATGAGCAGCAAGTAGTTTTTCAATCTCAGGAATGCTGATATCTTTCTTCAATTTAATCGTGAATGATTGACTATGGCAACGTAATGCCCCAACTCGTACACAAAGTCCATCGACTGGAATAATCTGACTCGTTCCTAGAATTTTATTGGTTTCCGCTTGGCCTTTCCACTCTTCACGACTTTGGCCGTTATCAAGAGCTTTATCAATCCATGGGATTAAGCTACCCGCTAAAGGCACGCCAAAATTATCAGTCGGTAAACTACCATCACGCATTTTTTGCGTCACTTTGCGTTCAATATCTAAAATAGAAGAGTTAGGATCTTGTAGTTCTTTAGCAACTTCAGCGTTTAACATTCCCATTTGGATCAGTAATTCACGCATATGACGTGCACCACCACCAGAAGCCGCTTGATAAGTTGAAACAGAAACCCAATCGATTAAGTTTTCAGCAAATAATCCACCAAGTGACATCAACATTAAACTTACTGTACAGTTACCACCAACAAAAGTTTTAATGCCTCTATCTAAGGCTGATTGAATGTTAGCTTTATTCACTGGATCAAGAACAATAATTGCATCATCTTCCATACGTAAAGTTGACGCAGCATCAATCCAGTAGCCTTGCCAACCGGTTGCACGCAATTTTGCATAAATTTCAGAAGTATAATCACCACCTTGGCAGGTGACAATAATATCTAATGCTTTTAAAGCATCAATATCATCGGCACTTTGTAATATTCCTGTTTTTCCGCCAAAAGAAGGAGCTGCTTGACCAGCTTGAGAAGTAGAAAAGAAAACAGGATTGATATAATCAAAATCATGCTCTTCAACCATACGTTGCATAAGAACAGAGCCCACCATTCCTCGCCAACCGACAAAACCAACATTTTTCATAGTTTATTTCCAAAAGTAGATGTTATATAAAGAAATATTCATTTACTATTAAAGCAAAAAATCACCATAAAACAAGTCAGATAAGAATTATTTTTCTAGTCAAGCAGATAATAACGTGGTGTTATATATAATTTTATAGGCAAAACTGAATATTATGCTAAAACTAGCACTTCATAAACTAGTCAGTAATATTCGTTTTCCACATAAAAAACACCACCATATTGACAAAATTATTAATAAAATGGCCATCTTCTTGGTTAGCTACAATAAAGACGTTTTCATTTTGAGAACTATTTATCTCACCGAGTCGAGCTGCAAATTTGGCACTCTGCCAAGGAGATACTCGCAAATCTTGTAATCCAACTGAAAGCATCACAGGTGGGTAGTTAATACCTTCACGTAGATTAAGATAAGCATCGATAGTTTGTAGATTTTTAAATTCCTGTTTATTGAAAGGCGAACCAAATTCCGCAAAATTGGCATTACCAATTGGAATTTGATCTAGGCGACTCATATTCAACATACCTGAAGTGATTGCAGCGGCGGCAAAAAGCTCTGGATGTCTTGCTAATGCTGAACCAATTACAATACCACCAGCACTTACACCACTAATAACTAACTTGGATGAATTGGTGTAACGATGATCGATAAGGTATTTTGCACATTTGATAAAATCATTGACGGAATTAATTTTATTTTTACCCTTTCCATCATAATGCCATTTAGGTCCTAACTCACCACCACCTCGAACATGAGCGATAGCAATGATACCTCCTTTTTCAAGCCAAATTAAACGAGTAGTATCATAATAGTAAGGATATTCACTTTGACCATAGGCTCCATAAGCAAATAGCCAAGTTGGATTACTTCCATCAAGTTTAACTCCTTTTCGATGGATAAGTGTAAGTGGAATAAGCTCACCATCATTGGATTTAACCCATTTTTGTTCTGATTCATAATCTGCAAATAGTGATGCATCAGTCTTTATTATTTTAGAATCTTCAATTAACTGACTATCAGGATCATATTGCCATATTTTTGGTGGTATATTCCAATTTTGTTGGGTAAATAAAATCTCTTTGTGATCTGAACTAGAAAAAATAGCCGTTACCTCATTACCATTAGTAATCGGAATGGATTTGATAGTATGTATATCGGCGAAAGGAATAGTAACAAATTTAGGTGTCCCAGACTCATAATAAGCAAGATAAATAGCATCTTTGCTTGCTGTAAACTCCGTCAATTCACCTTTTTTCCATTCTATTATTTTTTCTTCTCGCGAATGGATATTATCAAGGTTTAATCGAGAAATGGTATAACCTGAAAAGTTGTTATATTTAGCCAAGTAAAGCCAATTATCACGTACCAAAAAATCCGTTACATTTTGTTTTCTATCGATGATCTTTTGCCAATGTTTGTTTTCCAGATAAAGAGAAGTATAGTCGGTTAAATATAAATCTATGGTATCACCGGATATTGAAGATTTCACTGAAGCAACTGCCCAATTGGCAGATAGAGATAAGTAGGTATATTGGTCAGTATTAGGTTGATAATTCACAATATTGGCTTTGCCAAAAATAGCCAAATCCTTTTCAATATCGGTGCCTAAACGATGAAGATAAAGTTCTTCCGTTCCTGACTTTCGATTATCAGAATCAGCAAGATCATTACGATGATAGAAAAAAGATGAATTATCCTCCGTCCATACTAAATTTGGCACAGTAATGCCGGATATGCTATCGGGTAGGTGTGCTCTAGTTTTTACATTAATCACATTGATAGCTGAAATTTCAGAGCCATTTTCAGAAATAGCATAAGCAACATACTTACCATCATTTGATGGGTAGAAAGTATATATACCATATCCTACTGGCGGATCGACTAATAATTTTTCTTTGCCCAGATGGTCTTTAACAAACAAACGGTTATAAGGATGGTTCTCCGTTTCTTTTAGGTAAAAGCAATTATCGCCAACATATTGAATATTCCATATGACTGGTTGGGAATCATAGGCTGTTAAGGTATTAAATCGTTTTACTACAGAAGCTTTCCAAGGCAGAGCATTAAGTATTTTTTGGGTTTCATGTGACTTTGTTAATAACCATTCATTGGTTCGTGCTTGATCGGTTTCCATCCAACCATAGTTGTCGACTGATGAATAAGAGTTTTTAGATACACAACTAATGCAATTCATTAATGATAAAAAGATGATAATGATATAAAAATATTTTTTGAATAAGAACATTACCGTTTCCCTTTATCATATTTATAAAAAATGAAGCTTAAATAATCACCTATTTCTATCATTTATATCATGATATATCAAACGGTTATTATTATTTATTCGTATTGACTCACAATTTACCAATACTTATAGATTATTATTGCTATTTAAATAATTTATTTTGATAAAAAAAGCCCGATAATTCGGGCTTATTTAAGTTTGGCGAGTTGTCGATTTTAGAAATCTTCATCACTTGATTCATCTACACTCATTGAGGCCATATTATACCGCTCAATACCTTGAGTTCCGGCTTGTATAATATCGGGTAACAATGTTGGTAGATTTACTTCATCACGTTGCATAAAAGTTTCTAACAACATGGGGACATTTACACCAGTGACTATTTCTATATTAGGAAAATCAGCCATCAATCTAACTAAAGTATTAAATGGTGTTCCACCTTTTAAATCAACAAAACATACAATTTCTGAGCCAAAACCTTGTAACTCTTCTAGCTTTTGTTGCAGTTGTTGTTGAAAATCATCTGTTGATTGTCCCATTGCAAACGAAACAGCTTCACACTGAGATTGTTTACCACAAATCATTTCAGTTGTTTCAATTAAACCTTTCGCTGTTGAACCATGTGTACTGACTAATACAGAAATCATCGATTTAAGTTCCTATTTTAGTAATCTAAACAACGATAGTAACGACGGATTGACATTGGATGACGATTTAAATGTTCAACATAAGCATCGATACGATTATTAATAGCACGGAAAACAAATGGTGAAAGATTTCCACGATATTTTTCTGATATACCCGGTAATTCATAATCTTTGGTATCAATAATAGTATAATTACCACAAATTTGCGGTAAGAACTTAGCGACTCTTTCACTTAATGGGCGTTGAGTATCTTCACCAACATAAACGGTTACCGCAGTATCACGATCAATAACTTCTAATGTACCATGGAAAAATTCCGCTGACTCAATTGATTTTGAACGTAACCAATGTTGTTCTTCCCAATAACACATAGCATGAGAATAAGTTGCCCCCCATTGATTACCTGCGCCAACAAAATAGTGCATTGGATCATTATGATGTTTTTCAGCAACTTCTTGACCAAATTTATCGGCTTTTTTCGCAACGGCAACAATATTTTTAGCAAAATGTTGATCCATTTGTTGGTAGAACTCGTCATAATCAGGGAATTCTCCAGCTAAAAACATTAAACGATCAGCAGTCATAAAGAATTTTAATTGTTCATTCATTGGATAAACAACTACATGATCAGCCATATTTCCTAATGGAGTATCGGCTTTATCCATGAAAGCAAATACAGTTGAACCAACTTCTTTTTGGATTTTTTCAATAGCAGCAACCACTTCTTGTGTTGTGCCAGTTACAGATGAAATAATGATAAGCGTATCTTTAGTAATACGTTTGTTACCAGTTACTAAATATTCAGCAGCGTGTTGCACAAAAGTCTCAATCGCTGTTTTTTCTTTCATATGTACAACTGCTTGCATTGATGATGCATAAGTACCACCAATACCTAACCAACAAACGTTGCTATAACCACGCGCGTGGATTTTATCAATAAATTCATTAATTTGTGGTCTTAATGCTAATGCACCATTCATGCTGTCTAATTCTTTCTTTTCGTCATATTTTCTCATTTTTAAATCCTCTTAATTTTTGAGCTAGTTATTTCATCAAATTCTGGATAGGTTGATTTTTCAAGGTTATGACCTTTTAATCGTGAAACTTGGTAACTTAATAGATGAATTGGTATTGTCATAAATAATGATGCGTACAGTTCATCTATATCAATATTAAGACACAAATCGTCTTGTTTAACGTTGCTACTGTTATTGGCGTAAATCGTAGAAATATTTTTAACATGTTTAGTTAAAAATACTTTTAACAATTCAGCACGGTTAGATAACACTCCATGCGGCTCAAGAAAAACGATATTATCATTCTCATGTAAACCTAAATATGGGCCATGCATATACTCCTCGAGTTCTTTACCGAAAGCATTATTACGTATAGTTTCGGTGAATTTTGTTTCGCCTTCTCGAGCAATACCATAGGTTGCACCGTAGCCAATAAATATGACTCGTTGAGAATGATAAAATTTGTGTTGATATTGATTTACCCAAGCTTGGGATTGTTCGATAACTTTAGGTAGCAAACCTGCAACTTTTCTAAGTTGATCGAAATAACTGGCAAATTGTTGATCATCCATGCTGCCATTTTTTTGTGCAATGACTAAAGCAATTAATATCAAATCAAGTATCGTAACGCTATAACCAGCACTGACATAAGGCATTTGCTCTATAGGAATGCCCATAGATAATACATTATTGCTAATTTTATATAATGGGCTATCAGGATTACTGGTAAGTGTATAGATAGTTTGATTATTCTTGATAAACTCTTCAACTAAATGAATCGTTGAATAGCTTTCCCCTCCTTGTGAAATAGCAAAATAGAGGGTATTAGGATCGCTGTAATGTAAATAATTAGCAGCGATTGAAGGATCTTCAATATAAACGGGAACCTTTAAGATTTTACTCATTAAAGGTCTCGCCCCATAAGCTGCGTTAGAACTTGAACCAGTAGCAAAGATAACAATTGAATTAAATTGTTTAACTTTACTTGAATCAATAGTATCAACAAACAATGTCTGATAATTGTCTAAAATACTTTGATAATATTCAGGTTCTAATGCTACATAATCAGCAATACTTTTCATTACATCGTCCCTTTTATTGACCTAGTAATCCACTCCAAGCACCAAAGATACCAATACCAGCAATCAGTAATAAGATCCAATGTGCTTTTAGTCCTTTTCTGTCTAATAAAAAGATAAATAAAGTAAATAATAACGGCAATATTTGTGGAACAATGCCATCGAAAATATCCTGTAATGACGTTGCATCAGAGCCTGAGCCAATGGTTAGTGGCATATTTAATGTCACCATCGTCGCCACCATGGCCCCTACCACCGAGAGCCCCAAGATAGATGCTCCATAAGACAATTTATCCATCAAGCCAGTTTTTTGTACTTTTTCAATAAAAGATGCACCAATGTTATAACCAATAAATAGACCAAAATAACGAGCAATAATGGCTGGAATATTGAAAATTAATAAAAATAGTAGTGGCCCTAAGATATTACCTTGCATCGCCAGTGAAGTACCAATACCTGTTGCAATAACTCGTAATGTTCCCCAGAAGAATGAATCTCCCAAACCACTTAGTGGTCCCATTAATGCGATTTTGACGTCATTTATTGAACTTTCATCAAAATTTTCATTTACGGCATTTTGCTCTTCCATAGCAATAGAAATACCTAATGGGAAAGTAATTAACCATGGCGTAACATTATAAAACTCTAAATGTCGTTGATAAGCAGTAGTTAATTGTTCTGGTTTTTGGCTATAAATTTTTTCTAAAGCAGGACGAATCGCAAAAGAATAACCTAAATTCATTTGTCGTTCATAGTTCCATGACCACTCAGCAGTGAAAGAACGCCAAAATGTTCGCATTAAATCCTTTTTAGTAATTAAATTAGAATTCTTCATCTTCATAATTGATCTCCTGTCCTACTAAAGCATTGCCTGATTGATTATTAACTTCTTGATTATCTGTGGTGGTAAGTTTTTTGCCGGTAAATGAAGAGTAACCGGTAAGAATTAACGCCATACAAGCGCCAAAAACTGCAACACCAGTGACAGGTACTTTCATATATACTGCTACAGCAAAACCAAGAATAAAGAATGTTGCATTGGTTTTTTTGATCATAATCTTCATTAACATAGCAAAACCAAATGCAGGTAATAAGCCTGTTGCAATTCCTAAACCGTTAATGACAAACTCAGGGATCACATCAAGTAAGCTTTTTATTGCTTCACTACCAAATAAGTAAGAAAAACCAACAACTAAACCAATTGGTAGGTTGATAGAAAAGAAACCGCCGAAAATATTCATGCGATCAACGCCTTTACCATTACCTTCACTAGCATACTTATCTGCTTTATGTACAAAGTAAGGTAAAATGAACAAGAAACATAAGTTTTTAACCACTAAAACCAAAGAAGCAATTGGAATCCCTAAAGTTAAGGCAACTGCTGTACTTTTACCGGCACCAATCGCAAACGCGGTTCCTAATACACTACCTGAAATAATTTCTGGAGGAATAGATGCACCAATAGAAAAAGAACCAACAAACGCCAACTCTAATGTCGCACCGATGATAATTCCTTGTGTAACATCCCCCATTACTAGCCCTGCTAAGGTACAAGTAACTAAAGGCCTTGATAACATAGATGAACCTAAAAAGTATTCACCATTGGCTAACATAGCAATCAAGGCCAAAATAATTGCTGTAATAACAATACTCATTTTGTATTCCTTTTTGTCTATTTTTCAAATTTTTGCTTAGATTCACTTGGGATCTGTTGTATATACACTTCAACACCATCTTGTTGTAATCCAGCTAATAAGTCCGCTTCTAACTCTGTCAAATTAATTGTTTTAGAATAATTTTTGGTTCCTTCACGAGGTTTAGTTCCTCCTAAATTAAGACTAGTTATTTGTCCTTGAGTTCCTCGGATGAGTTTTTCTGCATCTTCTACCGATTCCACCACAATTAACATCTGATATTTATCTGTTACACCAGAATTAATAGCGCCAATACTGTCATCAATTGACTTCATGACTAGTTTGGCATTTTCAGGTTTAGCTAATCGGATCGCTGATTTACGAAATTCATCATTAGCAACAGCATCGTTGGCAACTAAAATAGTATTAGCTCCAACATTATCGAACCATGAAACAACAACCTGACCATGCAATAAGCGGTGATCGACACGTAACAATTTAATCATTGGTTTTCTTCCTCCTAGGTGAAATCCACCACATATTTGGTATTACTAGCGAATTTGTATTCAATAGCAATCGGTTCGCTATTTATATCAAAATAGTGATTAGACACTTTAAATAATGGTTCATCAATTTGGCAGCGTAATTGCTTAGCCAATTCGGCATTGGCAACAATTAGCTGTAAATCTTGTTCTAATTTATCGACTTTTTTCTTACCCGAATTAGTAATTTCAAGTGCTGATAGCACTTTTATTATTGAAACTTGAAAATCAGGGAAATAGTGAAGGGGTAAAAGAAAAATCTCTTTTACTACACTAGTTTTAGCAACTTCTAAAAAACTAATATAATAAATTAGTGCTGACGGTTTTATCTTTAATAACTGGCTATAGTAAGGGCCAGCTTTTCTTAAATAATTCTCTTTAAGAATTTTTTTATGATGTTGATAAGTGCCAGGTTTAATAATACCAGTCATCTCAAGAATATTTTGGGTAGACAGCATTGGTGCAACAAATAAACCAATCCCTTTTTTTCGTACAACCAAATTTTTTTCTACTAATAGGTCAATAGCTTTACGAACAGTAGTACGACTGACATCAAAATCTTTTTGTAATTGAACTTCTGGGGGGAGCTCCGCACCCACACCATATTGACCCGAGTTGATCTGCCCCATTAAATGATCAGCAATTTTTTCAAACAATTTCATAATTGTTTTTCTCCATAATTGAAGATATTTTTCGCCGATAGATGATATTTAAATCGTTTTCCTGCTAGATATTGCTCGGTATGTTCAAATGGTTGAAAGTTAATATCAAAGCTATTACTCGATACTTTATAAATCGGTGTTCCTTCAATAACCCCTAAATATTTGGCTTTATCTTCGGTTGCTGACTCATAAGTAATTTCTTCACGACCGTGACTTGGCTTGAATGGATAATGCTCTTTCAAAAATTGATAAAGAGAAACATTATTCAAATCGACTTGTTCTAAACCTTTAAATCTATTAGATGGTAAATATGTTACTTCGTAGGAAAGCGGAGTTTTGTTTAATATCCTTTGCCGAACAATTCTAATCAATTTTTCATTCGAACCAAAAAAAGATCTCAATTCAGCTGGCATATTAATAATTTGATTGGTGAGAACTTTAATATTAAGGTCAATATCGTCTTCTTTTTTAACTTCTTCACTGAAAGAAGACATTTTTAACATATTAATCTCAAAAATTTTATGCGGTTCCACATCAGTATCGTTTTGGAATACATAACCTTCCATAGCTAAATCATTTAAAGCGTTTCTTATTGTTGTACGACTTACACCAAAATGTTCTGCTAGAGCTCGTTCTGTCAATTTCTTACTGACAATAGTCGGATTAGCTTTAATCTGTTCTTCAACATAAGTTTTTGAAGCTATTTCACGATATTCCAAAAAACACACTCCATTGATGGACTTTTTTATAAAATAGATATACGTTAATATAACGTAAACATTGTTAAAAAATAAACAAAAAAATACATGTTGTCAATTTTAAGTACCAAATTTGTTGTATAGATCACAGTTTTTATAATTATTTATAATTAAATCAATATGATATATTTAAAAATGTATCTGTTTATTTGATTTACAATAAAGGAAGATTTGAAGAAAACTCAATGTAAAAACGCAATTTTATCAAGTCATAAGAAGGAACGAAGTATAAAGTGTTTGTAGAGTTAATTATAAAGAGCATGGTAAACATGCATAGTTACAGCTTAGATAATTTAGAAGGATAAAAATGTCTAGTCGTTGCTAAAGCAACGTTGTCTCGTGCTACTCGGCTCGAACCTCTTATCGGTTCGAATCAAATGCATTGTTGTAGTAACAAAAAAGCCCACTCAAACGAGTAGGCTTTCTTATTAAATTGGTCGGCGAGAGAGGATTGACTCACATTTCATGCTCGCCCTACGGGTCGTTGCTAAAGCAACGCTGTCTCGTGCTACTCGGCTCGAACCTCTTATCGGTTCGAATCAAATGCATCGTTGTAATAATAAAAAAGCCCACTCAAATGAGTAGGCTTTCTTATTAAATTGGTCGGCGAGAGAGGATTCGAACCTCCGACCCACTGGTCCCAAACCAGTTGCGCTACCAAGCTGCGCTACTCGCCGTTAGATTTCTGCTCTATGAAATGGGGTGGCTAATGGGATTCGAACCCACGACAACTGGAATCACAATCCAGGGCTCTACCAACTGAGCTATAGCCACCATAGAAGCAGGACGAAATATTACGCATAAAAAATAATATTGTCCAGCATATTTTTTAAAAATAATACCAATTGGTCATATTAAAAGCGTTAAAAGGTTATTCTTTTAGCATTTTTCAAAAAAATTAGGCTTTATGCGACATAATATCAATTATCTGAGTGTCAGTTGCTTTCATACTATTGCTAACAATCGCCCCTAAATTATTAATTGAAGTTTCAACGCTATCACAAACAATACCTTCATTACCTGTAACACGAATTCGGTTTAGCGCCATTAATACAGCTTTAAATCCGGATGAAACCGAAGTTGAAACTTTCATTGCACAGCTATTTGACGCACCATCACAAATTATTCCAGACAAATCACCAATCATGTTACATATGGCCATATCAACTGCCTCATATTGGCCTTTACCCAGTAACCACGCCATACCGGCAGCCGATCCCATGGCTGCTGTTGAGGCTGCACAAAGAGCTGATAATGGCGGAAATTTACTATGAATATAAATGGCAATGGTATGCGATAAAATAAGCGCTCTCGCTAATTGTTCTGGCGTTGACTCTAAATAATCGGCAACAACAACGACTGGCATAGTTGCAGTAATACCTTGATTGCCTGAACCTGAATTACTCATAGCTGGTAACGTTGCACCACCCATGCGAGCATCTGATGCAGCAGTAGTACGAATAATCACTTTAGACAATAGATCATCAGCTAATAAGCCATTTTTAGTTTGTTCATGTAATGTCGCCGCAATACTTAAGCCATAATCTCGTCTTAAGCCTTCCTGAGATAAGGCATCATTTAATTCTGCTGAGTGTAAAATAAATTCGATATCAGCAAAATCAGCCTGCGAGGCAAATTCATATATCTGTTTTACCGACATCAATTTGATGATAGCCGCATCTTTCGAATCATCTTGCTTTTGGTTATCGGCTTTAAAAATTATTTCGTCATTTTTTTCAATCAAAATCACATTAGTATGTGAGCTTTCAATACAGACGCGGACATGATCATGATTAGTATAAATATTAGCTTCAGAATAAATAGCGGTATTATTATCGGCAATTTGCACATTAATTTTATGCTCATTGAGCATCGTTTTAGCTTGTTCGATCTGTTGCTGAGTTATATTTTTAAGGACTTCAAGGCCTGCCCCAGCATCACCACCAATGGCGCCGATGGCCGCTGCAATAGCTAATCCCACCATACCAGTGCCTGGAACCGTAACACCCATGCCATTTTTCATTAAATTGGGCGAGACATAAGCATCAATGTGGCTAATTTTATTTTTATCAATATATTGAGTTGCCGTAGCAGCAGCTAAAGCAAGTGAGATAGGTTCAGTGCAACCAAGTGCTGGCAAGACTTCATGCTTCACCAATTTGATTAATTGTTGCCACATTACTTGTTGTTCCATTTTTTATCTCCATATTACTAACCGTAATGTTAGCAAGTGAAACGTTTAGCCATGAAATTAAGTGATTATTTTATTCTATTTAACTTGAAAACTGAATGTTAAGCTCACATATTAAAGAGTAAGTGAACATAATTTATCAGTTCAATACTGATTTTATTAATACGTTAAACCACTATAAACAGATTTTTATTCAATCACTTTTTGTTTAAAACATACACGACAAAAATAGACTAAATCTGAAACATCTATACTTAACTGCATAGTAAATAAATTAATCAGGAATAGTTCAAAATATGTAATATTTTAGTAAAACCACCTGACTTTTTTTTTATTATTGCAATAATGTAACTATCAAAAATTAAATAATAATGGCGAGATATGATAAATATTTTATTAATTGATGATGATGTAGAATTATCACAAATGCTTAGCGAATATTTAACCAATGAAGGTTTTAATATTAAAAGTGTTTATTTAGGTAAGGATGGTATTGATGAAGCGCTATCAGGTAAATATCGTGCAGCAATTTTAGATGTGATGTTACCTGATATTAATGGCATTGATGTCCTAAAAAGCATTCGTCAACAATGTAATATGCCTGTTATTATGTTAACTGCCAAAGGTGATAATATTGATCGCGTATTAGGGTTAGAATTAGGTGCTGATGATTACATTCCAAAACCATGTTACCCACGTGAATTATTGGCAAGATTGAGAGCGGTGTTACGTCGGTTTGACGAACGTTCAGTCGAATTAGTTGATGAGAAAAAATATCATTTTAATGGCTTAACTTTAGATCTACCACAACGACTTTGTACTTGGAACGGTCAACCGATAGATCTCACCTCTACTGAATTTAACTTGTTAGTTTTACTCGTTAAACATAGTGAGCGAGTGGTAACTAAAGAAGAATTGTCTGAAATAGGTCTGGGTCGTGCTCGAGAATTATATGATCGCAGCGTCGATGTTCATATCAGCAATATTCGCCAAAAACTACATCAAGTAGCACAAAATGATGTGACCATTGAAACAATAAGAGCGGTTGGCTATCGTATCCGTTAATCAAGCCATAGGTTTGCTATGAATCGTCGATTATTTTGGAAAATACTGGTTATATTTTGGATAATTTTTTATCTTACTTTCCAATTAACTTGGATTGCTTTCTCTTATTATATAGAAAGTAGAAATCAACGATTCTTAAATCATATGCCGACTAAAGTGGATATGATTGCTCAATTATTGCATGTTGCCGGTGAAGATGAAACACTCAATTTTATTGCACATTTGCCCGAACGTGAGCGGGCTTTATTGTCAATAAAATTGGTGTCTCCGCAATATGATCAAGTTAATATCATCACAGATGAATTAGAACCTAGTTCGTATGTATATCAGCGGATGGCTGTGGCACCGGATGGCACCCTCTATTCGGTATCATTTAAAGACGATAAAACCGATCATAGCAATAGCAAAAATAAAACTTTATTTAATATGCCGACCCCTATTTTGTTAATGGGGATCTGTGTTGGTTTAGTATTCAGCCTATTTTTAGCATGGAACTTAACTAGACCAATGAAATTACTAAGACAAGGATTTTTCCGTGTATCGCAAGGTGATCTGTCGGTTCGGTTATTTAAAAAGTTAAAACCTCGTCGTGATGAACTGAGTGAATTAGGTAAAGATTTTGATATGATGGTTGAGCAACTCAACATCTTAATATCTGATCGTCAAGCGCTACTTCATGATGTTTCTCATGAACTCAGAACCCCTCTGGCCCGCTTACAATTGGCAATCGGTCTTGCCCAACAAAATAAACAAAATATCGATACAGCTTTAGCTAGAATTGAGTTAGAGTCGCAACGATTAGATCAATTAATTGGTGAGATTCTTAATTATTCACGTGCAGAAATGAATAATCGAACCGATGAATACTTTGACTTAAAAGAGTTAATTGGTGTAGTGGTTAATGATGCCAACTACGAAGCCAATCACCAATCTATTGAAGTAGAGTTTAACTTATCATCCATTAATCACTCTATTGTTAAAGGTAATTCTGAACAGATACGACGCGCGATTGAAAATATTATTCGTAATGCTATCCGCTTTTCTAATGCAGGCCAAACGGTTGAGGTATCATTAAAAGAAGCAGGAAAATATTTACAAATTGAAGTTAAAGATCGTGGTCCGGGTGTCGATGCCAGCAAATTATCGAGTATTTTTGAACCCTTTGTCCGTATTCAGTCAGCACAGTTAGGTAAAGGCTATGGACTAGGTCTAGCCATCGTCAGAAAGACCGTTATTATGCATAACGGCACTATTCAAGCTAATAATCGCGATGGTGGTGGTTTAGTGGTAACAATCAAACTACCTTATTGGCGAAAAAATTAATAACAATCCGGATTAACGGTTAATACATACTCTTTTACCAGACTTTCTAAGGTAATTTTATCGTAACCAGTAAAATTCAGATTTTGCATAATCATCTGTGGATTCCTATCAAGTATTGCTTTATATTCAGCAAGATATTGTTTGGCGATTGGTTTATATGACCAATGCCACTCTTCTGGCAAATAGCCCCCTTTTCGTCCCTCACTGAATGGTTGACAAAAACCATATTTCGGTAAATTTTCACGAAGCCATTGATACAAAATAATTCCCTGTTTATCATTTTTAAAATATTCAGACGATACACTAGTAATATCAATATCTGTTCCCCAATGATGTCTTGATGTACCAGGCATTGAAGATAATTTTAAAATTTGTTCAGCAATTTTTTGTGGATTATTCAACTTAGGTAATAATGCATCCCACTTACGTTGCCAAATACCATTTTGATAGGTGTAATTACGCGTAGCACTCACTACAATAAAAGGAATATTAGGATAAGATTTTTTAAAATCATTATAAGCCTTAATCAACTGCTCAGTTGGTTCCTTCTGTAAATACATACCTTTTTTGTTTACGGGTAATATTGTTGAGTCAAGAGCAATATAATTACTATCTTTTTTTTCATCAAATTGCCCAGTAAGTTTATTTAATGGAATAGATTGTGCCATAGCAAAGGTTGAACATAAGAGTAAAGTTAAAGTTGAGCTAAAATGAGTAACTGTTTTCAATGTTATTATTTTTTTCATCATTTAGATTCTAATTAATATTATATTAGCCAGACAGGGTGAAAACCAGTATAATCCTTTCTCTAAAAATTGAAATAGCCATAATGTGTAAAAACGAGGCCATATGTTAACATCAGCTACACACAAATCGTCTGATAATTGTTTGGACGTGACAAATACAACTAATCAAAACACCACCAATCCAACTAACGAAAAAATAAACTTACTTAACTTTACCAGACAACAGTTAAGAGAATTTTTTATTTCGTTAGGAGAAAAACCATTTAGAGCGGATCAAGTGATGAAATGGATCTATCATTTTGGGATAGATGATTTCGATCTTATGACCGACATTAACAAAAAATTACGTGAGCAATTAAAAAAATTAGCTGAAATTAAAGCACCTAAAATTGCCATCGAGCAACGTTCATCCGATGGCACTATAAAATGGGCTTTAGATGTAGGCAATAATCAAATGATTGAATCAGTTTATATTCCTGAACGTGATCGTGCGACCTTATGTGTTTCATCACAAGTGGGCTGTGCTTTGGAATGTAAATTCTGTTCAACAGCGCAACAAGGTTTTAACCGTAATTTAACCGTATCTGAAATTATTGGCCAAGTTTGGCGTGCATCAAATGCCATTGGCGTAACAGGTAAATTAGCCGATCGACCTATCACTAATGTAGTTATGATGGGAATGGGTGAACCTTTACTTAACTTATCCAATGTCGCACCAGCAATGGAAATTATGCTAGATGATTTTGGTTATGGTTTATCCAAAAGACGCGTGACGCTTTCTACTTCTGGTGTCGTACCCGCTTTAGATAAATTAGCCGGCATGATTGATGTAGCATTAGCTATTTCATTACATGCACCAAATGATGAAATTCGTAGTGAGATTATGCCAATTAACCAAAAATATAATATGGCAATGTTACGTGATTCAATTTTACGTTATCTTTCAACTTCGAATGCTAATCATGGTAAAGTGACCATCGAATATGTATTACTCAACCAGATTAATGATAGTGTTGAACATGCCCATGAGCTGGCTAAATTCCTGAAAAATGTACCAAGTAAAATCAATTTAATCCCATGGAATCCTTTCCCTGGTGCGCCTTATGCCCGTTGTTCAAACACCCGAATTGATCGGTTTATGAAAACATTAATGGGGTATGGATTTACGGTTATCGTTCGGAAGACCCGTGGCGATGATATTGATGCAGCTTGTGGTCAACTTGCTGGCGAAGTTGTAGATCGTACCAAACGAACGCTTTATAAAAAGCAAAATCTTGTTCAACAAACCGCCTAAAACAACCGAGGAGTTGTACATGAAAAACGCATTAATAGCATTAAGCAGTTTGGTCATGCTAATGCTAACAGGCTGTCAAATGAATGGTCGTGAGGATTTTGATCCAGAAACCGCTGCGTTAGCAAGAATGCGATTAGGTTTAGGTTATTTAGCCAAAGCCAATGAATCTGAAGATAACGTTAAAGCAGCACATTATAATCTAAAATTGGCCGCTCAGTATTCACCCAATAACCCTCAAATCATGCTAGCAATGGCAATGTTTGATCAACATGTTGGTGAATATAATGAAGCAGAGATGATTTATAAACGAATCACATTAATGCAACCAGGTAATGGTTTATATCGTCTGCACTACGGCTCCTTTTTATGTGGTAGAGATCGTTACCAAGAAGCGAAACAACAATTTGCCAAAAGTCTAGAACTAGATCGGCACCGCTGGAAAGCAGATACCTATGAGCAATATGGTTATTGTGCTATCCAAAACGGCGATAAGAAAACGGCAGATCTAATGTTTAAACAACTTTTTGCATATGATGCCAGTCGTCGAACTAATGTAGCAAAAACAGCCGAACTTTATAAAAATAAAGGCGACAACAAGATAGCTAACTATCTATTTTTAGTATCAAAAAAATAAATTATAAATACAAAATTAAAATTAACATCACTGGAAGCAAGAGTATATATCATGAGTTTTTTGGCTATTTTACTGCTAGCATTAGCCATGTCTACAGATGCCTTTGCGGTAGCGATTTGTCGTGGCGTATCACTAAAATCAACGCCGTTTTTAGGCGCATTAAAAGTGGGGATCTTATTTGGTTTTGTTGAAGCCATCACTCCATTACTAGGCTGGTTAATTGGCTATATTGCCCTACAATATATTGAAAGATGGGATCATTGGATTGTTTTTACCGTCATGTTATTGTTAGGTCTAAACATGATCTATCATAGTTTTAAGGAAGATAACGATGACAACTGTGATGCAAAACCACTTCCTTCATCGAAAAAATCATTTTTAATATTAGTTCTTACTGCGATTTCAACAAGTATTGATGCATTTGCTGTTGGTGTCGGATTAGCACTTGCCAGCGTTAATATTTATATTGCCGCCACCATGATTGGACTTGCAACCTGTATCATGGTTACATTGGGCTTATTGCTAGGTAAAAAAATTGGCTGTTTAATTGGTAAACAAGCATCATTTATCGGTGGCATCGTTCTTATTGTCATCGGTTCAATCACATTGTACCAACATCTCACTATATAATTTTATTCTTTACTTAAGTTTAGATATAAAAAAACCACTCACATATTGGAGTGGTTTTTTATTTTGACGGGCTAAATAGGGGAATTACATCATTCCGCCCATTCCTCCCATGCCGCCCATACCACCAGCAGCACCTAAATCAGCTTTATCATCTTTAGGTAAATCAGTAACCATACATTCAGTTGTGATCATAAGACCTGCTACTGATGCAGCATATTGTAATGCACTACGTGTTACTTTAGTTGGATCTAAAATACCCATGGCAATCATATCACCATATTCTTCAGTTGAGGCATTGTAACCATAGTTACCTTTACCGCCTTTAACCGCATTGACCACAACAGAAGCTTCTTCACCGCAGTTAGTAACGATTTGACGTAATGGCGCTTCCATCGCACGAAGAGCAACTTTAATACCAACGTTTTGATCTTCGTTTGCACCTTTAAGGTCTAAAATTGCAGAAGCAGCACGAACTAACGCAACACCACCACCAGCAACAACGCCTTCTTCAACTGCTGCACGAGTCGCATGTAATGCATCTTCAACACGTGCTTTTTTCTCTTTCATTTCAACTTCAGTTGCTGCACCAACTTTAATTACTGCAACACCGCCAGCTAATTTAGCAACACGTTCTTGAAGTTTTTCTTTATCGTAGTCAGAAGTTGATTCTTCAATTTGTTTACGAATTTGTTCAACACGTGCATTAATTAATGATTCTTCACCAACACCGTCGATGATAGTTGTGTTATCTTTATTGATAACCACACGTTTAGCTTGACCTAAATCTTCAAGTGTTGCTTTTTCAAGCTCTAAACCAATTTCTTCAGAAATTACAGTACCAGCAGTTAAGATTGCGATATCTTGTAACATTGCTTTACGACGGTCACCAAAACCAGGTGCTTTAACCGCTGCAACTTTAACAATACCACGCATAGTATTCACAACTAATGTTGCTAATGCTTCGCCTTCAACATCTTCAGCGATAATTAATAAAGATTTACCTGCTTTAGCAACAGCTTCTAATACTGGTAATAATTCACGGATATTAGAGATTTTTTTATCCGCTAATAAAATATACGGGCTATCTAATTCAACAGTCGCGGTTTCTGGTTTATTGATGAAATATGGAGATAAATAACCACGATCAAACTGCATACCTTCAACAACATCAAGTTCGTCTTGTAAACCAGTACCATCTTCAACAGTGATAACACCTTCTTTACCTACTTTTTCCATTGCTTGAGCAATTAAAGTACCAACCGTTTCATCAGAGTTTGCTGAAATAGTACCAACTTGCGCAATCGCTTTAGAATCAGCACATGGTGAAGATAATTTTTTAAGCTCTTCAACTGCTGCAACTACTGCTTTATCAATACCACGTTTTAAATCCATTGGATTCATACCAGCAGCAACCGCTTTTAAACCTTCATTAACGATAGCTTGCGCAAGTACAGTTGCAGTAGTAGTACCATCACCTGCTGCATCGTTTGCTTTTGAAGCTACTTCTTTAACCATTTGCGCACCCATGTTTTCGAATTTATCTTCTAATTCGATTTCACGAGCAACTGATACACCATCTTTAGTGATAGTTGGCGCACCAAATGATTTATCTAATACAACATTACGTCCTTTTGGACCTAAAGTTACTTTAACTGCATCAGCTAATACATTCACACCTTTGAGCATTTTAGCACGAGCGTCATTTCCAAATTTTACATCTTTAGCTGCCATCTTCGTATTTCTCCTAAATTCTGTATATAAGTTAAATTATTTGCCAGTTATGCTTCAACAATGGCTAAAATATCGGTTTCTGATAGGATAAGCACTTCTTCGTTATCGATTTTTTCTGTTTTAACGCCATATCCTTCATTGAAAATTACGATATCACCAACTTTAACATCTAATGGCTGAACTTGACCATTTTCCAAAATGCGACCATTACCAACAGCTAAAACCTCACCACGTGTTGATTTACCAGCAGCTGAACCAGTTAAAACAATACCGCCAGCTGATTTTGATTCTACTTCTTTGCGTTTAATGATCACACGATCATGCAATGGACGAATTTTCATTAGTTATCTCCTAGCACTAATTTTTACTTAAGTAATTATTAACAATAAATCATAAAATTATGATATGTATTATATAGTGCATATTAGATGGGGATTAATTTATATTCTTCAAGAGAATAAAATAAAAAAATTTTCTAATCGATTAATTATTCATCATCCTTCCGTTCAAATTCTCCTTCGATCACATCATTATTTACTTGTGCATTGCGACTAGAAGAAAATGAATAAACTTTAGTAGGAAGTTTTTTAACAATAAAGCGCACAATATATTCCTGAACATATGGAATTAATAAAATCCCCCCTAAGATATCCGTTAGAAAACCTGGAATAAATAAGAAAAAACCAGCAAATAATAGCGAAACACTGTTAATAATTTCCTCTTTTGGGCTTTGTTGATTAGCAATCTTTTGTTGCATAAGGCTTAAATTTTTTAACCCTTGCTTTTTAATTAATGAAAAACCAATAATCGAGGTAGCAATAATTCCGATTAATGCAAGCAATACCCCCACTGAATTAGCAATTGCGATAAAAAAACTAATCTCACAATAAACATAAATAAAAAATATAATAAAACCAATAACTCGCATACCAAAATTCCTCTAAATATAGAGCGACATTATTTTCAATTAGTTATTAAAATGGTGACGATTAGCTAAATTTCAACCAAACAGTATATATTTTTAAAAATATCTCACAAAAGGGATTGACGAATAATCTCTAATCGTGTTTAATACAGCTCCATTGTTGCCCGGATAGCTCAGTCGGTAGAGCAGGGGATTGAAAATCCCCGTGTCCGTGGTTCGATTCCGCGTCCGGGCACCAATCACCAAATTTTAAGACCTGCTTCTAGCAGGTTTTTTTATGTCTAAAGCCTTTTCAAATCAGCCTTGCACCTTATTTCACTATTCAACCGAGTTCAACTTAATTAACCCAAAATCAAGTGAACAATGGCTTTAAACATATGGACTTCTCGACGATATTTTTTAACTAATACGATAAATTAATACCTAATTCCATGTAATATTAATCCTATAATAAAGTAAACCATAATTTATCATCATATTTATTAACCTTAATAAATAAAATCATTCGGCATAAAAACTTGAAGAGTTAAATTATGCTGAATTAGAAATTTATGAAGTAGTTATTGATGTTGGAGACTAAGTTAATTCTATTACTGACTTAATTAATTTATCTGATAACTTAGATTGCTTTCAATCCTTATCGAATATTTCTGATGAATATGATTTAGATTTTTATTGGATTGCAGAAAGTGGCTGTTATAATTTTAAAAAACTAGGTAATTTAAGTAACTACTTTGATTATGAACGATATGGCCATGATATTGCATTTGAACAAAGTAGCTTTATAACATTAGGGAAAAGAAAACCGTTGGTAATAGCAGTTGATTTTTCAAGTGTATTTATTGGTCTATTGCATGTAGCTATCTTTTTTATTATTAATTGCAATAGTGATTTTCTTACACAATGATTTGCTGCATAACCGTCATTTATTGGGTATTGTTTTTTTACTATAGCTTCAATAATACTTCTATATATTGCAAATAGAGTTGCGTTCGAACCTTTAAAAATAATAAAGCGGCGAGGAATTTCAGTTTATAAAAAAATAGCTGAATTGTGATATTATTTATAGATACCAGTAGTAATAGTCATCCTTTATAAGCGCTAAATTTATAGATTACGTAACCGTAATGAGATAGTTAGATATTAACTAATTGAGCATAATATGAAAATACAAACAGAAACACTTTTTTCAGAAGTTGAAACCACAAATAGTAAACAGATAGCTATTTTAAAAGCTAATTTCCCGCAATGTTTTGATAAGGATGGGGCTTTCATTCAAGAAAAACTGCTTGAGATAATAAAATCATCAGATGTTGAGCTTTCTAAAGAATCTTACAGTTTAAACTGGTTAGGCAAATCTTATGCTCGTTTGTTGGCTAATCTCCCACCTAAAACATTACTCATCGAAGACAAAGAGCATAATCAGCGTGATGAAAACAGGAACAGTCAAAATCTGTTAATCAAAGGGGATAACCTCGAAGTGTTAAAACACATGGTCAATGCTTATTCTGAAAAGGTGAAAATGATTTACATTGATCCGCCTTACAATACTGGTAAGGATGGATTCGCCTATAACGATGATCGCAAATTTACGCCTGAACAGCTTTCTGAACTGGCAGGTATCGATCTTGATGAAGCTACACGTATCCTTAATTTTACTGTCAAAGGTTCAAGTAGTCACAGTGCATGGCTGACATTCATTTATCCTCGTTTGTATGTGGCTCGTGAACTTTTAAAAGAAGATGGTGTTATCTTCATATCCATAGATGATAATGAAGATAAACAGTTAGGCTTATTATGCGACGAAGTATTTGGTCAAGTTAATTTTGTTGCAAAACTTCCTACAATCATGAATCTTAAAGGAAACCATGATAACTTTGGCTTTTCAGATACACATGAATATATATATGTATATGCTAAAAACAAAGATATTTGTCATTTAGGCCAATTCGATATCGATGAAAATGAAGTTGAAAAAGAATGGGATGAAGATGAATACGGCCTATTTAAGAGAGCTGATACATTAAAACGTACAGGTCAAGATGCTTCAAGAAAATCAAGACCAAAAGGTTGGTTTCCTGTATTCATCAGTTCAGAAAACAAGGTTTATGTAACAGATGATGACACACCTCTACACGAAAATGATTATGTTATTTACCCAGTAAGCCCTACAGGTGAAGAACTTTCGTGGTCATGGGGAAAGGAAAAAATAAATGACGAATTTTATAACTTGATAGTAATAGATATAAAAGATGGTAAAAACATCTATAAAAAACAGCGGCCAGCTCTTGGTGATCTACCAACTAAAAAACCAAAATCAATTTGGTATAAACCTGAATATAGTACGAGCACAGCAACAACTGAACTTAAAAACCTTTTAGGAGATAAGCTATTTGACGGTCCAAAGCCTGTTCCTCTCATATCTGATCTTATAAAAATCGGAACAAAAAAGGACTCATTGGTTCTTGATTTTTTTGCCGGTTCAGGAACAACAGCAGAAGCTGTTGTGTATTTGAATGATAAAGATTCTGGATGCAGGAATTTTATATGCATACAACAAGATGAGGGTATAAATAAAACAAAGAATGCTTATTCTATTGGGTATAGATCTATTTTTGAAATAACTAAAAAAAGAATACAGGAAGTTTTTATTCAAAGAGCAGCCACAAGTGATAATATAGCCCAAATAGGTTTCAAAATAATTCATACCATTGATGACTTTAGAGCAAAAGATGAGTCTGAACTTACACTATCTAACCATACTTTCTTTGATGATGCAGTGTTAACATCTGAACAGTATTACAGCCTATTGACTACATGGTGTGTGTATGATGGTAGTTTATTAACAACACCAATTGAAGATGTTGATCTTAATGGCTATAAAGCGCACCTATGTGATAGTCGCTTATATCTGATTGCGCCTAATTTTACCAGTGAAGCCCTGAAAGCATTACTTAAAAAGTTAGATGCAGACAAAGCCTTTTCCCCTAACAAAGTCGTGTTTTATGGCAGTAACTTTGATAGTGCAAAACAGATGGAACTCAATGAAGCACTAAAAGGTTATGCTAATAAAAAATCAATTGAATTAGATTTGGTAGTGAGGAACTAATCATGTCTAAAGGGTTCACTTTCGAAAAGAACTTACCACATCAAAAGGCTGGTGTTGATGCGGTCATGAATATTTTTATTTCTGCAACACCCCAACAGACGGATAATATCGCTATCCGTCTGTTGGCTAATCCAGATCTTAGCCTTACTGAACAACAATACTACAATAACATAAAAAATGTTCAGAAGTTCAATGGTATTGAGCATTCAAAAGATAATTACGATGCTAAAAGCAACGTCATTGATGTTTCTATGGAGACAGGGACAGGTAAAACCTATACCTACACCAAAACAATTTTTGACCTGAACAAATCATTTGGCATTAACAAATTTATAATTATTGTTCCTACGCTATCAATCAAAGCTGGAACAGTTAATTTTTTAAAAAGTGATGCTTTAAAAGAACACTTTCGAGATGATTACGAGCGAGAGCTAAAGACTTACGTTGTTGAGAGTCAGAAAAGCTCTAGTAAAAATACAAAATCATACATGCCTCAAGCTATCCATGATTTTGTTGAAGCAAATAATTTTAATAAGAAATATATACACGTCCTTGTGATCAACTCAGGGATGATTAACTCTAAGTCTTTAACTGACACTTATGATGTTGGATTGTTTGATAACCTGTTTGATACCCCATTTTCTGCACTTAGTGCGATAAAACCATTCATTATCATTGATGAGCCTCATAAATTTCCTACGGGTAAAAAGACATGGGAAAATATTGAAAAATTTAATGCTCAATATATCATCCGCTATGGCGCAACCTTTAGTGAAGGCTATAAGAACTTAGTTTATCGTCTTACTGCCGTGGATGCATTCAATGAAGATCTTGTTAAAGGTATTGATGCATACATTGAGGATATTGTTGGTGATGGTAATGCCAACCTCAAGTTCGTCAAATCTGACGGAAAAGAAGCTACATTTGAACTGAATGAAAATAGCAATAAAAAAACGTTTAAGTTAGCCAAAGGTGAATCACTATCTAAGACGCATAGTGCGATCCATGATTTAACTCTTGATGCTTTAAACAAGAATACAGCCTTGTTGAGTAATGGTATTGAGCTAAAAATTGGTAGCTCGATAAACCCCTATTCTTACGATCAGATACTTGCTGATAACATGATGCGTAAAGCTGTCAAAGAACACTTTAAGTTAGAAAAAGAGTATCTGACACAAAGGCCACGCATAAAGCCCCTTACTCTTTTCTTTATTGATGACATTGAAGGCTATCGTGATGGTAATGATATTGCTGGAAGCCTGAAAACTAAGTTCGAAGAATACGTTTTGGCAGAAGCTAATGAACTGTTAAAAACAGAGAAAGATGAGTTTTATAGAAACTACCTTGAAAAAACTGTTAAGGATATATCTTCTGTTCATGGTGGCTATTTTTCAAAAGATAACAGTGATAAGGATGATAAAATAGAACAGGAAATCAACGAAATCCTTCATGACAAAGAACTTTTATTGTCTTTAAATAACCCTCGTCGTTTCATTTTTTCTAAGTGGACATTGAGGGAAGGCTGGGATAATCCTAACGTCTTTCAGATTTGTAAGCTACGTTCAAGTGGCAGCACCACATCAAAACTTCAAGAGGTAGGGCGTGGTTTGCGTCTTCCGGTGAATGAATACATGTGCCGTGTGAAAGACCGCAATTTTATACTCAACTATTATGTTGATTTTACAGAAAAAGATTTTGTCGATTCGCTTGTCAAAGAGGTCAACGCTAGCTCTTTCAAAGAAACGGTTCCAAGTAAGTTTACTCAAGAGCTTAAAGATAAAATCCTATCTCAGTATCCTGAGCTTTCATCCAGAGCACTCATGAATGAAGTTTTTGATGATGAAATCATTGATGATAATGACAACTTCAAAGATTCTGATTCCTACACACGCTTAAAAGGTAAATACCCAGCTGCATTCCCTACCGGAGTAAAACAAAGCAAAATCAAAAAAGCCTCAGATGGAAAAAGACGGACTAAAATGCGTGTTGGTAAGTTCAATGAACTGAAAGAACTATGGGATTTAATCAATCAGAAAGCAGTGATTGAATATAAGATAAATAGCGAAAATGAATTATTATCCATTTTCAAGTCATTTATGCTCGATGAAACAGAAAGATTTACTAAATCAGGCGTTCATACTCGTATTGATAGAATTTACATTTATAATGATACCGCTATGTCAAAAAGTATCGTTAGTGATGATGATAATTTTGCCAAACTCAATACGATGAGTTATCGAGAGTTTCTGGATAACTTATCACAAACTATTTTTGTTAAACATGATACTGTTCATAAAGTATTTTGTGAAATAAAAGACACGATCAACATCACTGACTATCTGAACATTCAAACAATTAGAAAGATAAAATCTGGTTTTAGCAAATATTTGTTGAACAATTCTTTCAACAAGTTCAGTTTGGGCTACAATGTAATTTCTAGCTCCATTCATCCGACAAAATTCACGAACGCGAATGGTAAACCATTGAATGAAGTATTATCAAGTGATCTTGGTATATTAAATGACAACACTAAACCACCGCTTGATGCGTATCTGTTTGAAGAAGTTTTTTATGATTCAGAGTTAGAAAAATTAAATATCACTGATGGAGAGATAACATCAGTCGCTGTTTTTACTAAAATACCGAAGAATTCGATTAAAATTCCAGTAGCAGGTGGTTATACTTATTCACCTGATTTTGCTTATGTTGTAAAAACAACAGAAGGCGATTATTTAAACTTTATCATTGAAACAAAAAACGTTGATAGTAAAGATCATTTACGAAAAGAAGAAGAAAAGAAAATAAAACATGCACAAGAACTTTTCAATCAAATCAGTAAGTCAGTGAAAGTTGAATTTAAGACACAATTTGCTAATGATGCTATTTATGATTTAATTCGGAATAAATAGATGTTAACAAATAATTTATATAAGCGACTGATGAATTTTCTCTGTAAAGGTTATCAGCATATTATTTAACACTATTAACTAAAAAGTTAAATCCAATAAGATTGTAGTGATATAAATAATAGACAATATTGGTATGTATGTAGTTACTTCTAGTGCTCTGTTTTCATTGTCGAGACGTTAAGGATTCAAACGATATCATAAGTAACATCACATCAAAATTTTAGGGATTTTGACTGCAATTTGTTGTATTTACCACAGCCTTTTATCATCAAATAAGCGGTTAAAACTTGTTGTATTTGAGATTGGATAAGTGACATAAATCGCTTTGCTAGATTTTTTAGAAGGAAAGTTCATAATTTTAAGATTTTCATAAAACTGATACCCTAAAACATATCCCAATAGATAACCGATAAAGACTTTTTTGCCATCATCTGTTGTTACTTTGTCATTGATAAAAATTCTGGTGTATATATCTAAAGACGAATTTATTTCGGCATCGATTATTTCACTGTCTGATTTTTGTGACATAGAAATAATATTATTTTTAATCCAAGCTAAATAATCGCAAGTGTTATGAATAATATCACCATTTTTTCTATTGAACTTAGGATATTTAAATAGATCTAGTTGTCTAAGACGATTAATTAATGCTTGATGAGAAGTATATTTTCGTAAATTACAACTTTTTGATAAATAGATATTATTAGGGATCTTTGATGACTTTATCTCTACCAAATAAACGTTATTTGCTCGGCAAAACTCAATAGTATCATCAGTTAACATACCATAATGGCTGGCAAGAATTGTTTCCGTTATTTTTTGCTTAACAAGTGCGATATTGGGATTATTTTTTTCATAGATAAGACCATCAAAAGGAGCATGTTTTTTAAATAAATCAGTCCTAAATTTGTCATAAGCCGTATATGATAATTGTCTCATATTATCATTTTGACAATTTTGGTACTCAATCAAATCAATAAATAACTCCTCAACAATTTTCCCTTGTAGGGTATTTTTATCTATCTCTTTTTGATTTCTGTTTGGTTGCCAAGTATTTTGCGTGTTTTTAGCAATTTTCTCTAAATTTAAGTTTAATTTTTCTAAATCATCCTGATAAGTAAAAATAACAATATTTTCATCAACATTAAAAAATTTAAATCGATTGGTTTCTATTATATTAACCATTGCAAATTTACTTAGTTAGTTCATGGGGTTAACCTTACTTTCAATAAAGTTAATTTCGTTTTCAGCTAAACTATATTTAATATAAAGTTGCTGATCGACATCTGAAATAGATCTACTCCAATCTATATCTGAATTTTTAGTAAAATTTTGCAGCGGAACTTTTGACCATGTGATCTTTGATTGATTATTCTGGGTTGTTTTCATAATACCTAGCATTGAACGAGCAAATTTTGACTTAAGGTATTTAAGTAATGCTTCAGCTTCAAACTCAGTATCAAATTCTCCTAGACTGACAAATGTTTGGTTATGTCCGATTGCGGGAGATCCAACAACTGGTGTACTCAATATCTCTCCAAACGCCCCTGTTCCATTAGCACCTGGCACAAAAACTTTCCATTTATCTAAATTAGCATGATTAGCAATATATTTTCTTTTCAACCAATAATATATACGGGCACCTTTTGTGCGACCGTAGATTTGAATATAATCTTCGCCATCATCTGGCTTGGTGGTAAAAAATATTTCTGGATAGCGACTAAATACACTAGAGGCGACAGCTTTTGCATGAGCCTTATCCGTTCGGCCAATCAAATAAGGATTTTCAATAAACAAACAATCTGTAAATCGATAACTATCGGGGCTATACACAAAATTACTCATATTTTCTTTAGTTATTGATTTAACTTTATGAAATATAGATCGCAATTCCTTGAAAGGAATAAAAGTATCAATTTCACCAAAAATTTTATTTTTATCTCTAAAAATAATTACGATACCGCCTTTAATATCAACATTTGGGAAAACTTCATCACTTTTAGCATTGAAATATTCAATATTGATATGTTTGTCAGTCAGCATTTTCTGATTCCACTTTTTCGGTGTTGCCCCTTGATTTGCCAAGAATCGAGCCGGCGAAATCAACGTGTATTTACTTGCGACCTTTTCAGCTAAATCATAAAAATAATGATATATAGGAACAGCTTGATTATTTTCGCCGACATTCATATCTTGATAGGGAGGATTACCGACAACCACATCGAATTTCATTATCTATCTCCTTCGCCAAAAAAAATCATTTCCCCTATATCCCAATTCATAATTTTTACACGCTTACCGTGGTTTTTAAGCAATTGTTGTGCATTGTTTTCTTGACTAAAAGAAGTTAACTGATTGTCACACAATGAGGCTTGTTGTTCTGACAAAGGAATAATCTGTTGTAAAGCATCCATCTGGAATAAATTATAGCTAATCACTTCAGCCACATTTTTCAAAAATTTATATAATGGTTCTTCTTGCCACTTAGCAAAATAATAATCACAACATGTGTAAAATAAATTCTCGCGAGCTAATAAAAGCGAGTCGCCATTCCATTCAAAGCCATAACTGGCTTGATAAGCTTTGATAGCGAATCTTTGCCATTCTTTTTTATCATTTATTTCGGCATTGATACGTTTTAGTTTCCTATCAACAAAACCTACCCTTTTTTGCAGTGGTATCATTTGCCCAGAATTCATATCATAGCGAGTAACCATATAGGGCGCTTCACCACATGATATTTCTAACCATTTTCGCTTAATATAAGTGTCCAAATCATCATTAGCGTATTCTTTCTCAAGAATATCATTTTGTTTTTGCACAACCCAAATTGGTGTAAATACTTCCGCTTTTGATTTAGTTCGTTCTTTTTGCTGCTCTCGCGGTTTTAACGCCCGAGGCATGATGATTTTTGCCATGTTACCTGTGATTAACTCAGGTCTTATCTGAGCAGATGGTGAATAGGCTGTATGGTTATATTGGCTATAATTATCATTGGCCCAAATAATATTATTTATCTCATCAGCTGTAGATGTCGTTCTATCAATTAATAATATGTTGAATATTTCAGGCATTTGTTCTCTTATGTTGTTTTCTGAAATATCCGTAACCGGATAGTCACGATTCAATTGCTCATCCTTATATAACTTATTATTGGGATTAATTATTCTGTTTGGCATACAACTCGTTTCATCCAAAGATATAAATTTTAGATATGTTGATAATAGTTACAGTAATAGATCCTATAAATAAATCAGATTGTTGCTGTAATTTCCTCAAATGCTCCATGTTTTAGCATACAATATTTCATTTAAACTAAGTTTATAAATACTCAATTTAAGGATGCGTATAATTCACCAGTATAATCATTTAAAGCTAATTTATCTAATAACATTGCTTGTCGTGGCCTAGTGAAGGTGGATAATTAAAGGAGAAGATAACAATATTACTTAGTTGGTTGTTATTCCTGAAGAAATAACAACCTAATTATATAATGCGAATAAATTAATTTTTAATTAATAAGTTTTTGGCGAGTAAAAAATTACCAATTGTTGCACTACCATTATTTTCAACTGACGGTGTTTTTATATATTTATCAATATTTTCAATGGTGACATAATTATTTAATAATCTTTTAAAATGCGTTTTTATTCGTTCTAGCATATGATTTTGGCTCATCACACCACCACCAACAATGACTAACTCAGGTCTAATCACTAAGGTCGCATTTAAAATAGCTTGGGCAATATAGTATGCTTGAATATCCCAAACATCTGAACTAGCATCTAATTCTTGGCCTTTTTTACCCGTTCTTGCTTCAATACTTGGCCCTGATGCTAGCCCTTCTAAACAATCACCATGTAATGGACAAACACCTTTAAAATTGACATCTAACGAATGTTTTTTTATTAATTGATGCCCCATTTCTGGGTGACCGACGCCACCTATAAATACGCCATTTTGAATAGCGCTTCCTCCAATTCCAGTGCCAATTGTGTAATAAACCAAATTATTACATGAGTTTAAATACATTTCACCATAAGCGCTTGAGTTAACATCCGTTGTAAAAAAGATAGGTATATTGAGTTCTTTCTGTATTGGTAAAACAATATTTACATTAGTCCAACCTTGTTTTGGAGTATTCAGTATGCATCCATACTGGTCACTAGAAATATCAAGATCTACCGGCCCAAAACTGCCTATTGCTAAAGCATCAACACTATTTTGTTTAAAAAACAGAATGACCTTTTTTATCGTTTCTGCATAAGTTGTGGTTGGAATAGTTTCGCTAATAATTATTTCATTATTTTCATTGCCAACAGCACAAATAAACTTTGTTCCTCCCGCCTCAACACTACCATATCGTTTCATTATTTATCTCCATTAAATATTATTCATTACAGTCAATTAGGGTTATCTGCTAACCAAATTGAAATGTAAATTTTTCATCCTAGTAATTATTAAAATGCCTTACAGTATTTTTGTTTATTATATATTACTTAAATCAAAATGCAGCGACGTCGTAAAACTCTCTAATGGTGCTAAAATCAATCCCCCCTCTGGCTTATTCATTGGCCATCCTAAACCAGGTTCAATACCGAGAACATATTCATTTTGACCAAATTGATTCCACTGTGTCAGATAAGGGAGCTCAGTTGAGTCATATTGACAGTCCAGCGCAATACCAATAGTTTTATTTTCAACCCTAAAACGGCATTTTTTTTCTGGTTTTGGTCGATGAAAATAGACCTGCTCATCGAAAATAGCTTGAGGCGGTAATACATCAAGAAAATGCGCCAACCCCTTATCTGCGACTTCATCTCGGGGTAACGTGGTTACTGTGGGTAGCTTTATTGTCGTATCTGGTGATAATAGTGGATAACCAAAGTTAATATGATATAAAAGTTGAATATTTTCATGCCTAAATGCTTGGTTAGTGATGGTGTCAGTGATAGTAAAAGATGAAGATTTTAATGAAGTTGTTATTGTTCTTTGTAATTGAATATTTTCAGAAAAAAATACAGCTTGACGTATTTTACCCTTCAACTGAATAATATAATCATCATCATTCCAAAATTCATTAATAGAAAAATTTTCTGTACGTAAATTAGAAAATGGGCCATGTAAACCATTAATAGTCGATGGCGGACCAATATGCGTTAATCCACAAGTAGTTAATAAACCACAATGAAAATTTTTTAAAAACTCATATCCACTATTATTCACGCTTTCTGGATTTCTGATCCCTACTTTTGATATTGGCGCAATGGGTATGCCTTTATAACGGCATGCTGAAATATCCATTCCTCGATCAGGTAATACAGTAAAACTTAACCCTGCTGCGGTATTAACCTCACAAATACGAGAATTAAAACCAGGGCCATCATTTAAAATAGAACTCGTTGCCCCAGCAATTTGTTTAATATCACCAACATACTGTAGCAACTCTTTAGCGGTCATATTTTTAAACCAACTCATAATAGGCCCCTTTATCATCAAGCAGTTAGAACTTTTATCGACCTTTTATATCGCTCAATATCCTTTTTATCAACAGTTTGAGTTGTTATTAAATAATCCACTTCTTTTAATTGTGCAAAACTGGATTTTGAATCAATATTGAATTTGGTTGAGTCAATTAGCGCAATAGATTGTTGGCATTTAGCTAAAAATCTTTTTTTGTCGACAACTTCATTGTAATTATAATCAGAGAACCCGTTTTTTAGTGAAACACCTGATGCTGAAAAGAAAAACTTATCAATATTAAAAGCATTAATAACGCTATCATCAAAAGAGTTTTGTATGGTATTTGATTTTGGTTTTAAAACTCCGCCAATGATAATAACCGTCAAATTCGGGTTTTCTTTTAGCTTAACAGCAATATTGATACCCGTAGTAATAATAGTAATTTTAATATCAATATTGACTAATTTATTCGCAATTTCATTACTAGTTGAACTAGAATCAATCAGTATTGTATCTTTGTGTTTAATTAAAGATATAGCCAAACTAGCAATGCTCTGTTTTTCTTTTAGATTAAGTGCTTTTCTTTCATCATAAGGGGTTTGATGTATAAATTTATTCGATAACACAATCCCACCATGCGTTCGCTCTATATCTGGATAATTTGCACAAATTATATCAATATCACTACGCACTGTAGGCATTGATACATCTAATAACTCTGCTAACTCTTTAACAGTAATCGATTTATTTTCTATTACTTTCTTTAAAATAATCTGTTGTCTTTCTTCAGCAAACATAATTAGCCACCTTATATTTTGATTTATCTGCATAATACACAAAAAACAAATTAAAATAAAACAAAAAAACAAATAACAAAAAGAAAATAAAAAAAATAATTGACACAAATAAGAAAAGATAAAATAATAAAAGAAAAGAAAGTAAAGGAAAGTATTAATAACAGCAAATTTAAGGAGCAGCTCATGTTAATCACTGGTAAAGAAATGCTAGATATAGCAAGAAAAAATAAATTTTCCGTCCCTGCGTTCAATGCTGGTAGCGGACAATTACTGACTGCCGTAATGGAAACAGCAGAACGTTTAAACGCACCATTTATGATGGCAATTCACCCCGATGAGCTTGCTTTCTTAAAAGACAGTTTTATCAGTCAAGTTATTTATGAATGTAACCACAGTAAAATCCCCGTTTGTATTCACTTAGATCATGGTGCCAACATGCAACAAGTTGCACATGCCATTCAATTAGGTTTCACATCAGTAATGATTGACAGTTCACATCAACCATTTGATGAAAATATTAGAATTACTAAAGAAGTCGTAAAATTAGCACATAGCGTCGGTGTGTCAGTGGAAGCAGAGTTAGGTACCATTGGCGATACTGGATCCACCGTAGAAGGGGGAGCAAGTGAAATTATTTACACCGATCCACTAAAAGCCAAAGAATTTGTTGAAGAAACAAAAATTGATTCTCTTGCGGTAGCCATTGGTACATCGCATGGTATTTATCCAAAACACTTAGTTCCTAAATTACGTTTAGATATTCTAGAAGAAATTTATAAGCTGGTCTCAATCCCATTAGTACTTCATGGGGGGTCTAGTAATGCTGATGATGAACTTGCCGCTTCGCTAGATTTAGGAATTGCCAAAATAAACATCTCTAGTGATATAAAAATCTGTTTTGCTAATAAATTACGCGAGATGTTAAATGGAGGCAATAACGAGATTAGAGAGCCTAATGTTTTATTCCCACCTTGCATGCTAGAAACGCAAAAAGTAGCAGAGCAAAAAATTAAATTATTTAAAGCAGATAATAAAGCATCATTATATTATCGATAAGTTTTAAGACTACATAAGAACAAATAGCTAAATGCTTGTTCATATTAATAAATGTAAGCTAAAAGCCGGTTAATTATCGACCGGCAACAAGCAACGGATTATTACATTTAATAAGAGGAAGAGTTTATGTCATTAAATAAAATTTTAGATGAACAAGTCATTGCCACAAATATTGATGCAAAAAATAAAAATGAAGCATTACTGATTTTATCAGAGAAACTACTTAATGCTGGCTATATTAATGATATTAATTCATTTCTGGAAGATATCTATTATAGAGAATCATTGGGAGCAACAGGTATAGGTAATTATATTGCAATTCCTCATGGTCAAAGCGATAGCGTACTACGAAATGGTATTGCTATCGGGAAATTCAACCAAGAAATTGAATGGGAAACTCTTGATGATAAAGGAGTTAAATTAATATTTTTATTTTCGGTCAGCGCTAATAATGACGGTGCTAATGAACATCTCATGTTGTTAGCACAACTAGCCGGTAAGCTTGGTAATGATGATGTTATTGATAGATTGTTAGAAGCAAATGATAGTCAGGAAATTAAACAAATTTTCACTAGTTGCTAATAACAAATTTATCAACAAGGAATTGTAATAAAAATAGGACAAAGGCTATGAATATTATTGGAATCGCTGCCTGTACCGCAGGAATTGCACATACTTATATTGCAAAAGAAAAATTAATCACTGCCGCCAAAAATGCTGGGCATAACATACATATTGAAACTCAAGGTACGATAGGTGTACAAGATGAAATTCCCGATGAGTTAATTGAAAGTGCTGATATTGTTATATTAGCTATTGATGTAAAAGTATCTGGAAGAGAACGATTTGCCAACAAAAAAATCATTGAGGTCCCCACAGAAATTGCCATAAAGTCCCCCAATAAATTAATTAAGAAGATCGAAGAAGCTATTTCTCAATAATCTTACAGGTGAGGTTGCACATGAAGATGTTCAAATTAATAGAGTTAAAGCGTCATGCTCTAACAGCTATATCATATTTAATACCCATTGTTGTCAGTGCTGGTTTTTGTCTCGCTATAGGTAGTTTATTTGGTGGGCAAGTAATGAATAGTTTCCATGATGATTTCCGATTAGTTGATGCGCTTTCAACTATGGGGGTTCTGGTTCTTGGAATGTTACCGGTGGTGATATCTACGGGTATATCTTATTCAATCGCTGATAAACCAGGTATTGCTCCCGGTTTTTTGACCGGACTAATTGCGATTAATATCGGCGCAGGCTTTATTGGTGGTTTTATCGGTGGCTATATTGCTGGTTATATTGCTTTACTTCTCAGAGAAAAAATTAAAGTACCACATTGGGCGGAAGGGCTAAGACCGGTTTTAATTATTCCTTTATTATCGGCGTTTGCCATGGGTCTCATAATGTACTACGTTGTCGGCACCCCAATTGCTGCATTCACTGAATTACTTATGGACTACTTAAAAAATCTTAATACGAGTGAAAAAATTGTATATGGATTAATTATTGGTGTTCTTTCAGGAATTGATTATGGTGGCCCAATCAATAAAACCGTGGTCATGTTTTTACTTTCATTAGGTCCAAATGGTTATGAACCAATGGCAGTTATGATTTTAGCCTCAATGGTAACGCCTTTTGGAATGACAATCGCTTACTTTATGCAAAAAATATTTTCTAAAAATATTTATACCAACAATGAAGTTGAAACATTAAAAGCAGCATTTCCAATGGGGGTCTGCCAAATCACAGAAGGTTGTTATCCGATTATCTTTAATGACTTACTCAGATGTTTAGTAGCAACTGGTGTCGGTGGTGCTGTTGGTGGTGCAATTAGTATGGCATGTGGTAGTGCTACACCAGCACCTGCTGGTGGGCTATTTGCAATGGTGACAATGGTCAATCCTATCCAATGGTTTATTGCCTTAATGGCTGGCTCACTTGCTACCGCAATTATATTATTTGTACTGAAAAAACGAGTCAATCTAGATGATAACAATGAACTCACTATTGATGACGAGAAAGATATTGACTTAGATTCAATCAAAATCAGCTAAGTCTATAAAAATTGGATGGTTATGGAGGTCATTATCGATTAAACCATAACCATCTAAATACTAAATATAGACTTAGTTTTAGTTATATGAGGTGTATTATGTTAGTTAGTGAAAATTATAAGAATAATGTCAAAGAGTTATATAAAAAATCTCAACTTATTCTAACTGAACAAGAGTTAAATAATATTGAGTTTGCTGATTTCGGTTTAAATAATATTGAAAATGAAGGTTTAAATTTAATTATTTATATTAATACTGACCGATATTGTGCCAAAGAAATGGTATTACTACCTAACCAAACCTGCCCTGAACATCGACATCCTGACATCAACAACAGCAGAGGAAAACAAGAAACATTTCGTTGTCGATGGGGTAAAGTATATTTATATGTTGAAGGTGAAAATAAAGGCAGTATATCTTGTACTTTACCACAGGGTGGTAATCAACAATACTATACTGCTCGCCAAGAGATTGAATTACTCCCTGGTGAGCAATATACCATCGACCCCAATATTAAACATTGGTTTAAAGCTGGGCCTGAAGGTGCTGTAATAAGTGAATTCTCATCAACCAGTTATGATGAATTTGATATTTTTACCAACCCAAATATCAATAGAGTTTGCCAAGACCAAATCACATAAGTGAAATGAACTTGTCATGATAATAACTTAAATTTTACCGTGCTATAAAGCCAACCTAAGAACAACCATAATAAAGGGTTTATTTATCCTAATTATCCGTAAAAATAAGATTAAATAAACCCTATACACACCAGGTAACCAACAGATTAATAACATTCGCTACTAACTAAATCTGACTATTAACAATGACACTAAGCAATCAATCTAAACACAAAAGACCAGCAATTCGCATTAAAAGTACTGCTGTATTAAAAAAATAACCGCCGATAAATCATATTAACAACATTCTATCTGTAAAATCTAATCAAGTTAAAACGTTATCCTCTTGGTAGCCTGTTTAAACTGTTTAAAAAACTTCTTTAATTATTATTCGAAAGGCAAATAGCTATTTATCCTTTGATAGTATTGAAAAACATTTTTAAAGCTATTTTTCAATAAATTTTCTTTGCCAATCGAAGTCAACTGAGATTACCCCATATCAAGTACAAAACCGAATACAAACAGTTCAATATTGGCATGTATCCTAGGAATGGCTTTAAAGCCTTTGTTTTCAATAATTGTTGTGAATTACTTGAATGCTATCATTTAGAACTAGTATTTTTCACACCAACTCAAAATTTTGTGAGGTAGATCACAAAAATAATGTGATATTTGTAATATTTTTCTTCTTATTACCTTTATTTTGAGTATTAATGGATATTAAACAATTACAACAACAAATTACCGATATCACTATTTGGAAAAAAGGCGATCAACGAGCTCCACATAAACCTTTATTGCTACTTTATGTATTAGCACAATATAAGCAAGGTCATGATCGCTTATTTGATTATGAAAAAGAAATTGAAAAACCTTTACATGATTTACTCGCTCGGTTTGGTCCTCAACGTAAACACTATTATCCCAATATGCCTTTTTGGCGTTTGAAAAATGATGGTTTTTGGCAACTAATTAATTTTGACAACTGTACTAATCCAATTTTACCAAGTAAAGAACCAACCAGTAAAACCCTTGCTTCACACCAAGTATTAGGTGGTTTTGATGAAAAAACTTATCAAATTATCAAAACTAACCCTACCATTATTGATCAATTAGCAGGACAAATTTTAAGTCAACATTTTACTGAAAGTGTACAAGAAAACTTAATTAATCGATTCGGTTTCAACCTAATGGAATCCAATAAATACCGAGATCCTAAATTCAGACAAATCGTATTACGTGCATACAATTATCAATGTGCCATCTGTGGTTACGATTTAAGGCATGACTCAGTATCAATCGGTCTTGAAGCAGCTCATGTAAAATGGAAACAACATGGTGGACCATGCATTGTAAATAATGGATTAGCTCTTTGTTCATTACATCATTCTGCTTTCGATATGGGCGCTATCGGACTTGATTGTAATTTAAAAATAAAAGTATCAAGTGGAGTAAATGGAAATCACATAGTTGAAAAACTATTTTGGGATTTCGATGGCAAAAACATCTTATTACCTCGAATGAAAAGCGATTATTTACATGATAGGTTTATTGAATGGCATGTTAGAGAAGTGTTTAGGGATTAAGGAAAACAATAATAATGGACAAAATTGAAAATCTAACACCTGGAGTTATCCTCAATAATAAACAATTGTGTGAAATATTTAAGTGTAGCCCTCAAGGGGGAATGAGAAAATCTAATAAAACAAGCACATTAGTTCTTATTACTAATCATATTGAATCAGTTTACTCTGATACTTGGAATGGAGACATACTCTACTACACAGGGATGGGGCAAAAAGGAGATCAAAGCTTAGATTTTATGCAAAATAAAACACTAAATGAAATTGAATCTAATGGCATTAGTGTACATTATTTTGAAGTATTTAAAGATAAAGAATATACCTATTTAGGCCGTCTTACCAAGGCTGCTGATCCTTATCAAACTCAGCAATTAGATGCCAACCAAAATTTACGTAAAGTATGGATTTTTCCACTCAAGCTTATCGAAAACAAATTACCGATAAAAATATTATCTAATTATGTAAAAGCCAAAGAACATCAGGTTCATAAATATAAAATTGATAAATTATTAGATAAAGTTATTAAGCAAAATAAAAAACCTGGTAAACGCGAAGTTCTTACTCCTCAATATATAAGAAGTCCTGAACTAGCTGAATTTATTAAACGTAAAGCTAACGGTAGATGTGACCTTTGTGAAAATCCAGCACCATTTACAACAAAAGACAAAATTCCTTACTTAGAATGCCATCATATTATTTGGTTGTCTGAAGGTGGTGAGGATGCAATTGAAAATACTGTTGCACTATGTCCTAATTGCCATCGAAAAATGCATATTGTTAAAGATATTCGAGATATAAATAAATTGATGAAAATTGCAACTTTAAGAGGGCGAGATATCGCTTTAAAGAATGAATAAAATTATTAATGTTGTTGCTGCTGTAATTATTAAAAATGGTAAATTTCTTTGTACTCAACGAGCTAACACGAAATATCTAGCTTATAAATGGGAATTTCCTGGTGGAAAAGTTGAGCCCGGCGAACAATTAGAAGATGCACTCATTCGGGAAATTAAAGAAGAATTAGGTTGTAGTATCTCGATCAAAAAATATTTATTAACAACAAAACATCATTATGATTTTGGCACAGTTAAAATTAACGCTTTTCTGTGTCAGCTAATTGATGATCCAATATGTTTAGAACATAATAAAATTTGTTGGCTAAATATTAATGAACTAAATCATCTTGATTGGGCTGAAGCTGATTTACCGATTGTTTCATATTTGCAGAATATTGAAACAGATCCAAATGAATAATTAACCATCGAATATTAAAAGCAAATGATAAAGTTACACAATTTGCAATAATCTTCTATTTTGGTATTAATTATCGATATAAACATCAATGCTGACTTTTGTTTGCTTGATTTAATGTACAATACGAATGATATGTAGTATTAAATAGAGGATTTCTTCATTTGAAATCGTGATATTGAGCTGATTAATTAAATATTTTTTAATGATATTTGCACATTTAAACTCATCTGGATATTGCCTAATCACCTGTTGAAAAACAAAATCATTATCAGATTGTAGCTGCTTCTGCTCAAAAATACGCTGAATAAAAAACTGCATATGAGTTAAAAAGCGTGAATAATGTAACGATTGTTTATCTATTCGAATTGCAAAATTAAATTGAATAATATTGAATATATCCTTCAACATTTTAACGGACAATAACGTATGCTGCATAGTTTGTTGATGTGATTGGCCGTTAACTAAATGAAAGGCTATGTTACCTGCTTCCTCCTCAGGTAAACTAATATTAAGACGTTGGTTTATATAGGTTATGCCATACTTTGCAACTTCAAACTCTTTAGGATAAAAGCTTTTCACTTCGTATAACAAGCGATTTTGAATAACCACTCCTGAATAATATCTTTCAATAGCATAATTGAGGTGATCTAATAAGGTAAAAAAGAGTGTTTCTCTAAAAGTCGTTTGTAATGTTTTGCTCGCATAGTCTAACAAAAATCTCGTTAACTCGATGTAATCATCAGGTAATGATTCAATTAAGTTAAGATAACCTTGAATATCTGTTATTTGTTGTAAAACAAAACATTTCTCAATCTGCTCAGCATCAAGCAGATCACCAACTTTAGCATTAAAACCGATCCCTTTTCCCATCAGGATCACCTCGTTATTATCACTATTTTTGGATAATACTAGGCTGTTATTTAAAATTTTATCAACTTTAAATGTTATCATAACGGTTACGTCAATTTATCCAACTGCCCATTAGCCTTAATTAATTTCTGATACCAAAAATAACTCTTTTTCTTGATACGTTTCATATCTTTTAAATCAAATTCGCCTCGATTAACATAGATAAAACCATAACGCTTACCATAACCTTGATGAGTACTTACCACATCAATAACAGACCATGGGCAGTAACCAATAAGTTCAACACCATCGGTGATAGCCAATTGCATTTGGGTTATATGTTGGCTAATAAAGTTGATGCGATAATCATCGTTAACAGTATTATCTGCATTAAGTTTATCTGGAGCACCAATGCCATTTTCAGTGATTAGAATTGGTAAATTGTAACGTTCATAAACTTTTCTTAAAGTTAATCTTAAACCAATAGGATCAATTACCCATCCATAAGCCGTTTTGTTGACAAAAGGATTTTCCGCCGCTCGATAAACGCCCTGTTCACCCAGCATGATTTGTTGATCGCCAGCTCTGGCTGATATATCGGAAGCATTTCCTTTACTGGCGGCAATTGTTGCTGTTGAATAATAATTCATGGCAATAAAATCAGGTTGAGCATTTTTTAATACAACGAGATCCTCTGCCAAAATTGTTGGGCAAAGCCCTCTATCCTGTAAATAACTTAAAAATAACGCATTATAGCGCCCCAAAATAGCGGTATCGAGGAAACTCCAACATCGAATAGTTTCCCAATTATGAGCAGCAATAGCATCTTCAGGTCGGCAAGTTTCAGCATACATTGAAGTAATATTTAATGCTGGCCCAATTTTAGCATTGGGACAAAGAGTGTGGCATAGCTGCATAGCTTTAGCCTGAGCGATAAACATATGGTGATTTTGTTGATAAAGTGTTTTCTTATCTGGTAATTTACTATTTTCAGGAACACCAATTGCACCAGGATGAAGAATCATGGTGTTTTGTTCATTAATTGTTAACCAATATTTAACTTTTTTACCAAAATTTTGGAATAGAACTTCAGTATATCGGACAAAAGCATCAATGGTTGAGCGTTCGCTCCATCCACCTTGTTTGTCCAATTTATAGGGTAAATCAAAATGATATAGAGTTACTATTGGTTCAATATCATAACGTTTAAGTTCATCAATTAAGTTATGATAAAAATCTAATCCTTGTTGATTAACGTCACCAATACCATCTGGAATAATACGCGTCCAAGCAATAGAAAAACGATAGGCTTTTAAGCCTAATTCGGCAAAAAGTCGTACATCTTCTTTATAATGATGATAGTGATCACTTGCTACTTTAAAATCGGCTACATCTTCAGGATGGCAATACATATCGACAATTGATGGAGATTTTCCATCTTCATCCCATGCCCCTTCAAACTGATAAGCCGATGTTGATCCTCCCCATAAAAAATTTTGAGGAAACGGTTTTAATGTTTTATAGAGCATGATTATCACCTTGATTTGATTTTTTAACTAATATCAGATCCTCACCGATTGTGACCATATTTTTCTTAATATTTTCAACAAAATACTCATCTGAATATAAAATAATTATTGGGGTAGTTGTCATATAACCAGCTTGATTGATAGCCGCTAAATCAAATTCAATTAACTCATCACCAACATTAACCCGCTGACCTTGTTCAACTTTAGCTGTAAAAAATTGGCCACCTAATTTAACGGTATCCAGTCCTATATGGATCAAAATTTCAATACCCTGATCACTTTTTATACCGATCGCATGTTTTGATTCAAGTAAACTGACAACCTTACCGCTAATTGGTGCAACAACTTTACCTTGATTAGGCTCAATGGCTATACCATCACCTATCAAATTTTTTGAAAAAACATCATCTTTTACTTCTGATAGAGGTATTACTTTTCCTGTTAAAGGACTACTTAAGATAACATTACTCAAATCAGCAGCAACAGAGTTATTTGTTGATGATAATGTTGAATCTGTATCAATAGTTTTAATCAAATCATCCTCATCAATTGGATCATCAAATCCCATAAACCATGTCAATACAAATGTTACAACTATCGCAATACAACATGTCACCAGAGCATGAACAATATTCATCGGATTATCACCTATAAATGCCGGCAAACCAGCTAATCCTGGCGATACAAAAGCATAACGTAATAATCCAGATACCCCTGCATAAACGCCAGCAACTCCACCACCTATCATTGAAGCAATTAATGGGCGTTTTAGCTTTAAGGTCACGCCATACAATGATGGTTCGGTAATACCTAATAATGCGGTGAAACCAGCAGAATACCCAAGTTGTTTTAGATTTTTATTTTTAGTTTTGATTGCTACACATAATGTAGCTGCACCTTGTGCTATATTTGAGGCTAGCATACCAGGGCCATTAATCATTTCAGAACCATTACGACTTAACTGTCCTGTTGCAATTGGAGTCATTGCCCAAGCTGTACCAGTGATAATTAAAAATGGCTGTAACCCGCCCATTAACATTGGAATTAACCAACTAGCTTTACTATTTATATAACCCGCCCCTTGTGCAACTAAATCATTTAGTAAGATGCCAAATGGACCAATAATGACTAATGCTAATGGCCCTGCTATCAATAAAATAAGCATTGGTTTGATAAAAAATTTTATCATTGATGGAGTCACTTTTTCAGCAAAGCGCTCAATATAAGACATTGCCCATACGGTAATAATAATAGGTAATACAGAACCTGAATAATCGGCTAATTTAACTGGGATACCAATAAAAGAAACATCTTGACCCAACACCATTAATTTTCCTAAATTGGGATGTAACATTGCACCTGCAATAGTCATAGCTAAAATAGGATTACACGAAAATTTACTTGCAGCACCATATGCTAACAAAATAGGCATAAAGAAAAATGCCGCATCAGCCAACATGTCCAACAAATAATAGGTATGGCTATCTGGCGATAACACCCCCATTAACTTACATATAGCTAATAACGCTTTAATCATCCCCGCACCAGTTAATGCAGGAATTACAGGCGTAAATGAAGTGGATATAATGCCAATAATATATGAAAGTATTCCTTCTTTCTTTTTGCTTCTTACCTTGCCATGTTCTTGGTTAGATAAATTCTGACTAATAGCTTGATACACTTGTTGGACTTCGTTACCAATCACTACTTGGAACTGCCCTCCACTATCTACAATACTAATAACACCAGTCAATTTCATGATTGCATCACAATCAACGATATTTTTATCAAAAAGATCAAACCGTAAACGAGTTGCACAATGAGTCAAGGAATTAACATTATCTTTTCCCCCAACTAACCGCAAAATTTGTATTCCTAACTGTTGATAATCCATATATACACTCACTCTAAAAGATCCAAAAAAAAAGACCAAAACAAAAACTCACCTTCTAGATAAGTTTTTGTTTTGGTCCTGCCTGAATTAAATCAGTAACATGCCTTAATAGATCCGATAGTATATATAACTAATATTTATTTCAAATTAAAATTCAAGAAATGTGATCTATATCTTATTTTATATAACTTAGATAATTACATTGCTATGCGTTAATTAACCGCGAACTTTAATATTTTTGCTAATTTTTAAGGCGCCTTCAATTTCAGCTTTGTGCAATCAATTGAGATCTTTATTTAATAAAATAACCCAAATAATCCACTGTGAATAATCACTAATTATCTTTAAATGACAATATTATGATTCAAATTAGAACAATCATCTTTTTACATAATTTTTCTTATCTTATCAGATAACAAATTGTGATATTAATGGTTTTGTGTTAGTTTCTCTGTCTTTACAAATTTACATTAGTCATTGACTTAGCAAGGTCTAACTATGTCCAATTCATCTGCTAAAAAAGTTGCTTTTGCTGCTTTTATTGGTACTACCATTGAATGGTATGATTTTTATATCTATGCGTTAGCATCAGTCTTAATTTTTGGTCAGCTTTTCTTTCCTTCAGATAATCAATTTGTGCAAGTTTTAGGGGCATTTGCCTCATTTGCAGTTGGTTTTTTATCTCGACCATTAGGCGCAATAATTTTTGGTCATATTGGCGATCGATTAGGGCGGAAAAAATCACTAATTATCACCTTGCTATTAATGGGGATTGCTACAACGTGTGTTGGTTTGTTACCCTCTTATCAACAAGCAGGAATCATTGCACCGATACTGTTAGTTGGATTACGTATTTTACAAGGTATTGCTGTCGGTGGTGAATGGGGTGGCGCAGTATTAATGGCTAATGAACATGCTCCCAAAGGCTTAAAAAACTTTTTCTCATCGTTTGCTCAGTGGGGGAGTCCGGCAGGTAATATTCTCGCATTATTAGTTTTTTCTTATATCATTAGCTTGCCTACGGATAAACTTATAGATAGCGGTTATTGGCGCATCCCATTTTTAGTCAGTTTTGTTTTATTAATTGTTGGAATTATTGCCAGAATTACCTTAACCGAGTCACCCGTATTTATCGAATCAGCTAAAAAGCAAGCGAGCTTGAAACAAAAAGAGTCGGTGCCAATTATTGAGGTGTTTAAACAGGCAACGCCAATACTGGTATTAGCCATATGCGCCAATGTACTGTCATTTAGTGGTATTTTTTCTAATACACTAATGATTGGTTATACCACAATGGCTCTAGGTGTTGAGAAGAACATCATCGTTGATGCACTATTTTGGATTGCAATGGTACACTTTATTGCGCAACCATTTATCTCTTATTTTTCAGAAAAGTTTTCAGCAACACGCTTTTTAATTATTTCAGCAATATTAGCGATGGCATCCGTATTTTTGTTATTTCCCATTATTCAAGCAGGAACAAAAACTAGCTTTATTATTGGTATTTCATTAAATGTACTTTGTTACAGTGGTTTCTATGGGGTAATAGCGGGTTATTTAAGCCGAATTTTCCCTGCTAGAATTCGCTATACTGGCTTATCCATGAGCTATCAAGGTTGCGCAGCTATTTTTGGTAGCCTTATTCCATTGATCGGGGGTTATATTATCTTTACCTACCAAACTTATTGGTTACCATTAGCGCTATTTTATTGTGGATTAGCAATGCTATCTATTATCAGCATCTATCTTTTAAGCCATTATCACTATTATGATGAATAAAAAGGCAACGACTTATGAAAACCGTTTTATCAATTCAATCTAATGTTGTTTATGGCTATGCAGGCAACAAAGTTGCCACATTAGCCATGCAATTACAAGGCGTTGAAGTCATGCCGATCCACACAGTACAACTATCGAGTAATACGGTTTATCCCGATTATGATGGTATTGTGCTGGGGGCTCAGCAAATTACACGGATCGTAAATAGTCTCGAAAAAATTGGCGTTTTAAAATCAATTGATGCCGTTATATCAGGTTACATCGGCCTTGCCGAACAAGGTGAAGAAATTATCGAAGCAGTAAAAAAGATAAAATATTATAACCCTAACGCCATTTATGTATGCGATCCGGTTATGGGCGGAGATATTAATAAAGGGAGTTCGCTACCGCAAAATATTATTGATTTTTTCACTAAGCAAGCGATTAAACATGCAGACTATATTACGCCGAATTTATTAGAATTACAGATATTATCGAATATCGAAATTAAAACCTTTAGCGATGTACAAACAGCAATCAAAAAACTGCAACATCAACCTATCCAAGCAATTTTAGTTAAAAATTTAGTCCATGCCGGCAAAACTACAGAATTGTTTGAAATGATATTAGCCACACCTTCGCAAAGTTATCACCTTGCCCGTCCATTATATGATTTTCCTTATCGTCCATTGGGCGTTGGCGATTTAATCTGTAGTTTGTTCACTGCTCACTTAATCAATGGCAAATTACAATTAAATGCGTTTGAACTAGCGGCCAATGCAGCGAATCATGTATTAGCTGTTACCAAACAAAAAGAGGTTAGAGAACTAGCGATTATTGATTCACAAGACTGGCTGAAAAAACCTGATTTACAGTATCGAGCGACACCATTATTATAAAAACAGCATTTTAAAAATAATTTGATTTAGATTATTGGCATAATTAATTAACAACACTAATAATAGATTAATATGTCATGTAAACAGGATGGATGAGATGAAAGGTTACCGAATTAGTTTGATTGCAACAGCGTGGTTGGCAACTATTGGGGTTGCTACTGCTTACGAAATTGATTGCCCAACCCGAATCAATATTAAATCCGATCATCCCGAACTTGAAGCAACTCCTGAGGGTTGGCAAGTTTCAATCAACAAAAATCGTAGCCTACTACTCACTAGTCTTGGTGTTTATTCCGATGAACCAGTTAAATTATTTGAATTAAAACCTGAAATTGGCATTATTGATGGCAAAAAACATGACCTCACATGGCAAATCAATTCAGCCTATGATGAAAATGGAAACTACGTTAAATGTAGCTATAATGGTGAGGAAGCCCAATTGGCAAAAAAAATCGATTCATCGATGAAAAGTTGCTGGGCGATTTATGCAAATGATGAAAATCAACACACAACAGCCAAACTTATCTGTAGTACCAACAAATTGCAAGAAGTGGAATAAGTTTCACTGTTTAATATTAAACCTTTGAATTTACGTATCTTCAATATAACGTTTGTTATACTTAATCAATTTGATAATTGTCTTATCGCGTTATCAAATTTAGCATATTTTAATCTATGCTTAGATGTCATTAATTGAACTAATAAGAAACATATCAAGATTTGTAACAAGAAAATAAGATATTAGTAGTTTTAAACAATGAAAAAATTATGCATTTTCCTGTATTCATTATTTGTAAAAATAATTAAGGAGTCTATGCCATCAAAAGGTCAACGATAATGTATCATTCTCTATTACCAATTGAGCAACATCTTGCCGCTGAGCGTTTTTTGCTGGCGTTGCCGGATTTTGTGGCGACAACGCCTTTATGTCGACGTTTTAAACCAGCTTCATTGTTCATAAATATTGCGCCAATGACGTTAAGCAATCAACCACATAGCTTTATTGCAGATAAGTTTAACCTTTCAGCGCGAGCAGCACGGCGGAGGGATAATGTTATCCGTCAGTTGTTAGCACAATATGAACCGGATCTTTATCAAGCGATTCTTAACCTTCCTCAAGCAAAACCAACAGAAGTTTTTCAGCAAGCTAAGGCTTTTAAGTTGTGGCTTACTGGACTACTTAAGACGGCTGTCATGCCTTGCGATTATTGCCACTCTTTGAATACTATTCGCATTGGCCATAGGCTTAATTTCCGTTGTAAAACCTGTCGACGAACCTTTAATCCACTGAAAAAATATCAACTTAATAAGTTATCTCACCATGAACGATGGTTGCCGTTTATTGATTTATTGCTGCAAGGTGAAACATATAAAACCATTCAGCAACAATTAGGCATTAATGCCAATACCGCAGCTAAATGGCAGCGCTATTTTTTTACATTGATGGAAGAACAAGGATTTACACTTTTAGTTAACTATTGCCGAACAAAGCGACGCCAGCGTTATCGTCAAACTTGGTTAGATATTAATGCGAATAGTCCACATATCAAAGCAAAATAATATTATTATATTTGTAAAAAATATTGAGGAGTCTATACCGCCTTATATTACATCGCTAACTAATCTAAATTTACAAATGAACCACAGACTTATAGTACATATGGTGGTCTATAAAAAAATACATTGATGCAAATAGCATTAAATCAAAATTTATTAAATTAGTTAGTTTTTTTAAGGTACAAATTTAACTTATTAATATTTAGATTTAATTTTCAATTAACTTCTTTCCATAACCCATAATTTTATCTTCTTTTATTTCATATTTTAATTTCCATTTCTGATTCAGTTCTTTTAATATTTTTTGATTTAAGGTGGTATCATCAAAACTTGGTCTTTTAAATATAAATAGATTTGAAAAAAGACTTTGATTTGTGGGATCTTGTTCTAAAATTTTAAATGCTTGATAGGTTTCTTCAATATTTAACTGATTTATTTGGTTACATAACAAAATATATTTATCGTCTAGTGAAAACTCTGTAGTTTTTAGTAATTCGATTAATAAACTATAAGAAATTTTTCTAAATTCTAAAATTTCTGTTTTATGCTCAATGCACAACTGCTTGATTATTTCTTTTATTTCATCAGTTTTAGAGTTATAAAATTGATGATTGGTTATATAAATTAGATCATCAACATCAAAATTATTTTTTAAAATATAGTTTTGTAATTCTGTTGGATAATTTTTATTATTAATCGAAATTAGCTCACTTGTTAACGGTAACAATGAAAGTTTTTGATCCAAACTTAGATCTTGCGATAATAAGCTTATGATCTCGTCATGATTGACTAATAAAGGATCGTTTTTTAGTTTATTAATATAATCGTTAAAATTTTGGATAATAAATTCTTGAATATTATCTGGGTAATATGCTCTTATAAAATCTAAATACCATTCTCCTCTTAGATCAATAACTTTATGTTGAATAAGTATTGATACCTTTTTGTTACTAAAATATCGATCAGCAAAGTCTGGGTAATATCTACCATTAAACCATGCAAGCAACATACTATATTTATCGTTATTTAAAGTATAAGCCTTGATTATTTTTTCAAAAAATAAGTTTATTTTATCTTCATTTGATATTAATTTTTCTAAATCAGCCTGTTGTGGAGAGATATTTGTATTATTATTGTTAATAAAATTGACTAAATGATCATTGATTTTTCTATCCTTATCCTTATATTCATATTTATATTCATATTCCTCTTCATCTTCATTTTCATTTTCCAATTCGTAATTGAAGAAATAGTGGACAATATTCTTTGCTGAATATTCTATTTTTGGAATTTTAAGTAGTATATCCCAAATACCTTTATCGGTTACTTTTTCCAATGATTTAACAGTTAATGAAATTTTATTTATATAAGATATTTTATTAGATGAATCGACAAACATATCATTTAAAATCAATAATACAGTTTCTTGATTATCTTCGATTATTGGGATATTTGATTGAACAATAGATGATACTAACGGTGCAGGATTACTTTGAAAATACAATTTAATTGGTGCGTCATCACTTAATGTCAATATGGTTTGTATAATGTGAGAATCGAAATTGGCTAGATTATATTTGTTTTCTAATATATATTTTACATTAATATAGTTTAATTGATAGCGATTATTTGCTTGAACTAATGTAAATAACGCTGGAGTTAACTTATCAATTTGTTTGAATTGAATATCTATTCTTGCAAAAATGTCGATTATTTTGTTTAAATAATTTTCCATTTCATTGCGTAATTGAAAAACAATATTCCATTCTTCATCAATACACAAAAAATCAGTTGAGTGTTCGATAAAATGTTTTAGAGCACCGTCCTCATTCATTTTTACCAATTCTATTGGTTGATTATGAATAAACGAAAGATAAACATAAAGTCTTGGGTCAAATATATCAATAGATTTCCATATATCCCATAATTGAATATTTATTTCTTTCACGAATAAACATAGATAATTAGGTTGATATTTTGTGTTGTTATTTATTAATAAAGTATAATATCTTGCTAGATATTCATTAATAAAATTAATTTCAGGATGCAACTTTAATAAATTAATAAATTGAGATAAATCACTTGTGTTGTTGGTTGCTAATATATGATCTAGTAAAGAATAATTTAACACAGCAATCTCATTAAACTTACTTGAATTATCGGAATTTAATCTTTTTAGTACTATCTCAGGTTTTTTTAATTCAAGCTGCCAGTCATTTAGTATTCGCTCGTTAATATTACGCAAAAATAGCATATCATTTTGTGGTAACCCTTGTTCATCATAGAAGCTCGTATAATCATTATAATTCTCATCAATATAGCCTTGAATAATGAGTGTGCGTAAAAGCGGGAAATAACATGAAGATGCTAATTTTTCATATTCAGATTTATATTGTTCATGTTCTATTTTGTAGTCTTTATCGCCAGACTTAATGTAAATATGATGTTTAAACAAAGTATCTATAGTAATATTATTATTCTGCTGAATCTTAATTATTTCAGAAATTTTCTTAAGTGATTTTAATTGTAATTTTTCTTTTTCTAATTTTCTAATTTCTGCTTCAAGAGTTGATTTTTTATTTTCTAGGACATTTTCAAGCTCTTTTTTCCTGTTTTTATATTGGTTATTTTGATTAAGATCATCAAAATATTGTCTGCAATCAATTTCTATATAAGAAGAACTGTATTTTTTATACCCATTATTGATGTTATAGCTATTTATTTTCAAATAAGAAATAAATTCTTTTGAATTCAGAGAGGAAATTGTTGGGCCTTCATCAAATTCAAAGTTCCTATAATCGAATTCTGATGGAAATTTGATATATAAAGCATCTAATTCATCAACACTTTCCAGATGATTCATTTCTTCCATTTTAATTATGTCTTTTTTTGATTGAATTATCTTATCGATTTGTTCAATTTGAGTTTTATAATTAGTGCTTTTTTTCTGCTTTAATGATTCAATAATTCGATGAACAACCCCTTGCCCTAAACCCAATCGCGTTAAAGAATAATCTTCTGGAAAAATATTTTTATAAACAATAATGGCTAATAGGTTTTCTTTTTTAAACCAACTGGCTTGATGAGGTAATTTTTTCTTATAAATGATATATTCGTTACAAATATTTTTAATCAGTCTAATATCATCTAAATATAATGATAAAGTGTCCAAAAATGTTATTGAAAAATCACTATAAATATTTTTAGTTTTAAATAGTTCTTCCATTTTTCCTAATGAATTGGAGTTATCCATAACCGGTACAATAGGTAAAATGTAATCAAAAAACTTAGTACGTTCCTTCGATTCAAAAATTTCATCTTTAATTAGATAGATAAATTTGATAGGTTTTCTTTTGCGATTTTTTTGTCTTTTATTATAGATAAAATTTAATTCTCTTAATTTATTAAGTATCAAATTATCATCATAACGATCAATATCTTCAAAAACAATAAAATCTAATTTTGATTTACGTAAGATATAAATAATCTCATCCAAATATTTATCAAAGTAAGAAACATCACATTCGGATGAGATATCAATCTCATTCTGAAAAATTTTTAGTTTTCTAATAAGATTTTTTCTATGTTGCAGATCGATAATTTTATAAAAAACAAAAGTTATCAGAGTAAATAATGAACCGATAAGTATCAAAGTTAATTGATTCGGCTCTTCTAACCATTTATTCAGTAATGTTTTATCAATATAAATAAAACAACAGAAAAACAAAGAAATAATGCTCGCCCAAAATATATTAATCCAGCTTTTTGACTCAGCTTTAACTTTAAAATCTGTGAAGGGAATTTGCTTTGGCTCGATTTGATGAATAATTTGGTTGATAATTTTTCTTTCTAACATTAATTCATCATTAAACGTGAATTCATCATCTGGGTTTTGGTTTTTTATTTTTGGCTTTAGATTAGGTGAAAAATATGAAAGAGAAATATGAATACCCTTAAGTTTTTTCTTTTCAAGGCGTTTTTCCTCGTAAGTTTTAAATACACTGCTTTTTCCTGAAGCATAAGGTCCACTAATAGCAATGTTAAGCAAATCATCTTCTTTGAATACAAAATCGAGCGCTTCGTTATAACCACGCATTTCATCATCAGAAAGCGTTATAGGGGTAAGTTTTTGAAAGGTTAAACTACGTTGATCTCGGTTAGTTGGTTGTCTGGCTCCAATTTGATTATCTTCCATTATGTATTCCTTATTATTATTTTTTTTAACTAATTATTGCATTTATAAAACGTATTTTTATTTTTATTCAACCAGATATTCATCGTTTTAATTTTAATATTTTGTAAATATCTTGATATGCAATATAGCATATTTTATTTATACTTCGTACCGATTAACCAAACAGATAAAATAGTCAGTAATTTTTTATTGTAACTATTTATTCAGATAGTTTTTCATAAGCTAGCAATTGCCATTTAACGTTTTATTTTATTTATTTATAATTCTTATTTTTAATATCAAATCCTCAAACTCTTTATGTTTTACCTTATATCTTTGTAAAATTTATTGAGGAGTCTATACCGTTATAAGGAAAGTAACCGTGTATCATGCTATTTTGCCTATTGAGCAGCATCCTGCCGCAGAGCGGTTTTTGCAGGGATTGCCAGATTTAGTTGCTGCAAGTCCATTATGCCGACGTCTTAAGCCGGTTTCATTGTTGATTGATATTGCGCCAATGACGTTAACTGATCAGCCACATAGTTTTATTGCTGATAATTTTAATTTGTCACCTCGAGCAGCGCGTCGGCGAGATAATGTGATTCGTCAGTTGTTATCAGAGCATGAACCAAATCTTTATCAAGCGATTCTTAACCTTGCCCAGACCAAGCCAACAGAAGTTTTTCAGCAAGCTAACGCTTTTAAGGCATGGCTTACGGAATTACTGAATATGGCTATCATGCCTTGCGATTATTGTGCATCTTTGAAAACTGTTAGAATCGGGCATCGGCTTAATTTTCGTTGTCGAGCATGTCGACGAACCTTTAATCCTCTTAAAAAATATCGGCTAGATAAATTATCTCATTGTGAACTATGGCTGCCTTTTATTGATTTATTACTCCAAGGCGAAACATTTAAAACCATTCATCGGCAATTGGGCATTAATACTAATACGGCAGCTAAATGGCAGCGTTATTTTTTTTCGTTAATGGATAAACAGGGATTTGACTTATTAATTAACTATTGCCAAGTGAAACGGCGTCAGCATTATCGTCAAACTTGGTTAGATGTTAATGCCAGCCGTTCATATTTTTAAGTTTAATTAATACGGTTATGCCGTAAAAAATATTGGGGAGTCTATACCGTTTTAACGAATATCATTGAGAAAATAGATTGCTTGATAAGGTTTTAACGCAATGGTCTTATCGAATGATGTCGTTTCTGAAGTATAATTATTTGATAATTGTCGCCAATTTATATCCGCTAGATTGTCAGGCAATTGCCAGTTAACTGGTTGTTCAGTTAGATTAATGATGACTAATAATTGTTGATTGTTCCAACGGCGTAGGTAGCACCAATAATCAGCAACATTGGCGGTTAAATCCTGATAATCACCTAAAATAAATATCGGGTGTTCTTGGCGTAATTTAATTAATGCTTGGTAGCAATAAAAGATAGAATCGGGATCTTCAAGTGCGGCTTTGACATTGATTTGTTGATAATTACTTGCCACTTCGATCCATGGTTGACCTTTAGTGAAACCAGCATTTAAGCTATCATCCCATTGCATGGGGGTTCGGCTGTTGTCGCGCGATTTGCTCGCTAATATGGCTAAGATTTCCGCTTTATCCATACCTTCGGCTATTTTTTCGTGGTAGATATTTAGGCTTTCAACATCACGATACTGGTCAATATTATCAAAATGCGGATTGGTCATGCCGATCTCTTCGCCTTGATAAAGGTATGGCGTACCCTGTAATCCATATAGCAACATGGCAAGCATTTTAGCCGATTCTGTGTGATATTGGCTTTCATTACCTAAGCGCGACACAATTCGCGGTTGGTCGTGATTACACCAGAAAATAGCATTCCAAGCTTTATTATGCATCCCAGTTTGCCACTCGCCGATAATATTTTTTAACTGGAGTCGATCAGGTTTGGCTAATGCCCATTTATAGCCGTTTGGATAATCGACTTTTAAATGGTGGAAATTAAATGTCATAGTTAGCTCTTTTCCGTCTAACGAGGCATATTTTAAGCAGTTAGCTAACGAGGTCGAAGACATTTCCCCCACCGTTTTTAGATCATTGGGTTGAAAGGCATCTCGGCTCATTTCTTGTAAAAACTCGTGTATTTTAGGTCCATCCGTGTAAAAGCAGCGACCATCCCCGTTTTTATCATCGGCAAAATCTTGTTGTTTGGAGACTAAATTAATCACATCTAACCTTAAGGCATCCACACCTTTGTCTGACCAAAACTGACACACTTTTTTAATTTCAAAGCGAACTTGCGGATTTTCCCAATTAAGGTCCGCCTGCTCTTTGGCAAATAAGTGTAAGTAATACTGCCCTGACTGTTCATGCCATTGCCACGCTTTACCGCCAAATTTGGAGCGCCAGTTATTGGGTTCACTACCGTCGGCTTTAGCATCTTTCCAGATATAAAATGAGCGATAAGGGCTAGATTTATCTAAGGCTG
>CAMLMY010000002.1 GCA_946481345.1 uncultured Gilliamella sp. | reverse complement strand
CAGTGGATGCGCATTATAGGCACTTCATTTTTTTTGGCAAGTGAAAAATTGCAATTATTTATTTGTTCGAATAAGCTTTAATCAGCATGAACGCTAATACAATGATATTTATTAAGATTATATTCAGTGAATTTTTTAGTTAATTTTTCAACCTGCTGATTATGTAATGTACTTATCACAATATTATCTAGAGTGGATAGTTCGCTTAAACTATTTAGATCATACTGATCATTAAGCAATGTATTGACTCTTGAAGCAATTGCATATCCTGAATCGATGAAAGTTGTATTAGGAAAAAGTATTTTTAACTCATCTTTAATAAATGGATAATGAGTGCAGCCAAGCACAATAGTATCGGGGATAGTAGATAAATTAAGCCATGGCTGCAATAATGTTTCTAGTTGCTGCATATCAACAGCAATCCCTTGTAGCTTATTTTCAGCGATATGAGCTAATTCTGATAAACCAAGTAACTTTACACTACAATCTGGCGCAAATTCTTGGATCAAATTATTTGTATATGCCCGTTGTATTGTTGCCTTTGTTGCCAATAAACCTATGCATTTATTTTTAGTAACTTTGCTGGCAGGCTTAATTGCAGGTACAACACCAACAATTGGAAAGGTAAAGTTTGTTCGTAAACTGGGTAAACAAATAGTGCTAGCGGTATTACATGCAATGACTGCTAAATCAATAGAGTATGATTGTAAAATGGTAGCAATGATACGATTCACTCTAGTGATTAAATATTCAGATGATTTATCACCATAGGGAAAACCTTCATTATCAAAAGCATAAATATAATGTAGATTCGGTATTTTATTATAGATTTCATTATAAATAGATAATCCACCGATACCCGAATCAAAAACTAATACTGTGGGAGATTGTTTTACAATATTCATATATAGTTAATGAAGGTTAAAAAAATAAACGAGCCATATCCTAAATTGATTAAAATTTTATGCAAGTAATTTTGTTTGCGGTAATGCTGGCTTTTTTTAGAATAAATCATTAAAATGGACGTCTAGATGGTAAAACTGCTAAACATAAGCATCTTTCATAGTTATTTTATATTTAGAGAATTGCACTAAATAAGTTAAAGAAGGTAAAACATGTCAGAATTTCTATTTACTTCAGAATCTGTATCAGAAGGTCATCCAGATAAAATAGCCGATCAAATATCTGATGCAGTATTAGATGCTATTTTAGAACAAGATCCTAAAGCACGAGTTGCTTGCGAAACTTACGTAAAAACCGGTATGGCATTAGTCGGTGGAGAAATTACAACTTCGGCTTGGGTTGATATTGAAGAATTAACCAGAAAAACCATTAATGATATTGGTTATACTAGTTCAGAAATGGGCTTTGATGCCAATTCTTGTGCAGTTCTCAATGCAATTGGTAAGCAATCGCCGGATATTAACCAAGGTGTTGATCGTCAAAATCCACTGGAACAAGGTGCTGGTGACCAAGGTATTATGTTTGGCTATGCTACCAATGAAATGCCTAACTTAATGCCAGCAGCAATTAGTTATGCTCATGATCTTATGCGTCGTCAAGCTGAAGTAAGAAAAAATGGTAGTCTCCCATGGTTAAGACCTGATGCCAAAAGCCAAGTCACATTAATTTACCAAGATGGAAAAATTCAAGGCGTTGATACTATAGTTTTATCGACCCAACATTCAGAAGACATTGAACAAAAAGCGTTACATGAAGCGGTAATGGAAGAGATCATTAAACCAACCCTACCAAGCGAGTGGTTAACTTCAAGAACAAAATATTTTATCAATCCTACTGGACGTTTTGTTATTGGTGGTCCTATGGGAGACTGTGGTTTAACTGGTCGAAAAATTATTGTTGATACTTATGGTGGTGCCGCACGACATGGTGGTGGAGCATTTTCAGGGAAAGATCCTTCAAAAGTGGATCGTTCAGCAGCTTACGCTGCTAGATATGTTGCCAAAAATATTGTAGCCGCAGGACTTGCTGATAAATGTGAATTACAAATTTCTTACGCTATCGGTGTTGCTCACCCAACTTCTATTTATGTTAATACTTTTGGCACTGAAAAAATTGCTCAAGATAAAATTATCTCATTAATAAAAGAATTTTTTGATTTACGTCCTTATGGATTAATTCAAATGCTTGATCTTATCCAGCCAATTTATCAAAAAACAGCAAGCTATGGCCATTTTGGTCGAGATATCTTCCCATGGGAAAAAACCGATAAGGCAGCTATTCTTCGCGATGCAGCAGGATTATAAACGCGTACCAATTTATCTCCAAAATCAAGTATTGGCTTGTTTAAGAACACACTTAATTCAAGCCAATCAAATATTAACAACCAATTATAAAGAGCCTAAAATCAGTTACAAACCAAAAGGTACTATTGCTGGATGCGCATTATTAACCCGTTGGGAAATACAACTTAATAGCACAATGCTCTATGAGAATAGGGAAGATTTTATTAATGAAGTTGTGCCTCATGAATTAGCTCATCTCATTACTTTTCAATATTTTGGTAAAGTAAAACCACATGGCAAAGAATGGCAATATGTCATGTCTGAAATAATGAAAAAAGAACCAAAAGTGACCCATAATTTCAAAATTAAACGCAACGAATATATATATTTTTGTGACTGCCAAGAGCATTATTTATCACCAATACGACATAAAAAAATTATAAATAATAAAACTAGTTATCAATGTCGTAAATGCGGTACTATACTAAAACTTAAAAACATTAGTTAATTTTAAAATAAATTATGCCTAATTTTGATACCCACTTTTACAAAAGTTCTATATTTATTGTACTCTTAAGCTTTTTCTTATATATCGTAGGTAACTTTTGTCTGCCATTATATGGCAAACTAACCGTAAGTTTAGTCGAACATCTCCAGTCATTATTTTTATTATTTATGTGCGGTTATAGCTATTTTTATGCGAAAAGTGTTAAAAATCATTCAAACCTGTATAAATTTTGGATTTGGACAATATTTTGGTGGTTTATGCTGTTTGGTAGAGGTATCAGCTGGGGACGAGATTTTTTCCCATATATTCCTCGTTTTTATTATAAAATTATTGCTGGTATTATCATGGCAATTCCATTACTAACTACATTTTTGCCAACTATTCGCCAAGAAATAATTCGTCGATATAAATATGAAACAATTCCGGTCTGGCATCTATTTTTCGCCTTTTTATTCTTAGGTATCGCCGATACTGCTGAACACCGTCGTTTAGGTTACCAATTTTTGGTGTTAGATCCACAGCGCAAAGATTTAATTGAGGAGTTAATGGAAATACCCTGCCTGTTAAGTCTAGCTTTAACTACTTTTTATATGCAAAAAAATGAAAAAAAGAGGTTAAATAAGTCATGTTAAGCTATCGTCATAGCTATCACGCAGGCAATCATGCCGATGTTTTAAAACATATTGTATTAACATTATGTATTAACTCATTAAAAGAAAAAGAAAAACCATTTTTATACTTAGATACTCATTCGGGAGCTGGTCGTTATTTACTACAAAGTGAACATTCTGAAAAAACAGGGGAATATTTATCTGGTATCAATTTAATTTGGCAACAATCCGAAACACCTGAATTACTTAATACTTATTTATCGGTTTTAAAACGTTATAACCCTTTCGATAATTTAAAATATTATTTAGGCTCCCCTTTAATAGCTAAACAATTACTAAGAGAACAAGACAAAATCAATCTTACAGAACTTCATCCTACAGATTATCCATTATTGCGACAAGAATTCAGTAAAGATAAACGGGCCCGAGTTTTAAGAGAAGATGGATTTTCACAATTAAAATCAAAACTACCTCCCGAATCTCGTCGAGGAATTGTTTTGATTGATCCTTCATATGAAATAAAAGATGATTATCAAAAAATCCCTAAAGCATTATTAGAAGCATATAAACGTTTCGCAACTGGCATTTATTTAATTTGGTATCCGGTTGTTTCTCGAACTCAAACGCAAAAGATGATAGATGAAATAGTTAACTTAGGTATTAAGAAAATTTCTCAATTTGAATTTGCAATCAAACCAGATAATAACCAGAAAGGTATGACGGCTTCAGGTATGATCGTTATTAATCCGCCATGGAAATTACAGCAACAAATGCAAACCATTATGCTGTGGTTGAAAAACACCCTTGATACAGAAAAAACAGGGAATTATCTTATTAAGGAATTAGTTCCAGAATGATTTCTAATGGTTATAGATCAAAAATGCGAGAATCTCTCGCATTTTTTATAAATAATATTTAAACAACAACTAAACATTTAAAATTAAGGAAAGAAATGACAAGCAAACAGATAAATCCATAAAATTACAGTTAGAAGCAGGGAAAGAAAAACTGCTGCCGAACCATAATCCTTTGCCCGCCCTGATAATTCATGACGCTCTGTACCAATTCGATCAACAACACATTCAATAGCACTATTGAGTAACTCAACAATCATCACAACGCCAATTGATCCCAATAATAAAATGCGCTCATAAATTGAAAAATCAATTAGCATTACCGTTACATAAGCAATAACTAACAAAATTAATTCTTGTCTAAATGCTGTTTCATATTTTATTGCTGACTTAAATCCTTTTAAAGAATATTTTGTCGCATTAATAATACGTTGCAATCCAGTCGATTTTTCCATCTTTATATTCCAAATTCTAAATTATCGCACATAACCATAGTTCATAAGACGTTGAAATCTTCTTTCAAGCAGTTCAGGTAATGTTAAACCTTGTAATTCATCCAGATCAGCTAATAATTGTTTTTTAAGTGAATTAGCAATAGTTGTATAATCACGATGAGCACCACCAAGAGGCTCAGGTACGACAGAATCGATCAGATTCAATTTTATCAATTTGTCAGCTGTCATATTCATTGCTTCTGCTGCTACTGGCGCTTTATCAGCACTTTTCCATAAAATTGATGCACATCCTTCCGGAGAAATAACGGAGTAAGTACTATACTGTAGCATATTGACTTTATCTGCGACACCAATTGCAAGTGCTCCTCCCGAGCCACCTTCACCAATGACAGTACAAATTGTTGGTACATTTAATCGTGACATCTCACGCAGGTTACGCGCAATTGCTTCTGCTTGTCCTCTTTCTTCTGCACCAATTCCAGGATAAGCTCCTGGCGTATCAATAAATGTAATAATTGGTAACTTAAACCGCTCAGCCAGTTGCATTAATCTCAATGCTTTACGATAACCTTCTGGAGCTGGCATACCAAAGTTACGATAGATTTTCTGTTTAGTTTCACGACCTTTTTGATGGCCAATCACCATAACAGGGCGATCATCTATACGCGCTATACCACCAACAATTGCCTTATCATCAGCATAGGCTCTATCTCCAGCTAACTCATCAAAATCAGTAAAAATTTCATTGATATAGTCTAATGTGTAAGGACGATTAGGGTGCCTAGCTAACTGAGCCACATCCCAAGGCGATAGATTAGAAAATATTTTTTTAGTCAATTCACGACTTTTCTGATTTAATTGCTTAATTTCTTTATCTAAATTAATATCTAATTCAACTTGTTGCGAATCAATATTCTTTAAGGAATTAATTTTTGCTTCTAATTCCGCTATCGGCTTTTCAAATTCCAAAAAATTGTTCATAACGCTTGTGATTGCCTCTTGTATTATTTGTATTTTATAAAAAATACGTCACTAAATTTAGTATACAGACTATTTATTAAAATAAAATTAAATCAATTTTACTATGTAATTGTCATTGAAGTCATCAATATTTATTATTAATACACTTAAACAGGTTAAATAGCACCTTTAATGTTTATTTAAATCTTTACATCTAAATAGCCCAGATTTTTTATTACTTATTCGATTAATATAACTTAATTAATCAAATTCAAAATTCACACGTTCATTACCTAGTAAGGTTTTTAGTTCTATTATTAATGCATCTTCAGGTACTATACGCCAAGTGGTACCAAATTGCAGGCGTACGATGGAGTCTTCTCTTTGATAATATAAATTAACAGGCACACTACCATGTCGATAAGGTTCTATAATTTGTTGAAGCCTTTGTAGGATTGTCCGATTAACCTCAATATCAGTTAATGTAATAGCTAACCCCTTAACATATTTAGCCCGAGCATCTTTTAAGTCAACAATGTCTCGCACAGATAATTTAAAGCCACCATTGAAATCATCATGACTTACTTGACCAGAAACAATTAAAATTTTATCTTTTACAAGTAAATGCCCAAATTTATCTAATGCTTCAGAGAAAAGCATGCCATCAATTCGTCCTGACCTATCATCTAAAGTGAATAATCCAATTTTATTACCTTTTTTGGTAATCCGAACTCGGGCATCAACAACTATACCGGCAAAAGTAGCCATTTTTCCCCATCCAGTAGGTGCTGCCTCACTAATACGAACACCTCCAGAATATCGATTGAGTTCTTTTAAATATTGGGTAACCGGATGTCCGGTTAAATAAAGTCCTAATGCTTCACGTTCACCATCAAGTAAAACTTGTGCTGGTAATTCAGGTACAGCGGCATATGCGTGCTCAACTTGTTCTGGCTCTTCAGCAAGGACGCCAAACATATCTTCTTGACCAATATTCTGCGCTTTAGCATATTGATCTGCCGCTTGCATGGCATCATTGATACTATGTAAAATAGCCGCTCTATGTGGTCCTAGTTTATCAAAAGCACCAGCCATAGTTAATTTTTCTAACACTCGACGATTAATTTTTTTCATATCCGTTCGAGCACAAAGCTCGAAGATATTTTTAAAATAACCACCGCTATTACGAGCTTCAACAATAGCTTCTATTGGGCCTTCCCCTACTCCCTTTATAGCACCAATACCGTAAACAATTTCACCTTTATCATTCACATGAAAATGGTAAAGACCACTATTAATATCAGGAGGATTAACTTGCAACCCCATTCGTAGACATTCGTCAACTAAACCAACAATCTTATCAGTATTGTCCATATCAGCAGTCATTACTGCAGCCATAAATTCAGCCGGATAATGTGTCTTTAACCATAAAGTCTGATAGGAAACAAGTGCATAAGCAGCAGAGTGAGATTTATTAAAGCCATAACCAGCAAATTTTTCAACCAGATCAAAAATATGCATTGAAAGTTCACCATCAACGCCTTGCTTTTCCGCACCTTCTTTAAAAACAGAACGCTGCTTAGCCATCTCTTCTGGTTTTTTCTTACCCATCGCTCGTCGTAACAAGTCTGCGCCACCTAGCGTATAACCAGATAGTGTTTGGGCAATTTGCATAACTTGTTCTTGATATAAAATTATGCCATAAGTTGGTTCTAATATTGGTTTAAGAGATTCATGTTGGTGATTGATATCTGGATAAGATACTTCTTCTCGTCCATGCTTACGGTCAATAAAATTATCCACCATCCCTGACTGTAACGGCCCCGGTCGAAATAAAGCAACTAAAGCGATCATATCTTCAAAACAGTCGGGCTTTAACCGCCTGATTAAATCTTTCATACCACGCGATTCCAATTGGAAGACCGCAGTTGTTTCAGCCTTTAATAATAATTGGAAAGATTCTTCATCATCTAATGGAATACGAGTAATATCAACTGTTGGCTTACCATCCCTTAACTGGCGCTCATTAATCATTTTAATCGCCCAGTCAATAATGGTTAAGGTGCGTAATCCTAAGAAGTCAAATTTAACCAGTCCTGCATATTCAACATCATTTTTATCAAATTGAGTTACAGGATGGAGCCCCTCGGGATCACAATAAATAGGAGAAAAATCAGTAATCTTAGTTGGTGATATTACGACACCTCCAGCATGTTTACCCGCATTTCGAGTAACACCTTCCAACTGTCTTGCGATATCAATAAGAGACTTAACTTCTTCATTATTATCATAAAGCTCTTGCAATTGTGGTTCAGCTTCAAATGCTTTAGCTAAGGTCATACCAGGATCAAGAGGAATTAATTTTGATATACGATCAACAAATCCATAAGGATGGCCAAGTACTCGCCCTACATCACGAATAACCGCTTTAGCAGCCATAGTACCAAAGGTAATAATCTGAGATACCGCATCCCGACCATACATATCAGCAACGTGATCAATAACCATATCACGCTTTTCCATACAAAAGTCGACATCAAAATCCGGCATAGAAACCCGTTCTGGATTCAAAAAACGTTCAAACAGTAAATCAAATGCTAATGGATCTAAATCAGTTATTTTTAAAGCATACGCAACCAGTGATCCTGCCCCTGAACCACGTCCAGGGCCAACGGGAATATCGTTATCTTTCGACCATTGAATAAATTCCATTACGATCAAAAAGTAACCCGGAAACCCCATCTGATTTATTACGTTTAATTCTGTTTCTAATCGCTCATCATATTGTGAACGTTTTTGTTTTCGTTCTTCCGGATCAGGAAAAAGAAATTCTAATCTCTCCTCTAAACCTTCTCGAGATTTATGTACCAAAAAATCTTCCGTCGACATATCACCAGTAGGAAATTGCGGTAGGAAATATTCACCAAGCCTTATAGTAACATTACATCGCTTAGCTATTTCTACGCTGTTTTCTAATGCCTCTGGAATATCTGAAAATAAATCGCACATCTCTTGTTCAGTACGCAAATACTGTTCAGCAGAATAATTTTTCGGTCTATTAGGATCTTCAAGTGTATTACCATCATGAATAGCAACTCGAATTTCATGAGCCTCAAAATCAGAAGGTTTCAAAAATCGCACATCATTAGTCGCCACAACAGGTAAGGAATATTGTTCAGCTAGCTGAATGGCGCTATGAATAAATAATTCTTCATTAAGGCGATTAGTACGAACTAATTCAAAATAAAAGTGTTGATTAAAATTTTCTCGATAAAAGTTAATTGCATCTTCAATAATTTCCTGATTATCGCGAATAATACCAATACCTATATCACTGTCACGACCAGCTAATATAATTAAACCATCGCGATGCGACCTTAACCATTCCTGATCAACAACCGGCATATCTCCAATATAGCCACGCTGGTAAGCTTTAGAGATTAATAATGTAAGATTTTGATAGCCTTCATTGTTTGCTGCTAACAATGTTAATCGATAAACATCATCACTTAATTGTGAATTTTTAACGGCTAAATCGGCACCAATAATCGGTTTGATGCCCTTACCCATTGCTGAACCATAAAACTTCACCAGTCCACACAGATTGGTAAAATCAGTAATAGCAAAAGCAGGCATTTGCAACTTGCTTACTTCATTAACTAAAGTACCTACTTTAGCTATGCCATCAATCATTGAAAAATCGCTATGTAAGTGAAGATGAATAAACTTAGGTTCAGTCATATTTACCAAAAATAATTACCCAGAAAATTAGCCACAATTATAGCATAAACCATATGAATATTCTTATTGTCTTTATTTGTCACTAATTATACCAACTAATCAATTACAAAAACGTCCGTTATAAAACAACGGACGTTAATCGAATTAGTGTTGATAAATGCGAAACGTTATTTGCGTCGTAAACCTTCAGCATTTGCTGCTTTTATTGCTGCAAATACTGTGTCGGGATTGATTTCAGCAGGAGAATTATAAATTGACTCACCTTGCGCACAAGCTAAAATTGCCACTTGCATTAAGTCATCATCGCTAACATTAGCTAAACCAATTTCTGATAGAGTGGTTGGCAACCCAACGGACTGACAGAAATCATAAACGGTTTCAATCATTTGTGGATCACTATCAATTAACATTAACATAGCAAGTGTACCAAACGCCACTTTTTCACCATGCCAGTAATCATGTGTCGCTTCTAATGCAGTAAATCCATTATGAATGGCATGTGCAGCTGAAAGGCCACCACTTTCAAATCCTAATCCAGATAGTAACGTATTAGCTTCGATCACATGTTCCAGTGCTGAGGTTACTACTTTTTGTTCACAAGCATTTTTAGCTTGTACACCATATTTTAACAATATTTCAAAACAAAATTTTGCTAGCGCAAATGCGGTCATTGGGCCAGGTCGCCCACTCATATTCCCTGCTTTTGATTGCCTACAATCTTCGGCTTCAAACCAAGTTGCTAAAGCATCGCCCATACCTGCAACTAAAAATCTTGCAGGAGCATTAGCGATAACTTTTGAATCAACTAAAACAACATCAGGATTTCTTGGTAGCACAAAATAGCGTTTAAATTCACCTGTTGAAGTGTAAATTACTGATAAAGCACTGCAAGGTGCATCTGTTGAGGCAAGCGTTGGCACAACAACACAAGGATAATGAATAGTTGCGGCTACAGCTTTCGCTGTATCAATAACCTTCCCTCCACCTATACCAACAATCACATCAATGTTTTGAGTTTTGGCTAACTCAATTATTCTTTTAATTTCTTCATCACTACATTCTCGGTTAAAAATATCAACGACACTTTCAATCTTATCTGATAGTGATTTTTCGATAGTTTTAGATAAATTTTTGTGGGCAGATGGACTTTCAAGCAATAACGCTTTTTTTCCAAGTCTCGCTAATTCTTCGCCTAAACTATTTTCAATTGCATTAAAGCCTTGAATGTATCGATTGGGGAAAAGTGCAGTAGTAATCATAATAACAGCTCCTAAAAATTAAAAAATCCTGCATAGATAAATCTTATTACCATTATTCAGCAAAATATTTTTTATCCATGTATTAAGTTAAAACATACGCTTTTATTAATATTAAGCTACTAAATATTTTTAAAAATGAGGTATATGCCACATTTTTTAGTCTGTGAAGTGTATTATCAAAAGAAAAGATAATAGAATAGGTGATTCCCATCACTTAATTGTGATGGGAAGAAAAAGATTAGATCTTCTTGAATAAAACTGAACCGTTAGTACCACCAAAACCAAATGAATTACAAAGCGCATATTCTAAGTTTTTCACTTGACGAGCTGTATGTGGAACATAATCCAGATCACAACCCTCATCAGGGTTATCAAGATTAATTGTTGGTGGAACAGCTTGATCACGTAATGCAAGCACCGTAAAGATAGATTCAACAGCACCAGCAGCACCTAATAAATGCCCAATCATTGATTTAGTTGAACTTACCATTACTTTATTAGCATTTTCTTGGAAAATACTTTTAACTGCTTGCGTTTCTGCTTTATCGCCAGCCGGAGTTGACGTACCATGCGCATTAATATATCCAACTTGTTCCGCCGTTATCCCTGCATCACGAATAGCACATTTCATAGCTAATGCTGCACCACTACCATTTTCTGGAGGTGAAGTCATATGATAAGCATCGCCACTCATACCAAAACCAACGATCTCAGCATAAATTTTAGCACCACGTTTTTTAGCATGTTCATATTCTTCTAAGAACATGATACCTGCACCATCACCAAGCACAAAACCATCACGATCTTTATCCCACGGGCGACTAGCAGCTTTAGGATTATCATTGTTTGTTGATAATGCACGAGCAGCACCAAAACCACCAATACCCAATGGTGTACTCGCTTTTTCACCACCACCGGCTAACATTGCATCGGCATCACCATAAGCAATCATACGTGCAGCATGACCAATATTATGCACACCCGATGAACAAGCAGTAGCAATAGTAATACTTGGCCCCTTTAATCCGTAGATAATTGATAAATGACCAGCAATCATATTAACTATTGTTGATGGCACAAAAAATGGGCTAATTTTACGCGGTCCACCATTGACTAATGCACTATGATTTTCTTCAATTAATCCTAGTCCACCAATACCTGAACCGATAGCACAACCGATGCGTTCTGCGTTTTCTTCAGTAACTTCAATGCCAGCATCTTGCATTGCTTGCATTCCTGCAGCAATACCATATTGGATAAAATAATCCATTTTACGAGCATCTTTACGTGAAATATTATAATCTTCGCCATTAAAGTCTTTAACCATCGCTGCGAAGCGGGTTGCAAAAGGGGCTGTATCAAAGTGTTCTATAAGTTCTACGCCACTTTGACCTGCTAATAAAGCTTGCCAAGTAGACTCAACTGTATTACCTAATGGAGATATCATGCCCATTCCAGTAACAACAACTCTGCGTTTAGACACATTGTCCTCCAGAAAAGGATTGAAATGAAATTTGAATCATTGAAAATTTTATTATGAGTTTTCAGAATTAAATTATGTCAAATTCACTCTATAAAAATAGAGACATAAATAAAAACTAGGCGATCATTTGACCGCCTATTGTGAAAACTCTGCTAACCTTATTGATTTGCAGTAATATAATCAATTGCTGATTGTACAGTTGTAATTTTTTCAGCTTCTTCATCTGGAATTTCAGTATCAAATTCTTCTTCCAAAGCCATAACTAGCTCAACTGTATCAAGAGAGTCAGCACCAAGATCTTCAACGAAAGAAGACTCATTTTTAACTTCTTCCTCTTTCACACCAAGTTGCTCAACAATAATTTTCTTAACTCGCTCTTCAATAGTGCTCATACTCTTTTTTTTCCTATAAATATCGCCGAAAGTGGCGGTGAATGTAAGTTTATAAAATGTTGAAAAAGATGCCAATCATTTTTCAACCCAATTGCTTATTTTTTGTTCAAAACTTCAAATTATTGGTTCATTTTACACTATTCTGATCAATTACACCATATACATGCCGCCATTGACATGTAAAGTTTCACCTGTAATGTAAGATGCTTCATCAGAAGCCAAAAATGCCACCGCATTAGCAATCTCAGCCGGTTCACCTAAACGTCCTGCTGGTACTTGCGCTAATGTTAACGCTTTTTGCTCATCCGTTAGTGCTTCTGTCATATCAGTTGCAATAAATCCTGGTGCAACAACATTAACTGTAATACCACGAGATGCAACTTCACGTGCCAAAGATTTACTAAATCCGATTAATCCGGCTTTTGCTGCAGAATAATTAGCCTGACCAGCGTTACCCATAGTACCTACAACTGAGCCTATAGTAATAATTCGACCATAACGTTTTTTCATCATAGTACGCATTAATGCTTTTGATAAACGAAAAACTGATGTTAAGTTAGTATTTAAAATATCTTGCCATTCGTCTTCTTTCATTCGCATTAATAGATTATCACGGGTAATACCTGCGTTATTAACTAAAATATCAATATCGCCAAACTCCGTTTTAATTGCATTAATAACTGATTCAATAGATGCTTCGTCAGTTACATTTAGTGCTAAACCTTTTCCGTTAGAGCCTAAATATTCACTTATGGCCTGTGCGCCTTTTTCTGTCGTTGCAGTACCAATCACTGTTGCACCACATGCAACTAATTTTTCTGCAATGGCCTTTCCAATCCCACGGCTTGCACCAGTTACTAAAGCAATTTTTCCTGATAGGTTCATAACTACCCCTTTTGTATTCTATTTAGTATTTTCAATTGCAACATCTAATGACGCTTTATCATTAACAGCACAAGCTGATAATGAATCAACAATTCGTTTAGTTAAGCCCGTTAAAACTTTACCTGGACCCATCTCAACTAATAGTGTTACACCTTGTTTTGCCATTTCTTCAACCGTTTCAGTCCAACGAACTGGGCTATATAACTGGGCTATTAATGCCGCTTTAATATTATCTGCCGATGATTCAACTTTAACATCAACGTTATTAATCACAGCAAATTGAGGTGGATTAAACGTCATGTTATTTAAAGTTGTTGCTAGTTTATCAGCGGCTGGTTTCATCAATGCACAATGAGAAGGAACACTTACCGCCAATGGTAACGCACGTTTAGCGCCGGCCTCTTTACAAAGAGCACCAGCACGTTCAACAGCTTCTTTATTACCAGCAATAACAACTTGGCCTGGTGAATTAAAATTAACTGGCGCAACAATTTGACCTTGAGCCGCTTGTTCACATGCTTTTTGAATTGAATCGTTATCTAAACCAATAATAGCAAACATTGCACCTGTACCACTTGGCACTGCCTCTTGCATTAATTTACCACGTAACTCGACTAATTTAATAGCATCTTTAAAATCAATCACACCAGCACATACTAATGCTGAATACTCACCCAAACTGTGACCAGCCATAAATTCTGGTTGAGGGCCATTAATACTTTGCCAAACTCGGTAAATCGCAACCGATGCAGCAAGTAATGCCGGTTGCGTTTGCCAAGTTTTATTTAATTCTTCAGCTGGACCAGCTTGAACTAAAGTCCATAAATCATAACCTAATACTTGTGATGCTTCATCGAAAGTTGATTTCACAACTGGATAATTTTCAGCAAGATCTTTTAACATACCAACAGCTTGTGAGCCTTGTCCTGGAAATACCATTGCAAATTTGGTCATTTTGAAATCCTTGATTACCTAAATAATTTATAAAATTAAAATCTAACGAGTGCTGAGCCCCAAACAAAGCCGCCACCGAAAGCTTCTAATAAAATTAGTTGCCCACGTTTAATACGTCCATCTCGTACACCTGTATCTAATGCACAAGGTACTGATGCAGCAGACGTATTTCCTTGTTTATCAAGTGTAACAATCACCTTACTCATATCCATATCAAGACGTTTAGCTGTAGCTGAAATAATCCGTAAATTAGCTTGATGTGGCACTAACCAATCTAAATCAGATTTATTGAATGTATTTTCGGTTAAAAGTTCATCAACTAGATTAGAAAGTTCTTTGACTGCAATTTTGAATACATCGTTGCCTTGCATTGTCATATAGAGAGGATCATTAAGTGAACGGCGATCAACATATGGGTATTTTAATAATTCACCATAACGGCCGTCAGCATGTAAATGAGAGGCAATAATACCTGGCTCTTCAGAAGCACCAACCACAACTGCTCCAGCACCATCACCAAAAATGATAATTGTACCTCTATCTGTTGGATCAACACCACGAGTTAACATATCAGAACCAACAACTAAGGCATATTTTATTACACCACTTTTTACATATTTATCAGCAATATCTAATGCATAAATAAATCCAGAACAAGCTGCCGACACATCGAAGGCAACCACATCACCGAGATCTAATTTAGCTTGTAATTCTGTAGCCGAGCTAGGAAAAGCGTTAGCAGACGTTGCTGTTGCAACAATAATCAAACCAATCTCTTGTTTATCAATATCCGCCATTTCAATAGCTTTAATCGCCGCTTCATAGGCCATACTAGTAACAGTTTCATCGGGTGCAGCTATCCTTCTTTCTTTAATACCCGTACGAGTAGTTATCCATTCGTCACTAGTATCCACCATTTTTTCAAGATCGGCATTAGTTCTTATTTGTTTTGGAAGATAACTTCCTGTTCCTAATATTTTTGTATACATCGAATTATTCGCTCTTGGGTAGTGCAGAAGAAAGGCTATTGGCAATCTTCTCTGGTATATTTGTTTCAATAGCTAAAATAGCTTGCTCTATTGCTGCAAAAAATGATTTTTGATTGGCACTACCGTGACTTTTAATCACAATACTTTGAAGACCAAGTAAACACGCGCCATTATATCGCCCAGGGTCTAAATAACCAAAATTTTTTACTAATTTTCTTTGCAGCCATTTACTCAAAAACTTCATAACTAATGAGTTGTGCCCTAAAAGCATTTTGAACGAAGATAGAAAAATTTTAATTAACCCTTCTACCGTTTTCAAAGTCACATTACCAACAAAGCCGTCACAAACTAATACATCTGTTTTACCAGTTAATAGCTCATTACCTTCTAAATAACCAATATAATTAATTTGATGATTAGCTTTCAAAATAGACGCAGCAGCACGAATTTTATCCAATCCTTTGATGTCTTCTTCACCAATATTAAGCAAAGCAACACGAGGATTTTCAATATGAAGAACCGATTTTGCTAGTATTTCACCCATTATAGCAAATTGAACCAGCATATCGCTATCACATTCAGCATTTGCTCCCAAATCAAGTACCACAGTATTTTGATTATTTAACGCCGGAATGGTGGCAACTAATGCTGGTCTATCAATACCGGTTAGAGAATGTAATAATAACTTAGACAACCCCATCAGCGCACCCGTATTACCAGCACTAACACAAGCTTGAGCTTTATTATTTTTTACTAACTCTAATGCAATTCTCATTGACGAACCTTGACTATGCCTAATCGCATAAGAAGGTTTCATATCATTAGTAATGATAGATGTTGATTCTGTCACCATCAAGCGACCAGTTTCTTGGTACTGGGTAACTAGCTTGGTATTTTCTTTAGATAAAAAAAATCTAACTTCCTTTATGTCACCAACAAGAAAGATAGAAAGATTTGGATAATGATGTAATGCTTGAATTGCAGCAGGAACAACAATACGAGGACCAAAGTCCCCGCTCATAGCATCTAACGCAATGGTTAGATTATCCAAAATGTCACCTGAGGATTTCTAATTAAATAGTTATTATTTAGAAATCACTTTACGACCGCGATAATAACCATCAGCGGTTACGTGATGACGTAAATGAGTTTTACCTGATTCATCAACTGAGATATTAGCAACAGTTAATGCATCATGAGAACGACGCATACCACGTTTTGCACGAGTTTTACGATTCTGTTGAACAGCCATGGATTTACCCCTTATTCTTTAAACTAACTAAAATTGCAAATGGATTTGGTTTTTCATTCTCAGCAGGAATTTCACCAAATACCATATCTGCCTCAGACACTTCGCAGTGTTTACTATCATGTACCGGCGCAATTGGCAACGAAAGAATAATTTCGTCCTCAAGTAACGCTAATATATCTACTTCGCCGAACTCGTTCATCAGAACAGGTTCATAATGTTCCGGTAAAGTCTCTGCTTGAGCATCGCTCTTAACAGGACTAAATTTATTCATCACATGAACTTCAGTGATAAAAGGTTTAAAACAACGCTGACAAATTTGTTCTAGCGTCATTTTTGCATCAATAGTGATAACGCAAAGTCTTTGCTCATCAAAATCAAAAGACAAATGACATTCGATATCACTTTTTGGACTTTCAATCCTTGTTGCACTTTTTGCTGGATAATATCCAACATAATCAAGTCTTTTTTGTGCTGCTTTGATTGGGTCAATTGTTAATGGTAATTTATTTTGCATAAGATATGCATGCCTACCTTAAAAATTATTAAGTGCAGCTAAAAACCACACAAAGCCATAAGGCGCGCATAATACCTTTAAATCACCATTTCGTCAATGGGCAAGCACATGATAATTTGTTTTAATTGTTGATTATTTCTTAAATATTTATAATTATAATTTTACTTATTTCTTAACAAAAAATTTTGAGGAACGGGGTTTTTTAGCGTTCACAATTGTTATTTATTTAATCACTAAATAACTTGTGTTACTCGCTTAGTTGAATCCCTTTCTTAATTGCAAATTAAATCGAGTTTATTACGATAAACGCCCAAAACTATCTTTTACAATAGCTTGAAAATCATCGAAATTACGACTATTTAACAACCGTTTAGTTGATCTCTCTTTAACAAAATTGACGACTAAGTTATAAATTCGCATCGCATCTTCGTATTCATCTTTGCTAATTGCTAATAAGAAAATAACATGCGCAATTTCATTTCTATTCCATTCAATACCTTGAGGAGCCAAAATAGTGGTCACGACTGTCTTTTTGGCCAACAAACCAACTGAATGAGGAATAGCAATATTTTCACCGATTAAAGTCGATACAATACTTTCTCGTTCTACTACTGATGGATAAAAGTCCTGTCCCACATATCCAGATTCTTCCAGCCGCTGACAAACTATCTGGAACAGTTCACTTTGTGTCATCGGTTTGTCAATAATTAGGAAAAATTTTTCATTAAAAAAACGCTCAATAATATATGGCATAGTGCGATCAACCATTGATAAACGCCCTAATTGTTCTAGTTGATAAGGCGTTGGAAATGGTGCTATTTTCACTATTTGCTTATCTTTCTCGTTTAAGCGAACCGTAGACACCACAAAATCTTCTTCAATATGCGTTAACTGTTCATACTCTCTATAAGAAATCGTTCGATTAATTAAAATATGAGGAAAATCGCGTTTAATTTTTGATTCAATCATACGTAAAGTGGCGTTACCTAATTCACTGACTAATAAAATTTGCACTAATCTTTTATATCCTGCACTATAATTGCGCTCTAATGCTACCCCTATATGAATTGCTAAATAGCTGATTTCGTCTTCAGTCATTTTCACATCAGTAAACTTAGGAATATTCGCTAATGCCGATAAAGTAATATCATAAGCAAAAGGATAATATTGTTTAATTTCATGTAATAACGGATTAGAAGTATGAATTTGATATTTTATACGAGATAGCAACGATGAAATATGAATTAACATATCTTGACGTAGCTTCATATCTTGTTTCAAATTATAGTGATAAGAATCATTGATATAAGATAAGATATGTTCAAATAACTCTAAACTTTTAGCTTGATTAGGTGATTCCATAATAGTGCGCGACATAATCTGCACACATAAATAGTTGAATTCAGCATCAGAAAGGGTACTACCTAAAAAATAGGAGAAGCCTTCAGAAACCTCACGTGCAGCGCCAATAACAGTCGAATCAATATTATCGACTTGATATTCAACTAGTTCATACCCTTGCGTAATTCTGGTGATTGAAACAGCACAACAATAGAGCAAATACCCTTGCCCTTCCGAGGTTAATTTTAATTCAAAACGTTCAAACTGATTTTGTAGTACACTTTCCAGATAATCTAAATCAATATCAGATAATATCGTCTGAATTAACCGATTAACATTGATAGTGTCCCCTGTGATATGATGTTGCCATAAAATATCAGTTAAACATGCTCGAATAGCCGATTCCTCACCAACTAATCGCATACCTGAATAAGGACGATTATCCAGCGATAAATGGTATTTATCCAGATATTGCTTAACTTCAATAACATCATTTTGTAATGTATTACGGCTCAAAAACCATTCACCAGCAATATCATCCAATTTTACCGACTTTGATTGAGTTAAAAATGCAATTAATAAAGCGGAAACGCGCTCTTTATTAGTTCGAGGAACTCGTTCTATTTGCTGAACAATCGGAATGGTTGCATACAGATTAGGATCTGTTATGACAAGGTGATAACCAACGTTTTTAATATAATCAACTTGCGCACCATACTTATTTAATACATCGTTAAGCGCAACAATATCAGATCGAATCGTTCTGATTGATACTGTAAAACGATTTGCTAGCTCTTTTTGAGGTAGCAATTCGTTTTTTATCGTATCAAAAATATACGCTAATCGTTGATAAGGGAATAGCAATTTAGATGCCATTACTCATCCTGCTAACTTTTGCGTAATCGCTAATAGTTGTTTAACATCTTCAGTTCTTGTCGCCCCAGTTGTTTTATCAATAATTGAGGTATAAATATGTGGAATAACTTTTTTCACACCAGCATTCAAGGCAATTTTTAAAATTGTTTCATAATTGTCTAAATCGATACCACCAGTAGGTTCTAAATAGAAATCATGTTCAGCACAACATTTAGCCACATACTCATATTCATCTATATGTTTTAACCCACCCATAGGGAAATATTTAATTGAGCTTCCTCCCATATCTTTTAATAAAGCAATAGCGGTTTCAACCGGAACGATAGCAGCTGGTGATTTTGAGCTTAGTGGTCCTGTAGCTATATTAACTAATCCTACTTTCCCAGTTGGTGATACAAGACCATTAATTACCGTTTCTTTTTGTCCTAATAAAGCACGACTTGTTGCCACCCCTGTAAAAACTTGATTAACATGTTGAGGCTGTAGAACTGCAGATATTTCTGACACCATAGTAGATTGATTAGGATCACCCGCTCCCAGACCAACTGAAATAGCATTATCAATGGCTAACGCATATTTTTTCATATCTTCTATTGCTTGCTGATTATCTGGATAATTTTTAGATAACACTCCCACAACAACATAAGTTTGTGCAGCTTCATAAATAGCACTAGCATTATCAATTGAATTGGCTAATACGTTTAAACAAACGCGATCGTTAAAATAATTTGGTGTCAATTGCATTATTTAACTCCTTGGATAATTTTTATAATTTTGTTATAGACAATATCAAGCTGTTCCGCCGTTACACTACGAACATCTGCATCTACTTTACCCTCATTGGCTTTATATTCCCGAAAATAGACTGCAATCTCGCCTTGCTTCATCAGGTCTATCATTTCAACAGCACTTTTACCAATAACCTTTGCATCAAATGATATTTCTGCACGAGCAATATCTCGGCCAGCACCATCCCAGACAACTTTTGCCGATATACCATTAATAGAATTTAACTTTTCGATAAATGGTGTCATTTTGACAACCATTTCTTGCCCAGTTTCTTGTTTAGGATCGTTAATATATAACTCAATTGCCCTGGTTAAGCCTAAAATACCTTCTTTACCAACCTTCATTGGTCGGCCAATACCTTGAGACTGAAGTTTAAGCCATTCAATAGCTTGGTGGCGGCCAATAACTAAGCCACTAGTTGGCCCTTCAATTGCTTTTGCACCACTATAAATAACTAAATCAGCGCCTTGTTGATAATAGGTTTGTAAATCCTCTTCCGCTGCGGCATCAACAATTAATGGAATATTATATTTTTTGGCCACTGTTACGGCTTGCGCAACTGATAACATACTTTTTTGCACACAATGATGTGATTTAACATATAAAATAGCCGCGGTATCAGAATTAATTAATGATTCAATGTGCTCTGGTTTGCACTCATTTGCATAACCCGCTTCAACCACAATTCCACCACCTAGAGCGACCATAGTACCAATAGGAGCACCAAAATTTACGTTATGTCCTTTTGGCACAATAATTTCCCTTGCTACCCATTTATCAGAACTATGTAAATTAAATAATAAATCACGATCATCTTTAACGATTAAACCTGCGACAGCTTGCGCAATGCCAGCCGAGGCACATGATACGACCACAGCGTTTTCGACATTGAGTAATTTAGCAATGTATTGACCCGTTTTATCAACTAAATCTTTTATTTCAAAATATTCATTTAATCCCTGGGATACAGTATCTACCACTTCTGCGCTGGGTGTTGAAACACCTAAAATAGTCATTCGCCCCGAAGCATTAATCACTTTTTTCAAGTGGTATTTACTGTATATTTCTTTTTCAGTTTGAGATTCTGAGCTCATTTTTACTACCTTCTTGTGTTATTTCAATATGTGTAACTTTTTTGGTTGTATTTGTTACGATAGAGGCTAAAGGAACAAACTGTTCATGGCATTCCCTCTGCTCACCTTCTGAATCAGTTAAAGAGACGGTTTGCTGTTTTATATCAAAAATAGTCAAATCGGCATCATAGCCAATAGCTATTTCCCCTTTATTATTTAAATGCAATATTTGTGCCGCATTTTTAGTGACACTATCAATAATTCTAGTTTTGCTATAACCTAGACAGATAAATTTATTCATCACATTTGCTAAGCTAAATACAGGACCTTGCAAGCGATTTTTAGAATATATATCAGAGCTAATAGTGTTTGGATAAACATCTAAGCATTTAGCTCGCTCAGCTACCGAAAAACTGAAACTTTCACCACCATGACCAATATCTAAAATCACCCCACGTTCAATGGCGCGTTTAATTGAATCACGCAGATTATTCTGCTTATCAAATATTTGGTTTGGCTTACCATTAAAACAATGAGTAATAATATCGCCTTTAGTTAATAAATCAGCAATTTCATCAAGTTCAGGCGGATTATTTCCTACATGAATCATTAGTGGCAAACCCGTCTTTTTCTGCATCTCTTTCGCTTTGATTAACGGTAAAATACCATTTTCGCCAACAACGCTACGACTTATCCTAACTTTTATTCCAATAATAAAATTAGGATATTTAACTAAAGTTTGGTCAAATAACGGCACATCGATATCTTGCATATCAGCAAGCTCACTCTGCCTTATTAAGCCAATTTTTGAGATATTTAAAAAAGAATAAACATGAGTTTTAGCCTGCATCGCTAAATCATAAAATTCGTCCGCATCAAGTGCGCCAACACTGCCGGCATCAACCACTGCCGTCACACCAGTTTTAACACCAATGAGATCTGGTTCATCGTGGTAAATTGGTGAGTGAGCAAAGCAATGAGTATGGGAATCTATCCAGCCGGCACTTATATAGTGTTGATTTTGTAAATCCAATACTTGATTTGATGTTGCGATTATATTTTTGCCAATTTCCACAATTTTGCCTTGTTGAATGGCAATATCGGTTATTGAATTATCAATGAGTTTGGCATTTTTTATAATTAAATCATACATAATTTAATCCAATCCCCTCGACCATAATCATGATAGAGGGGACATAATATTATATAATTGGGAAGATACCGCCAAAAATCATGGCACCTAATATTGCACCACCTGTAATAGGCTTTTTCCATACATAAAATAATAGTGCACCAAGCAATGACCCTATACCAATAGGAATAGATGCAACCATAGCTGATAAAATAATCATTGGACCAAGAAATCGACCTGATGCATTTCCCGCTCCCATCATGACATCTGCGCCAAAGGTTGATCCACCACCACTGTTAACTGTAAATTTACGAATAAGGATGATAAGTAAGCCGATTACCATACCGAGCAATAAACCGGTTAATAACGCTACCAAAAAATTCTCAATTGGCAATGTATAGCCACCCGCTAATAGCAACGCTGGCACACCTAAACCAATACCTGTTTGTAGCGCACCACCAATATCAAGTATCCCAACCAGCGATCCCTCAATGACACGCGCAAATAAAAAGCTAGCACCAAAAGCGGCTACTGCACCATAATCGCCTGTCGTCATACCTGATTTAAGCATTGCAACAAATGCTATTTCGTTAAAAGCACCAATCCCATATACATAAAAAGTATGTGTTCCAGCGAAAATACCTGCAGAGAGTAATCCACAAAGAATAGGGAATGACCAATCGGCATACCAAAAACTTTTATTAATGGTTGTTTGAGTATTCATAATCTGTTGTTCCCTATATTATTTAAACCAATAAGACAAACCATCTCGGAATGAATTAATCATTTTCATATCAAATCCACGGAAATATCCGCTCATGATAAATAAAACAATTACCGCAGCTAACATGATTTTCATCACTCGATTCCAACCACTATCATCCACTCCTTTACCAATCAAAATACCTAACACTAAACCAGGTACTGCATTACCCATAATTAATTGCGCTAGCCCACCAAACAAAGTTCCCCAAAAACCACTTCTTCTACCGGCATCTAAAGCTGCCAACCAGAAAATAACCGGCATCACAGTCGCGACTAGTAAATTTGCGGCTGGAACTAAAACTTTAGTTGCGGTAATTTTTAAAGAATCAGGAATAACCGAGGTGGTTGTATTTAAAAATAACACAACAATCACACCGATAAATGCACAAGCAAAGGCCATTTTCTTAGGATCATGTAACGTTTGTGCTAAATTTCGGTTTTTTATCATCAATAGTGCAGCACCCCAGTTTGGAATGATGCGATGATCAACATCTTGGGTAAATGAACCAGCAGCAACAGATGAAGCCCAGGCATTAAAAAAGAATCCTAAGCCAAATGAAAAATGTGCAGCAGGATCACCCTCACAAGAATTAAGTTCTCCTAGGGTACGAAAAGCCCCCATACCTTGATAAGTCGGAGCATGAAACATTCGAGCTGCACCAGCGCCTACTCCAAATCCACACAGTCCACCAATTACAATGGACTTCAATGCTATAATTAGAATTTCCATGACTTTCCTTTTACGTTATTTAGAGATAAATTTAATATCGTTCAGATCGATAAACGTAACATTTACTGAGACATCGAGAGTGATGTCATAAAATGTCTTTTTTCTAGGTAAAAAGATAAATAAAAAGCGTTCTGTAGTTATCTTTTCAATAGCAGAAACAACACTAATATCAAGCGGTTCAATTCGTAACATGACATTATTAGTATTTTTAAGTACCTGCTTTTGCACTTGATTTAGCGCTATAGCAAACGCACGCTGCTTCGAATCTCCTTGCCCAGTTACTCTTACTTGTATCTGCTCAGTTTTTTTCATATTTCTAACCTATTTAAGAACGAGGATATTTTTTCAAAAATGCTTGGGCTATACGTTGGCCAAGTTCTACTGTATCCATAAAACCAAAACCTAATACTTTACAACCGTCATTAATGGCTGTTTCACCTTCTTCAATTGAACGCATACCGTGTCGTTGAGAATAGCCATATTTATTTTGTGCCGTTATGGCGCCTGCACCGCCACTGCCACAAAACGAAAGCCCTAGATCTGCATTCTCATTATTCATTACGTCACCCAATTTCATATCAGCTGCCATACCTGGAATAACAATTGCGCGACACCCTTCTATAGAATTAATTCCCTCTGCAATTTTTTGTCCTTTGCCCATTCTATCGCCGATGACAATGATTACTTCTGCCATAATTATGCTCCTATCAATTATTGTTTTTTAAATTTATTAATTCGTTTAATTTGCTATAGCTACTTCATAATGAACAGCCAGTAAATAAGCCTCTTCCATTGGTAGACTATTGAATAATTGTATGGTTTTACGTGCAAGCATTAAGGATTGCTCTGAGAGCTCATCAAATAAAGAAGGATCAACCTCAGGTAATTTTTCTAGCGTTTTCGCTCTTTCAACCATTGCTTTAACATGTGATAACAACATCGCTTTTTGCACGTCATTTTGGGATATTTGATGATCAGTCAACCAACGATTAATAATTTCTATCGTTTGCGCAGTCACAACTTCGGGATCTAAATCATCTTCGATCATACGGAATTGTATTTGTGCCATAGTCATTCTAATTCTCTTGTTTCTTTTTAAGATGACTTAGCCTAAAGGAAATAATTATCAATGTGGAGAGAGACTTTTTCCTATTGCAAAAGGAAATTTATTGTCAGGCAGGCTAAAAGCTATTGTAAACAAGGATTATTATGTAGGATGTAATTGAAGATTAACTAAATTGATTTTAAATTTAAACAAACTATTACTTAAAAGTATCATTAATAAATTTTTATGATATAAAAAACCCCCTCTCCTCAAAATTTTTCAAGCACAGATAGTTATTTTTGTTATCGAGGCTATAAACCTAAGTGGTATTTTTGTTAAAAAAGTAAATTGTCAATTTCTTTTGGTACTTTTTAAGAAAGTTTACCAGCTGCCAGAGGCACCGCCGCCACCACTACGGCCACCGCCTCCACCACCAAATCCGCCGAATGAACCTCCGCCAAAACCACCACCATTACCCCCACCGAAACCGCCTCCTCGACCACCACGTCCGCTACCGCCACTCATAGTTAAAATTCCACTTAAAATCGCACTGGCAACAAATGCTAAAAATATTAGAGGTAAGACAATATGTAATGAATAACCATTGAACAAAGTAAAACCGCCAACTGATATACCATTTAGTAAACCAGTACCTAAACTTCGGCTAGCACTACGTTTAGAGGAAGTAATCGAAAATAAGCTAGCAATAGTGAAACAAATAAAAAAGGATGCTAATCCATAACTAAATAAATTGGCACCAAAATCACCAGCAAGTACCGTTTTGAGATCTGGATCACTATTAGTCGCTGGTACCTGTTGAGGATCATTCAACTTATTAATTAAAACTGAAAGCGCATCATGTATACCTTGATAATAGTTATTTTGTCTAAATTGTGGCACTAATTGTTCACGAATGATATGACTAGCAATTAAGTCGGTAATGATGCCTTCAAAACCATAACCAACTTCGATTCGCATCAACTTATCATCTTTAACAATTAATAATAAAATACCATTATCTTGCTCTTTTTTACCTATTTTCCACTTAATAAACACCCTATCAGCATACTGTTCAACCGTTTCATTATCGAGTTTGGGGATCATTAATACCGCGATCTGTGCACCATCAGTTCGCGTTTTTTCAAAAGTAATCAAGCTTGATTCCAAATCATCTATTTGTGATGGTTCTAAAGTATCTGATGTATCAATAATACGGCGATCAAATGTTGGAATTTCAGTTAATGCATAACTTACAGCACTAAAAAACAGTAAACAAAAGAGCAGATAATATTTTTTCATTATGTTTATTGTCCAAAATTGACTGCTGGTGGATTAGAAATTTGTTGTTCATTTTCAACCGTAAACTGTTGTTTTGGTTGTACCCCTATAACATTTGCAATCCATTTGGTTGGTAATTGACGAATATAAGTATTAAATGATTGTACTGTTTCTATATATCGACCTCTAGCAACCGTTATCCGGTTTTCAGTACCTTCCAATTGGCTCATTAAATCTTGATAAAGTGTGTTTGCTTTAAGTTCTGGGTAATTTTCACTAACCGCAATTAAGCGACTTAATGCGGAACTTAATTCTGATTGGGCTTGTTGGAATTTTGAGAATAAAGCGGGATCGCTAAGTTGATCTGCATTAATTTGGATCGAACCCACTTTCGCTCTCGCATCTGTTACCTGAGTAAAAACATCTTTTTCATGAGTTGCATATCCTTTTACTGTATTGACAAGATTCGGAACTAAATCTGCTCGACGTTTATACTGATTAATCACTTCCGACCAAGATGCAGCAACTTTTTCGTCTTGAGTTTGAATACTGTTATAGTCTTTAAAAAAGAAAAATCCACCAACAATGATTAAAATAAGAATAAGCAATAGTAATTTCGATTTCATGGCAAGCCCCTGTAAATAGTTAAACTTTCAAATAACTTAAAAAAGCAATGATAATTAGAAAATACTAACCAGTAGCCTAAAAATTTGGTTACTAACAAACTTATAATGCTTAATTGAAGAATATATTTTTACAACTTTTTATAAAAATAATTATGAACTATAAAATATAAAGAAGAGACTTTTAGATAATGGACTTAACTTACATGGGCTGATCGCCTTCTTTAATAGATGTTATGCTCATGTAATTTTATTTGATTATATCTTTTTTTATGTAATTTGCGAAGAATTATCATCGGTAATTTTTTATTGGTATTGCTCACAATGCTTATTTTTAAATTTGATTTTTTAGTTTAAAAATTACTTAGATAATGACTTCAAAACATTCAAGTTGAGCCGGTTCAAAATAGATATCTGCGTTATTTGGACGGCTATCTGTATTACGGTGAGTATGTTTGAAATGAGCAGAATTAACCCAATTTTCAAAATCTTGTTTTGATTCCCATTCGGCATATGATGAAAACAATGTGTAATCTTCATAAGTTTTTCCTTTAAGAAAATAAAAACGATTAAAACCTTTCATCTCTTTTAAATGACTATCACGATTACGCCATATTTCAATAAAAGTGTCTTCACTACCTAACTTAATTTTAAAACGATTCATTACAATATACATCTAATACTCCTTTCATACCTCATACACTCGACAAAAAAAATAGCACGTGATAACACGTGCTACTTTAGTCGATTTATCTAAAATCTATTGATTTTCTTCTGCTGAATTCAATAATTCCGCTAAGTTAGCTGTAGCTTCCTCAGCTGAAACAGTTGTTGGTTGAATTGCATCATCAGATGGCATTGCGCGTTTACGCAAACGCTCTTTATGATATGCATAACCAGTACCAGCTGGAATTAAGCGACCAACAATAACGTTTTCTTTCAGACCACGAAGTTCATCATTTTTACCTGCAACTGCTGCTTCAGTTAATACGCGAGTCGTTTCTTGGAACGATGCCGCAGAAATAAATGACTCAGTAGTAAGTGATGCTTTAGTAATACCAAGCAAATCATGCAAGTAAACAATTGGTTCTTTACCTTGTGCTTCAAGCTCACGATTAATAATCTTCAAGCGTGAAACTTCAAGTTGTTCACCATCAAGTAAACGAGAACCACCAGGATGAATAACAGTTGCTTTACGTAACATTTGACGAACAATAACTTCAATATGTTTATCGTTAATTTTTACACCTTGTAAACGATAAACTTCTTGAACTTCATTCACAATATAACGAGTTACTGCATTAACACCACGTAGACGTAAAATATCATGTGCTGATTCAGGACCATCAGAAATCACATCACCACGGCCAACTTGTTCGCCTTCGAATACGTTAAGTTGACGCCATTTTGGAATCATCTCTTCATATGGTTCACTACCATCTAGTGGAGTGATAATTAAGCGACGTTTACCTTTAGTTTCTTTACCGAATGAGATAATACCATCAATTTCAGCAAGAATTGCCGGCTCTTTAGGTTTACGAGCTTCAAATAAATCAGCTACTCGAGGTAAACCACCGGTGATATCTTTAGTACCTACAGATGCTTGTGGAATCCGTGCAAGTGTATCACCAACATTAATTTCCGCACCATCTTCTAATTGTACTAATGCTTTACCTGGTAAGAAGTACTGCGCAAGCATTTCTGTACCTGCCACAAAGATATCATTACCTTTAGCATCAACAATTTTAATTGCTGGACGTAGATCTTTACCAACACCAGTACGTTCTGCTACATCTAAGATTACGATAGATGATAAACCTGTTAACTCATCAGTTTGACGAGTAATGGTTTGGCCATCGATCATATCAACAAAACGAACAAAACCTTTCGCTTCCGAAATAACTGGCATTGTATGCGGATCCCAGTTTGCTACCGTTTCACCAGCATCAACAGTTGCACCATTACCTTTAGTTAGAATCGAGCCATAAGGAACTTTATAAGTTTCTTTCATTCGACCTAATTCATCAATAATAGTTAATTCAGCATTACGTGAAGTAATAACTAGTTTCTGATCTGGGTTAGTTACAAATTTAGCATTAGTCAGTTTAATACTACCTTTGTTTTTAACTTGAACACTAGATTCTGCTGCTGCTCGAGATGCCGCACCACCGATATGGAACGTACGCATGGTTAACTGTGTACCTGGTTCACCGATTGATTGAGCAGCGATAACACCGATAGCTTCACCTTTGTTCACTAAGTGACCACGAGCTAAGTCACGTCCATAACATTTCGCACAAACACCAAAATCAGTATCACACGAAACTACTGAACGAACTTTAACGCTATCTACAGATTCTTGTTCAAGTAGATCACAATAACTTTCATCAAGTAATGTATTGCGAGGGATTAAAATATCCGCACTACCTGGTTTTAATACGTCTTCAGCTGTTACACGACCTAATACACGTTCACGTAATGGTTCTTTAACATCACCACCTTCAATCACAGGTGTCATTACCACACCTTCTAACGTGCCACAGTCATCTTCAATAACAACTAAATCTTGAGCCACATCAACTAAACGACGAGTTAAGTAACCTGAGTTCGCTGTTTTCAATGCGGTATCAGCAAGACCTTTACGCGCACCATGGGTCGAGATAAAGTATTGAAGTACGTTTAATCCTTCACGGAAGTTTGCCGTAATTGGCGTTTCGATGATTGAACCATCTGGTTTAGCCATCAAACCACGCATACCCGCTAACTGACGAATCTGAGCTGCAGAACCACGAGCACCAGAGTCGGCCATCATATAGATGCTATTAAATGAAGATTGAACTTCTTCTTCACCTTCTCGGTTAATCACTTTTTCAGTTGATAAGTTATCCATCATCGCTTTAGCAACACGCTCATTAGCTGCTGCCCAAATATCGATAACTTTGTTATAACGTTCACCTGCAGTCACTAAACCTGATTGGAACTGTTCTTGAATTTCCGCAACTTCGATTTCAGCTTCATTGATAATTTGTAATTTCTTAGCAGGAATTTCCATATCATCAATACCAACCGATACACCAGAACGAGCTGCATAAGCAAAGCCGGTATACATAACTTGGTCAGCTAAAATAACAGTTTCTTTCATGCCCAATTGGCGATAACAAATATTTAAAATTCGTGAAATCGCTTTTTTACCAAGCGGTTGATTGATAACTGAGAAGCTCATACCTTTAGGCATAATTAACCATAAGATAGCTCGACCAACAGTAGTATCAATTACAGAAGTCGTATCTTCCCACTCACCAATACTGTTACGATGACTTTCAGTTATACGTACTTTAACTTTAGCATGTAATTCAACTAGACCTAAACGATACAGTTTTTCTGCTTCTTTAGGACCAGTTAATACCATGCCTTCACCTTTAGCATTGACTTTATCACGAGTCATATAGTAAAGACCTAATACCACGTCCTGAGATGGAACGATAATAGGTTCACCACTTGCTGGTGAAAGAATATTGTTGGTTGACATCATTAACGCACGCGCTTCTAATTGTGCTTCTAACGTTAATGGAACGTGAACCGCCATTTGGTCACCATCGAAGTCAGCATTAAATGCCGCACAAACTAATGGGTGCAATTGGATCGCTTTACCTTCAATTAGGATAGGTTCAAACGCCTGAATACCAAGTCTGTGAAGTGTTGGTGCACGGTTTAATAATACCGGATGTTCACGAATAACCTCATCTAAGATATCCCAAACAATTGCATCTTCACGTTCAACCATCTTCTTAGCAGCTTTAATGGTTGTTGCATAACCACGACGTTCTAATTTACCGTAGATAAATGGTTTAAATAGCTCAAGAGCCATTTTCTTCGGTAAACCACATTGATGTAAACGTAAGTATGGACCAACAGTAATTACTGAACGGCCTGAATAGTCTACACGTTTACCTAATAGGTTTTGACGGAAACGACCTTGCTTACCTTTAATCATATCGGCAAGTGATTTTAATGGTCGTTTGTTTGAACCAGTGATTGCACGACCACGACGACCATTATCTAATAATGCGTCTACAGATTCTTGTAGCATACGTTTTTCGTTACGTACAATAATATCTGGTGCAGCTAAATCTAATAAACGTTTTAAACGATTATTACGGTTGATAACACGACGATATAAATCATTTAAGTCTGATGTTGCAAAACGACCGCCATCAAGTGGTACTAATGGTCGTAAATCTGGTGGCAACACAGGTAACACATTTAAGATCATCCATTCAGGCTTATTTTCTGATTGGATAAATGCTTCAATAATCTTAATTCTTTTGGTTAACTTTTTACGTTTTGTTTCAGAATTAGTGGTTGAGAGTTCATCACGTAATGCTTCACATTCAGCTTGAACATCAATATTACGTAATAATTCTTGAATAGCTTCTGCACCCATGCGTGCATCAAACTCATCACCGAACTCTTCTAACGCATCTAAATACTGTTCTTCGGTTAAGATTTGTCCACGATCTAAATTTGTCATGCCTCCATCAAGAACCATAAATGATTCAAAATAAAGTACACGTTCAATATCACGAAGTGGCATATCAAGTAATAAACCAATACGAGATGGTAATGATTTTAAAAACCAAATATGTGCAGTTGGTGATGCAAGTTCAATGTGGCCCATACGTTCACGACGTACTTTCGCTTGTGTGACTTCTACACCACATTTTTCACAAATAACACCACGGTGTTTTAAACGTTTATATTTTCCACACAAACATTCATAATCTTTAACTGGCCCGAAAATACGCGCACAAAACAATCCATCACGTTCAGGTTTAAACGTACGATAGTTAATTGTTTCAGGTTTTTTAACTTCACCAAAAGACCATGAACGAATCATATCAGGAGAGGCAAGGCCTATCTTGATAGCATCAAAATCTTCAGTTTTTGTTTGTGCTTTTAGAAACTTTAGTAAGTCTTTCACAATTGACTCCTATGGAGTTAAACCAATTAGATAACTTATCATTACTGATAAGTTATCCCTATAAATAGAAATCATTTTAGTTAGCTAAGATTACTCTTCATCTAACTCGATATTAATACCTAACGAACGAATCTCTTTTAACAATACGTTAAATGATTCAGGGATCGCAGGTTCCATACGATGATCACCATCTACAATATTTTTATACATCTTAGTACGACCGTTCACATCATCTGATTTAACAGTTAACATTTCTTGTAAGGTATAAGCTGCACCATATGCTTCAAGTGCCCATACTTCCATCTCACCGAAACGTTGACCACCAAATTGAGCTTTACCACCCAATGGTTGTTGAGTAACCAGACTATATGAACCTGTAGAACGGGCATGCATCTTATCATCAACTAAGTGATTCAATTTCAACATGTACATATAACCTACAGTTACTGGACGTTCAAATTGTTCACCGGTACGTCCATCATACAAGGTAATTTGACCTGAAGTTGGTAAATCACCAAGTTCAAGTAATGCTTTAATTTCTTGCTCTTTTGCACCATCAAATACCGGTGTTGCAAGTGGCATACCATTACGTAAATTTTGCGCCAATGTCATCACTTCCTGATCGGTAAATTCAGCAACATTTACTTTTTGTGCTGCACCTAAACCAAGGTCATAAGCTTTTTGGATGAAATCACGTAATTTAGCTAACTCTTGCTGTTCTTTTAGCATTGCATCGATCTTCTGACCAATACCTTTCGCTGCCATACCCAAGTGAGTTTCTAAAATCTGACCGATATTCATACGAGAAGGAACACCAAGAGGATTCAATACGATATCTACTGGGCGACCTTTATCATCATATGGCATATCTTCAATTGGGTTGATTTTAGAGATAACCCCTTTGTTACCATGACGACCAGCCATCTTATCACCAGGCTGAATTTGACGTTTAACAGCTAAGTAAACTTTAACGATTTTGAGTACACCAGGTTGTAAATCATCACCTTGAGTGATCTTCATTCGTTTAGCTTCAAGTTTTTTGTTAAACTCAGCTTTAATTTCTTCGTGTTGTTCAGCTAGTTGCTCTAATTGAGCTTGCTTACTTTCATCGGCAATACCAATGGTTAACCATTTTTCACGTGGTAACGCATCTAATTTTTCTGCTTTAATGCCACCAGAAATCAATACATCACGAATACGAGCAAATAATGCTGCTTCAAGGATTTTAAGTTCTTCTGTTAAGTCTTTGCGAACTTGTTTAAGTTGCATCTCTTCAATTTCAAGTGCACGTTTATCTTTCTGTACACCATCACGAGTAAAGACTTGAACATCAATAACTGTACCTGAAACACCATTTGGTACACGAAGTGAAGTATCTTTAACATCTGACGCTTTTTCACCAAAAATAGCGCGTAGTAATTTTTCTTCTGGTGTTAATTGTGTTTCACCTTTTGGTGTTACTTTACCAACCAGAATATCGCCACCTTTAACTTCAGCACCAATATAAACAATACCTGATTCATCTAGTTTAGAAAGAGCCGCTTCACCAACATTTGGAATATCTGCGGTAATTTCTTCTGCACCTAGTTTAGTATCACGAGATACACAAGATAATTCTTGAATATGAATCGAAGTGAAACGATCATCTTGTACCACTTTTTCAGAAACTAAAATAGAATCCTCAAAGTTATAACCATTCCATGGCATGAATGCCACACGCATGTTTTGACCTAAAGCCAACTCACCTAAGTCAGTTGATGGACCATCCGCAAGGACATCACCGCGCTCAACTTTTTCACCTAATTCCACACATGGAATTTGGTTAATACAGGTATTTTGGTTTGAACGGGTATATTTAGTTAAATTATAAATATCAATCCCTGTTTCACCAGCGTACATTTCATCATCGTTAACATTAATTACAATGCGTGATGCATCAACATATTGTACTGTACCACCACGACGAGCAACTGCAGTTACACCTGAGTCAACCGCTACTGCACGTTCCATACCTGTACCAACAAATGGTTTTTCTGCCTTTAATGTTGGTACCGCTTGACGTTGCATGTTTGCACCCATCAATGCACGGTTCGCATCATCATGTTCTAAGAATGGGATTAATGAAGCACCAACCGATACGATTTGTTGAGTTGATACGTCCATATAATGAACTTGTTCAGGACTATATAAACCAGACTCACCATTTAAACGACAAGTCACTAAATCTTCTTTAAAACGACCATCGTCATCAAGATTTGAGTTAGCCTGGGCAATAACAAATTCACTTTCGTCAATTGCTGATAAATAGTTAATTTCATCAGTTACCACACCATCAACTACTCGGCGGTATGGAGTCTCAAGGAATCCATACTCATTAGTACGAGAATAAACCGCTAGTGAGTTAATCAAACCGATGTTTGGACCTTCTGGTGTTTCAATCGGGCATACACGACCATAATGAGTAGGATGTACGTCACGTACTTCAAAGCCCGCTCGTTCACGTGTTAAACCACCTGGACCTAATGCAGAAATACGGCGTTTATGCGTAATTTCAGATAATGGATTGTTTTGATCCATAAACTGAGATAATTGGCTTGAACCAAAGAATTCGCGGATAGCTGCTGAAATTGGTTTAGCATTAATCATATCTTGTGGCATTAGTGAATCTAAGTCACCTAATGATAAACGTTCTTTTACAGCACGCTCTACACGCACTAAACCAATACGGAATTGGTTTTCTGCCATTTCACCAACACTACGGATACGACGGTTACCTAAGTGATCGATATCATCGACTTCACCATGACCATTACGAATGCTGATCAATTTCTTCATTACATCAACGATATCAGTTTTAGTTAAGACACTTTCGCCTTCAATATCGTCACGTCCTAAAGAACGATTAAACTTCATACGACCTACTGCTGATAAGTCATAACGCTCATCAGAGAAGAATAAGTTATCAAATAAAGCTTCAGCTGCTTCTTTTGTTGGTGGCTCACCCGGACGCATCATTCGATAAATTTCAACTAATGCACCTAGTCGATCTCGAGTAGAGTCAACATTTAAGGTTTCAGAAATAAATGCACCATGATCTAAATCATTAGTGAATAATGTTTCGATTTTCTTATAGCCAGCATTAGTTAATTCAAGCAATAGCTCTAGTGAAATTGGTGTATTAGCAAAAGCAACAACTTCACCTGTTTCTTGATTTACATAATTTTTCGCTAATACTTTATTAACAATATATTCAACTGGAACATCGATCTTAGTTACTTTATCTTTTTCAAGCTCACGAATATGACGAGCTGTAATACGACGACCTTTTTCTGCGTAAACTTTGCCTTTTGATTCAATATCAAATAACGCTGTTTCACCACGTAAACGCTCTGGCACAAGATCCATTTTTAATTTTGATTTGCCCACTTCGAAAATAGTTTTTTCGAAGAACATATCTAAAATTTCTTCAGTTTCATAACCTAACGCACGCAAAATGATTGTTGCAGGAAGTTTACGACGACGGTCAATACGAGCAAAAAGATTATCTTTTGGATCAAATTCAAAATCAAGCCAAGAGCCACGATAAGGAATAATCCGAGCATTATATAAAACTTTACCAGAAGAGTGTGTTTTACCTTTATCACTATCAAAGAACACACCTGGACTACGATGTAATTGTGATACGATTACACGTTCAGTACCGTTGATCACAAACGTACCATTGTCCGTCATTAAAGGGATTTCGCCCATGTAGACGTCTTGCTCTTTAATATCTTTTACTGTTCCTTCTGGCGCATCTTTATCATAAATAACTAAACGTAATTTTACGCGCAACGGTGCTGAGTAAGTGATCCCCCTAATTTGACATTCTTTAACATCAAACACAGGTTCGCCCATTTTAAAGCTCACGTATTGTAACTCAGCGTTACCACTATAACTTTTTATCGGAAATATTGAACGAAATGCGGCTTCTAAGCCATATTGACCTTCTGGATCTTGTTCAATAAATTTCTGGAACGAATCAAGTTGAATAGAAAGAAGATACGGTATATCCAAGACTTGTGGACGCTTACCAAAATTCTTACGAATTCGTTTTTTCTCGGTATAAGAGTAAACCATTAGTTCCTCAACTTGCTTATCTGCTATTTTAGCATGATTAAATATTCATCAGGGTACTACGAAATAATAACGCCTGACACCTCATCGAAAATATCTATAAATATCAAATGATTAGGCTTAATAAATATATTATTTCTTTATTACTTTTTATTGATAATCTTCAAATAAAATTCTTTGACTTATTACAGCGCAAAAAGGCTGGAGGTATAAAACCCCCAGCCAGTTAGCTTGTTATCGATAAACTTACTTAAGTTCGACAACTGCACCAGATTCTTCAAGTGCCTTTTTAAGTTCATCTGCGTCAGCTTTACTAACACCTTCTTTAACAGTTGCTGGAGCTGATTCAACAAGGTCTTTAGCTTCTTTTAAGCCTAAACCAGTTGCACCACGAACTGCTTTGATAACAGCTACTTTGTTAGCGCCAACATCTTTTAAGATTACATCAAATTCAGATTTTTCTTCTGCTGCTTCAGCTGGACCAGCTGCTGCAACTGCTACAGCTGCTGCTGCAGAAACGCCAAATTTTTCTTCCATCATAGATACAAGTTCAACAACATCCATTACAGACATTTCAGCAACTGCATCTAAAATTTGTTCTTTAGTGATAGACATAATATAGTTTCCCAAATTTACAATTTTTATTAATTAATAACGTTCACAATCATACTGCCAATTAAGCAGCTTCTTTTTGATCGCGAACTGCTGCAAGAGTACGAACCAATTTGCCAGCTGCGGCTTCTTTCATGGTTGACATCAAGCGTGCTAATGCTTCTTCATAAGTAGGTAATGTTGCTAAGCGATCAATATTCGCTGCAGTAATCAACTCACCTTCAAAGGCTGCGGCTTTAATCTCAAATTTATCATTTTCTTTAGCAAACGCTTTAAAAATACGCGCTGCAGCACCTGGGTGCTCATTTGAAAATGCAATTAGAGTTGGACCAACAAACGTATCTTTTAAACACTCGTATTGAGTTCCCTCAACAACACGGCGTAATAGCGTATTACGAACAACACGCATATAAACACCAGCTTCACGAGCAGATTTACGTAATGCAGTCATTTTTTCTACAGTTACGCCACGAGAATCAGCAACAACTGCAGAAAGCGCACCTTTGGCGATTTCGTTAACTTCAGCAACAATTTCTTGTTTATTTTGAAGATTTAGTGCCATTGGTATTGCTCCTGGATTAAACTAGGCAAAGCCTAGACTGATTTTAACTAGCTACACATGTAGCTAGCATAACCACGATGAGCAGAATCCCTCTATTATATCTATCAGGTTCTGTCACCGTCTACGTAGGAAAATTAAGTAGTTAAACTTCAACTACACCTACGGTCTTGGACGGGGTCTGGTTAAGGCCAGACACCAACCGATTCTTATTGTTTAATCAACAAAAGTAATTAAACAGTTGCATTTAATGTTGCTTGATCAATAGCAACACCAGCACCCATTGTGGTAGAAAGACTAACTTTCTTCACAAATACACCTTTAGAAGAGGCTGGTTTTGCACGTTTTAACGCAACAAGTAATGCTTCTAAATTCTCTTTAAGTTTATCTGCATCAAAATCAGCTTTACCGATAGTAGTATGGATAATACCATTTTTATCATTACGGTAACGGATTTGACCTGCTTTAGCATTTTTAACAGCTTCAGCTACGTTAGGTGTTACAGTACCAACTTTAGGGTTTGGCATTAAGCCACGAGGTCCTAAAATTTGACCTAATTGACCAACAACACGCATTGCGTCTGGAGATGCGATAACAACGTCAAAGTTCATTTCGCCTTTTTTGATTTGATCTGCTAGATCATCCATACCAACTAATTCAGCACCAGCTTCTTTAGCAGCATCAGCGTTTGCACCTTGAGTAAATACAGCAACACGAACACTACGTCCTGTACCATGTGGAAGAACGATAGCGCCACGCACATTTTGATCTGATTTACGTGAGTCGATACCTAAATTAACAGCAACATCAACGCTTTCAGTAAATTTAGCTGTAGCAAGTTCTTTCAATAAAGCGACTGCTTCATTGATATCATATAGTTTAGTAGCGTTTACTTTTTCGCGGATAAGTTTAGCTTTTTTAGATAATTTAGCCATGAATTAACCCTCCACTTCCAAGCCCATTGAACGTGCAGTTCCTTCGATAGAACGCATCATCGTTTCAATGGTTGCACCATTCATATCAGCAGCTTTTAATTCAGCGATTTCGCGAATTTGAGCGCTAGTTACTTTACCGACTTTTTTCTTATTCGGTTCACCAGAACCAGACTTGATTTTAGCCGCTTTCTTTAATAATACTGCAGCAGGCGGAGTCTTAGTTATAAAAGTGAATGAACGGTCAGAATATACAGTGATAACTACTGGAATAGGTAAACCTTTTTCCATGCTTTCTGTTTTAGCATTAAATGCTTTACAGAATTCCATAATATTCACACCGTGTTGACCAAGTGCTGGACCAACTGGTGGACTAGGATTTGCTGCACCAGCTGCAACTTGCAACTTGATGTAGGCTTGTACTTTTTTTGCCATTTTAGTTTCCTTCTCTCGGGTGCAAACGCCTCTATTAATAATAGTTATTAATAAATAGACAGCTCCCCTAAGTTAAATGAGGGCGAAATTATCCTACAACTAATACAAAAATGCAACATTTATTTGTTGAAGGATAAAACAAAAGCAGAGTTCATTACTCTGCTTCTATATATACAATAAAAAATATTAGAAAGTTTTACAGTACGTCGATAGCGTTAAGTTCTTTAAATGCAAGTTCTAAACGAGCAACTAAAGATTCTTGACCTTTACGTAACCATACTCGTGGATCGTAATATTTTTTATTCGGTGCATCGATACCTTCAGGGTTACCTAATTGACCTTGAAGATAAGCTTCATTTGCTTTGTAGTAATCTAAAACACCCGCCCAGTTTGCCCATTGAGTATCAGTATCGATATTCATTTTAACAACACCATAGCTAACTGCTTCAGCAATTTCTTCTTGAGTTGAACCTGAACCACCATGGAAAACGAAGTTTAATGATTTAGCTGGTAAATTAAATTTCTCAGATACATATTTTTGAGAATTATCTAGAATTTTTGGCGTTAATTTCACGTTACCTGGTTTGTAAACACCGTGAACATTACCGAATGATGCAGCAATAGTAAAACGTGGGCTAATTTCGCTTAAACGCTCATAAGCATAAGCAACATCTTCTGGTTGTGTATATAACGCAGAACTATCCATATGGCTATTATCTACACCATCTTCTTCACCACCAGTACAACCTAGTTCTAACTCTAATGTCATTTTCATCGCAGACATACGAGCAAGGTATTGACAACAAATATCAATATTATCTTTTAATGTTTCTTCAGAAAGATCGATCATGTGAGAAGAGAATAAAGGTTTACCTGTTTTAGCAAAGTGAGCTTCACCAGCATCAAGTAATCCATCAACCCATGGAAGAAGTTTTTTAGCACAGTGGTCAGTATGAAGAATAACTGGTACACCGTATTTTTCAGCCATAAGATGAACATGTTTAGCACCTGAAACCGCACCTAAAACTGCAGCTTCTTGCCCATCTAATTTTAAGCCTTTACCAGCGATAAATTGAGCACCGCCATTAGAAAATTGAACAATTACTGCTGAACCAACTTTAGCTGCAGTTTCAATTACTGCGTTAATTGTATTTGTATCAACACAGTTAACAGCAGGTAAAGCAAAATTATTCTCACGCGCGATTTGAAAAACTTTTTGAACATCATCACCAGTAACAACACCAGGTTTAACGACATCAGAAATCTTTGTAGCCATTTTAATTCCTATAGATTTATTTATATAAAAAGTAAAGGATGAGTAATTGGCTCATCCTTATTATCGAAATAGAATATTAAGCTTTTGCTCTCTCTTCTAACATTGCAACAGCTGGTAGTTTTTTACCTTCAACAAACTCAAGGAATGCACCACCACCAGTAGAAATATAAGAAATTTTATCTTCAATACCAAATAAGTCAATTGCAGCTAATGTATCACCACCACCAGCGATTGAGAAACCTTGGCTATCGGCAATTGCTTTAGCAACAATTTCAGTACCACGACGGAAATTAGGGAACTCAAATACGCCAACAGGACCATTCCATAAAATAGTTTTTGCATTTTTGATAATTTCAGCTAATACTTCTGCTGATTGATCACCTAAATCAAGAATTTGTTCATTTTCTTTAACATCTTTAACTGATTTTTCAGTTGCAGTCGCTGTTTCACTAAATTCAGTTGCTACACGAACATCGGTAGGAACAGGAATTTGACAGTTAGCCATTAATTTTTTTGCTTCAGGAATTAAATCAGCTTCGTAAAGAGATTTACCAACATTGTAGCCTTCTGCTGCGATGAATGTATTTGCGATACCACCACCAACAATAATTTGGTCAGCAATTTTTGATAAAGAATCAAGAACAGTTAGTTTAGTTGATACTTTAGAACCAGCAACAATCGCAACCATTGGACGAGCAGGATTATCAAGTGCTTTACCTAATGCATCAAGTTCAGCTGCCAATAATGGGCCAGCACAAGCAACAGGAGCAAACTTACCAGCACCATGAGTAGAAGCTTGAGCACGGTGAGCTGTACCAAACGCATCCATTACATAAATGTCGCAAAGTGCCGCATATTTTTTAGATAAAGTTTCATCATCTTTACCTTCACCTACGTTAAAACGTACGTTTTCAAGAACGACAAGTTCACCTTCGTTAACATCAACACCATCAAGGTAATCTTTAACTAAACGAACTGGGAAAGAAACATGTTCTTTTAAGTAATCAACCACAGGTTGTAAAGAGAACTCTGGGTTATATTCACCTTCAGTTGGTCGACCAATATGAGAAGTAACCATTACTTTAGCGCCTTTTTTAATGGCTTCTTCAATAGTAGGTAATGATGCTTTAATTCGCGCATCTGAAGTAACCTTACCATTTTTAACCGGCACGTTAAGATCTGAGCGAATAAATAAACGTTTCCCTTTTAGATCAAGATCTTGCATTCTAATGATAGACATGAGACTTCCTCTTATAAATATAAAAACAATAAAATTTTTGCTATTCTAACATAAAATTTCTAATTAGGTTACAATCAATATCGGTTATATAGTAAACATTTACTCGAAATTAGTGATTTATACTTTTTATAGTAAATTTTTTTATGTAACAGCATTGACAATGGAAAGAAAATCAGGCATATTTCCCCGCCTTATTAATATGTATTTTTATTTAAACTTGGGAGTTGACTTTGGCTAATATCAAATCAGCTAAAAAGCGTGCGGTTCAATCCGAAAAACGTCGTAAACATAATGCTAGTAACCGTTCAATGATGCGTACTTATGTTAAAAAAGTTTACGCAGCTGTTGCAGCTGGTGATAAACAAACAGCTGAAGTAGCATTCAAAGACATGCAAGCAGTTGTTGACCGTCAAGCGGCTCGTGGCCTAATCCACAGAAACAAAGCTGCACGTCATAAAGCGAATTTAATTAAACAGATTAAAGCGCTAGCTTAATTTTCTAATCTGTTGACAATAGAGTTAAAGAAAATTGAAAAAAGTGGTGTAAGCCACTTTTTTTATTTATATACTGTCATTTAAATTTATATGAATAAAAGAAAAGAGAGCATATTGTGGTTCAACGTGATTATGTAAGAAAAAAGAGCCAATCAAAATCAAAAGCTAAAAAAAATAAGTCACGAATATTGCCATCGTTAATGATATTTCTTGCGGTTATCATTATTGTTCTGTTTTCTGCTATTTTATACTTACTTTCAACAAATCATCCTGAAAAACCTATTGAGCGTCCAAAAGTAAAAACTGAGTCACCAGTAGCAACTCTACCTGAACAACCACAAGAACGTTGGACTTATCTTAAAGAATTAGAAACACCAAATGCGAGTAGTGGTACTAATTCTACTACAAGTGAAAGACAACAAATATTAGATAGTTTTATCAATAATTCTTCTACAACGACTCCGACTACATCAACCAATATGGAAGATAGTAAATGGTTACTACAGTGTGGTGCATTTAAAGAAAAAACAAATGCAGACACACTAAAAGCTTCTCTAGCTATGACCGGTATTAGTGGTAATATAACCACAAGTCAACAATTATATCGAGTTACTGTTGGCCCATATACAAATAAAACTGATGCACAAAAAGTATTAAACACATTAAAAACTAATGGGATCAATAATTGCATTATATCTAACTAAATGAAGGTATATTATGGGTATACTTAAGCATATGCAGTCATTTTTAGTAATGTTGTGGGCTCGAATAAATCATGATAGATTAACTACTTCAGCAGCAGAACTAGCTTACACAACCATACTTGCATTAGTCCCTCTGATAACGGTAATTTTTGCATTACTCTCAGCCTTTCCTATGTTTGACGAGGTGAGTCAATCATTAAAACAACTCATTTATAGTAATCTCGTTCCAACTGCTAGTGATACTATCCAAAATTATCTTGAGCAATTTATCGCCAATACAAAAAAAATGACCTTGGTCGGAATTATCGGCTTAATAGTGACATCACTATTACTTATTAACTCTATTAATAATGCACTTAATCGTATCTGGCGAACTAAGCGGAAACGTTCGTTCATGTATAACTTAACTATGTATTGGACTATTTTGACTTTAGGTCCTATTTTAGTTGGTTCAAGTGTTGCTGTAAGCTCTTATATATTCTCACTAAAATGGTTATCCGATGCAGCCAGTGGTGATGTACTACTAAGTACCTTACCATTTATTATATCTATTGTCGGATTTTGGTTACTTTACAGCATTATACCTACCGAATCGATACCATTTAAAGAAGCTGTAATTGGCGCATTAGTCGCTGCGATATTATTTGAAATTGGTAAACGTGCTTTTGCGCTGTACGTGACATCATTTCCTACTTATCAACTTATTTATGGTGTAGTATCCTCAATTCCTATTATGTTAGTTTGGATATATTGTTCTTGGTGTATTGTCTTATTTGGCGCTGAATTTGCAGCAACACTCACTGACTATAATAGACATAGCAAAATGCCCCTAAAACATTCTTCCCAATCGGAGTAATATAAAAATGATTGCCTTAATCCAACGAGTAAAACAAGCTTCAGTTTCTGTAAATAACCAAATTATTGGTGAAATAAATCAGGGATTATTGGTTTTACTTGGTGTTGAACAAGGCGATAATGAACAGAAAGCGCTCCGTTTAAGTGAAAAAGTGCTTGGCTACCGTATTTTCAGTGACAATGACGGCAAAATGAATCTCAATGTGCAACAAATTAATGGCAAATTATTAGTTGTTTCTCAGTTTACACTAGCGGCTGATACTCAAAAAGGTATGCGGCCAAGTTTTACAAAAGGGGCTTCGCCAGATATGGCCAATGAGCTTTACCAATTTTTTGTCAAACAGTGCCAACAGCATATTGAAACACAAACAGGGCAATTTGCAGCCGATATGCAAGTATCACTGATTAATGACGGCCCAGTAACATTTTGGCTACAAGTTTAATTATGCTGTCTTAAAGGAATGATATTCTAAATTTTTTAATTAAATATAACGTATTTATTTAATTTTATTTAGCCATTTTAATACCACTCCTTGGTCGGTAAGCCCCCAGTTATTTAATTTATTTTCATAGAACTTCTTCAATTCGTCCCATTGATAATAAGGGTAATCGTTGGTTTTTAAAGGTAAATGGACTTCTCGCTCATTTAACATTACTTTAACTAATATAGCCTGACCAGCTTGTTCACTTCTATAAAATATCCATTGAATATTTGCTGACATTGGAATAATTTTATCGGCTTGCCAAACGGAAGGATAATCAGTTACTGGATTAGCTACCGTATTGGTACCTTCAATTTCCATCAATGTTGCTAATGGTGATACAGTTTCGGCATGAGCAAATCGCAAATTGGCATCAATATCCTTATTAGCTATCGCACTATCAGCTGTTTTTAACATATCTAATAATAGTGGTGCAGCAATCTTAATTTGGATGCCATTACTATCAAAAGCAGGACCAATTTGTAAATAATTTTTTGCTGTGACGACAGTGTTAAACCATAATAGCTGATCTTGTGTGAAGTAACCGCTAAAATCAAGATGATTATCAGCTAATACTAGTGGTGAAAAGGATAATAATTCTTGATAAAGCTGATAAACAGAAAGCACAAAATTTTGCGTTTTAACTAAAGAATTTTCTGATAGCGAGATACCATTATTTAATTGATGAATAAAATCAGATGTGAAGATCAAACTTGCGATATTTTCACTCATCTCTACTGATTTAGTAGCATTTTCTAAAGATTTTAGTGTATTTTTAATTATTCTATTTTTCTTATATTTAGCATAAGCAGGCGAATATTCAAAAAAACGTAACAACGTTTGCTGATCTTCTGGTTGTTGATTAACGTTTAGCTTGGAATATTTGGTTTTGAATGTATTAATAAAGATTTCAGCCGTTTCTTTAGCCCGTGGAGAGGTTGATGAAATAACCGCTATTTTTTGACCTTTAAACACTGTTGGAGTATTCTTTAACATCCGTTGACTAATTAAACTTATATCTTTTCGCCCAAGATCACTAAGTTCACCATAATGATCTTTATTAAGTTCTCTAATAGTAGTAATTTGCGTTAATAATAATTTCCCTTTTTCAGTTAATTGATTATTTTTTTCCGCCAATACCAAAATTTTATAAGCAATATCTTCATATTTAGCTTTGCTGATATAACGGGAACCATGACGACCAATATGATCAATATAAAACGCTTGATACCCACTAGGCGCAGGAGTAAGAGATTGTCTTGCATCATATTGATATGCAGTCTTTGAACCAGAAATCATCATTCCAGCAAAACTCAATGGCGTAAAAAGCGTAAGCATAATGGCTAATATCTGATTTGCTGGTTGAGTAATAGAAAAATTTTTTATAAAAGACATAATTACCCCTATCTATGATTAATAATATAAGAGCAAAATAACAGGCCATTACTTATAAGCTTATTTTATCTCATTAATAACATTATTTAACTGAAAATAATGCAATTATTTTAATAACACTCTTTCAATTTTTGAAAAAAGGATTATCTTATTATGTATTTTTTCCAACTCATTTAATTGATTTAAAACATAATGAAATTATATGGCCTTTCTGGTACTAAAATTAGTAGTGCATTTATTTCGGCATGCATTAACACCCCTTATAACACAACTCGTTTTCTTAAAGACTTGATTGCCGGAATAACTGTTGGCATTATTGCTATTCCGCTTGCTATGGCGTTAGCTATAGCAAGTGGTGTTGCACCTCAACATGGCTTATATACTGCGATTATCGCTGGTTTCGTGATAGCACTGACAGGTGGTTCTCGTTTTAGTGTTTCCGGCCCAACAGCAGCTTTTGTGGTAATTTTATATCCAGTTTCGATACAATTTGGTTTATCAGGTCTATTAATTGCTACCTTACTTTCAGGCATATTTTTAATATTAATGGGCATAATTAGGTTAGGTCGCTTAATAGAATATATTCCTCTACCTGTGGTATTAGGTTTTACCTCTGGTATTGCAATAACAATTGCAACAATGCAAATTAAAGACTTTTTTGGTTTAACACTGGAACATATGCCGGAAAACTACATCAATAAAGTTATTGAACTAGTGAAGACGTTGCCAACGATTAATATCGCCGATACATCAGTAGGATTAATAACACTTATTGTGCTAATTGTTTGGCCAAAATTTCGAATGAAAATTTCTGGCCATTTACCAGCATTAGTCGCAGGTGTATTAATAATGCTAATCTTCAATCAATTTGGCTATCAAATAGAAACAATTGGTTCACGATTCACGTATACATTGGCAGATAATACTACTGGTCATGGTATTCCGCCAGTGTTACCAGAATTTATCTTACCATGGGAACATGCTGGTTTTACTTGGGATTGGACAACATTCAGTGCGTTAATTCCAATTTCAATCACTATGGCAATGTTATGTGCTATTGAATCACTACTTTGTGCCGTAGTTTTAGATGAAATGACACATACTAAACATCATTCGAATAGTGAATTGATTGGCCAAGGTCTAGGTAATATCATTGCCCCATTTTTTGGTGGAATTTCAGCAACAGCCGCTATTGCACGTTCAGCAGCAAATGTAAAAGCTGGAGCGACTTCACCCATTGCTGCGGTATTGCATGCGTTAATTGTTTTATTGGCACTCATCTGTTTTGCGCCACTATTATCCTTTATTCCATTATCAGCAATGGCAGCATTATTATTAATTGTTGCATGGAATATGAGTGCCGTACAGCGAGTTATTTATATCATTAAACGCGCACCTAAAGATGATATTATAATCATGCTTATTTGCATGTCACTGACTGTATTATTCGATATGGTTATTGCTATAACAATTGGTATTGTATTAGCTTCTATCTTATTTATGCGTCGTATTGCAAGAATGACTCGTTTAGTCGAATTAAATCAAGGAAATGAGAAAACATTAGTACTGCGTATTAGTGGTCCATTGTTCTTTGCCGCTGCTGAGCGTACCTTTTTAGAGTTATACCAAAAAATTAATGGTTATCAAAACATTGTTCTACAGTGGGATGCAGTACCTATTCTTGATGCTGGGGGCTTAAATGCGCTTATTCATTTCATTGATGAATTACCTGCGCAGGTGGAGCTCTCAATTTGTGAATTACAATTTCAACCATTAAAAACTTTAGCCCGAGCAAAAATTGTACCAATTCCAAACAAATTAATGTTTTATTCAACTTTAGATGAAGCACTGAAAGATAAAATTTAAATGCGAAATTCGTTTTATTATATTGCTTAAATACTATACTTAGTGAAAATATAGCCTCTGATTTTCACTAAGTATTTTGCATCACCTATATACCTTGTCCTTTTCCAAAATAATATAAGTAAAAGTTAGCCTTGCAAGATAGTACTTGTTTAATTCTTTACATTAACAACAAAAATAGGAAATTAATATGACAACTAATAAAAACACTATTCAAGATGTTAAGCATAAAGCGAATTGGTTTATTGTAATTGGTGTGATTTTAATTGTTCTCGGTTGCTTGGCATTGGGTTATCAATTCATGGCTACCGTTTTTTCTGTTTATTTTATCGGGTCACTACTGTTAATCGCCGGCATCATTCAAGTTGTACACGCATTTAATATCAAAGGTTTTGGCCAAACAGCCTTATGGGCAATCATGGGGATTTTATATATCTTTATCGGTGGGATGGCTTTTTTCCAACCGATTGCCGTTTCATCAGCACTAACTTTATTGATTTCATTATTATTGACTATTAGTGGATTTAGCCAAATTTTTGCTGCCATGAGTAATCGCAATATCCCTCGTTGGGGATGGGTAGTCTTTTCGGGAATTATTAACATCATTTTAGGACTAATGTTAATTGCTGGTTGGCCATATGATAGTGTTTGGGTATTAGGAATGTTTTTAGGTATCGATCTAGTTTTCCAAGGTTTTGCCTATATTGCTATTGGTTTCGCATTAAAAAATCACTAAATAGCGATAGTTTATCTTATTGCTCACAACACAGCTTGTGAGCAATATTCCACAACATATCAAAAATAAAAATCTGCTAATTAGCAATGGCTATTTATAACTCTTATTGGTTTTCGCTTTAACCTCACGCATTGATTGCAAAATTCGATGATAATTATCTAATCTTGATGGTGCGATTATTCCTTCTGATACCGCTTTTTGTAATAGACACCCAGGTGTATCTAAGTGATTGCAATCCCTAAATTGGCAACCACCTAAATAATCCTCAAACTCAACAAAACCACCAATAACTTGCTCGGGCTCTAAATGCCATAAACCGAATTCCCGAATTCCCGGCGAATCAATAATATCGCCACCATTAGGTAAATGGTAAAGTCGAGTTGAAGTTGTAGTATGTTGGCCAAGACCTGATATCTCAGACACCTCACCAGTTAACGTCGCTTGATCATGAGGTAATAGCAAATTAATGATACTTGATTTACCCACACCAGATTGGCCAACCAATATCGATATTTTGTCATCCAGCACCTTTTGTAAAGGTTCAATACCCTGCTGTGATAAACATGAAACATATAAAACTTGATAACCAATTTTAGTGTAAATTTGTAACTGCTGATCAATTTCCTGTTTTTTGTACTTATCAAGCAAATCGATTTTATTCAAAACAATAATCGGTGTGATATTGGTTGCTTCACAAGCAACTAAATAGCGATCGATGATATTAAACGATAATTCCGGCAATACTGCAGAAATAATAACAATTTGATCGACATTTGCAGCAACAGGCTTAACGCCATCATAAAAATCAGGTCGCACTAATTCAGAATGGCGCGGATGAACAGCTTCAATAATACCATTAGTATTTGGTTCTAAACTTTCACGCCATAATACTTTATCACCCGTTACCAAAGATGGCAGCGTACGACGAATACTACAACGATAAATAATTCCAGTGTTATCTTCAACATCAGCAGATTTGCCAAAGCGACTAATCACCACCCCTTCTTGTGGCGCAGAGAAATTAGACAGATTTTCATCTAGCTTAGTTTCTAAACGCTGCTGATGCTTAGCGGCCATACGCCTTTGTTGATTTTTTGAAAGTTGTTTTTTTGCCACGATAACTAATTTTTTGCTCAAACGATTTAGTACTTATGCTACACTACTCGGCATTAAAAAGAAAATTAATACCGCAAATTATGACTACACAATCAAATATAAACAGTAATAATCTTATCTGGATTGACCTTGAAATGACAGGGCTCGATCCAAACAGAGATCGTATTATTGAAATTGCCACCATCGTAACTGACTCTAATTTAAATATCCTTGCTGAAGGTCCAGTTATTGCTGTTCATCAATCAGATGAACAACTTGCACTTATGGATGATTGGAATCAAAAAACTCATGGTAAATCAGGCTTAATCGAACGTGTTCGACAAAGTACCATTGCCGAACAGCAAGCAGAACAACAAACAATTGAATTTTTAAAACAATGGGTGCCTGAAAACTGTTCACCAATCTGTGGCAATACCATTGGTCAAGATCGCCGTTTTCTATTTAATTACATGCCAAATTTAGAAAAGTATTTTCATTACCGTTATCTAGATGTTAGTACGATTAAAGAATTAGCCAGACGTTGGAAACCGGAAATATTAAAAGGTATCAGTAAACAGAGTTCACATCAAGCGTTGGATGATATTCGTGATTCAATTGCCGAATTAGTTTATTACCGACAACACTTTTTTAATCTAACTAATGAATTATCATGAGTATTTTATACACGATTTTACTTTATTTAATTCAACCGTTTGTCTGGATAAGACTACTTTGGCGTAGCCGTAAAGCGCCAGATTATCGTAAACGCTGGTTAGAACGTTATGGATTTTGCAAAAATAAAGTCAAATCAGGGGGAATTTTAGTACATGCCGTATCGGTCGGCGAAACCCTTGCTGCAATCCCGCTGATTAAAGCGCTGCAAAATCAATATCCACAGTTACCCATTACAGTCACAACCATGACGCCTACGGGATCAAAGCAAGTTAAATCATTACTAAAAGACAGTGTTGGCCATGTCTATTTACCTTATGATTTACCTTGCGCAATACATCGTTTTTTAAAAACAGTCCAACCTAAATTAGTAATAATTATGGAAACAGAGCTTTGGCCAAACTTAATTAGCCAATGTCATAACAAAAAAATTCCATTGATCATTGCTAATGCCCGTTTATCTGAACGTTCAGCCAAAAGATACCATAAACTAGGGAAAGCAATTAGTAAATTATTTGCTAAAATCAGCACCGTTGCCGCCCAAAACAAACAAGACGGCGATAGATTTATCTCATTGGGCCTACCGGCAGATCATTTAGTGGTAACGGGTAGTATTAAGTTTGATATTGAACTCACGGCCAAGCAACAACAGAATCTTGCGCAGTTAAAACAGCAATGGCAATTACATCGACCAGTACTAATCGCTGCCAGCACACATTCAGGTGAAGATGAAATCATTTTATCAGCATTTCAACAGCTTCTTAAAAATCATGGCAACTTATTACTTATTTTGGTCCCTCGTCACCCTGAACGTTTTAAAACCGTTGAAAAACTAATTGCCGATAATGGCTTGAATTATATTACACGCAGTAGCAAACAAAACCCTACAGATCAGACACAAGTGATTTTGGGTGATACCATGGGAGAGCTGTTAGAACTTTATGGGATGGCGAATATTGCCTTTGTTGGCGGTAGTTTAATTGAACATGGTGGTCATAACCCGTTAGAACCAGCACTACACCATATTCCAATTATTAGCGGTAAACACTTTTTTAACTTTAAAGTCATTGGCGAACAATTGATCGATGCTAATGGTATGCTGGTATGTAATAGTGATATTGATTCGCTTTATTTAACCATAAATAGTTTATTGAATGACAAAAATCGCTGTCAGCAAATCGGCGAAAATGCCTATCAAGTATTAAAAAGTAATCAAGGTGCTTTACATCGTCTATTGACGGTTATTCATCACTATCTTGAGGAATGACTTGTGAATAAAAAACAGGGATTATTGATAGTTAATTTAGGAACGCCAAGTGCCGCAACACCAATGGCAATTCGCAACTACTTGACCGAGTTTTTACTCGATCGCCATGTTGTCGACCTACCTGCTTTTATTTGGTATCCAATTTTAAAATACCTTGTACTACCTAAACGCGTCCCCTACATCATCAACCATTATCAAAAAATATGGATTGAGGGTGAATCACCATTACTTCATTACAGTAAACGCTTAATTAATCAATTACAATTAGCATTACCTAATATACAATGTGAATTAGCCATGACCTATGGTGAACCAAACTTACTCTCGGCGTTAAATAACTTAAAGTCATGCGAACAAATTACATTATTACCGTTATTTCCACAGTATTCTACGACGACAACTCAAGCGGTATTAGATAAAGTTAAGCAACTTATTGCAGATAATAATATCAAGATTAATCTTAGCTATATTCATGATTATGCCGACCACCCAAGTTATATTGATGCCCTTTATTCACAAGTCCTGCAAGCGTTTTCAATCCAAGGGCAGCCTGATGTATTACTCCTTTCTTATCATGGTATTCCTGAACGCTATATTGATAAACGCCAAGACGACTATGTGCAAAGATGCCAGTTAACCACTAAATTATTGACAAACAAATGCCAAGAAAATGGTATCGACTTAACAATAAAAATGGCTTATCAATCAAAGTTTGGTAAAGGGAAATGGGTTGAACCCAACACTAGCGATATATTAGAAAAATTGGCTAAAACAGGCTCTAAATATGTCCAGGTTATCTGTCCAGGTTTTTCAGCGGATTGTATTGAGACCCTTTATGAAATTGATGAACAAAATCGAGAAATATTCCTAAATGCTGGCGGTAAACAATTTTATTACATCCCGGCCTTAAACGATACGTCTCTACAGGTTGAATTAATCAAAGATATACTTGAAAAACCGCCTTTCCTCAAAAAATTTTAACTGATTAAGATTTATTTTTAACAGGAATCAAATCTTATCAACACAACTTTAAATTGATTAATATTAAAGCTAAATAACCAACTAATCTAACTAGTGTGATTAACCTGTGTTACGATGATAGTTAAAAGTTATTTGCGCTCAAAGGAGAACACTCGATGAAAATAATCATCATTGGCGCTCAAGCTGCTGGTGCCAGTGCCGCAGCAAAAGCCAAAAGAAAGGATCCTAATGCAACCATTCGCATTTATGAAAAATCAGATATTGTTTCATTTGGTGCTTGTGGATTACCTTACTTTATTGGCAATCATTTTCAAGATGAAAATGAAATGATATCTAGAACACCAAATCAATTTGCAAAAGATGGGATTGAAATCAAGACGTTACATGAAGTTATTGCTATTGATGCAAAATTAAAAAAAATTACAGTCAAAGATCTTAATACCAATAACTGTTTTGATGATGATTATGACAAATTACTTATTGCGGTTGGAGCAGTACCAATAATTCCGCCTTTAGAAAATCGCCAACTGGAAAATATTTTCACTTTACGTGATATATATGATGGTCTGGCAATAAAAAGCGCCTTGGCTAATCCACAAAATACCAATGTTGTAGTTATTGGTGCTGGTTACATAGGACTTGAAGTAACCGAATCTTTAGTGGAATTAAACAAAAATGTAAAATTAATTCAATTAGATGATAGAGTATTGGTCGATGCCTTTGATCCGGAACTTACCGAGATTATTGAAGAAAACTTAAAACAACATTGTGATTTACATCTACAAGAACGAGTACAAGGTTTTGAAGGTGTACAGACAGTTACCCACGTTATTACCGATAAAGCTAAATATGCAGCAGATATTGTCATTATAGCTACAGGGGTAAAACCTAATAGTGAAGTATATAAAGATCTGGATATTGAAACACTTAATAATGGTGCAATTATTATTGATAATTATGGCCAAACAAATATTGCAGGTGTTTATGCTGCTGGTGATTGTGTCGCACTATATCATCGAGTTAGTCAATCAATGACTTATATACCACTAGCTACTGGTGCCAACAAATTAGGTAAAACAGTTGGTGACAATTTAGCTGGTGGAAATAACCAATTCCCAGGCACACTTGGTACATCAGCATTGAAAGTCTTTGATATTGAAGCCGGACGAACAGGTCTAACAGAATCACAAACAATCAAAGCAGGGATCCCTTACAAGACAGTAATCGTTAAAGATAAAAATCACAGTAACTATGTTGAAGGGCAAACTGGCGTAATCGCTAAACTCATTTATCACGCCGAAACTCGTATTTTATTAGGTGGCCAAATAGCGGGAGGGAACGGTGCTGCATTAAGAACGAATAGTTTAGCCACAGCCATTTGGGCCAATATGAAAATTGATGAATTAGCCATGATGGACTTTTTATATGCACCTCCTTTTTCAAGACCATGGGATATTTTAAATATAGCCGGTGGTATAGCTAAATAGTATTAAAACATATTAATTATTTACAATATGTTAAGTTATTAACATTAAAAATATGTGGTAGGGTTAATAATTTATTAATCCTACCACAATAGATCATTACATAATTAATTCAATTTTATCCAAAAGCTGGGGGTAAACCATGTCAGATGCCATTTTTCAGGGGACTTTTTTTGAAAAGTTCTTATCTATCACCCATTATCAAACCTTAATAGGCATTGGCTTATTGCTGTTTTGCTTTTTTGCGATAATGCGACCACTGCAAACCAAAAAAGTTAATTTTTCTATTCGTATGCTAGTTGGCTTAGTACTTGGTGCCGTACTGGGTTTAGGTATTCAAGCCGCTGCAGGTTTTCCAAATAGCTCAACAATTTGGATGCAAGAAATCGCAACATGGTATGGTTTATTCGGCCGAGCCTTTATAGCCTTTATTCGCATGCTAGTTATTCCTCTGATTTTCGTCTCAATTGTAAAAGTGATTATTGATTTTTCTGGTAAAGAAAATTTACCACAAATCGCATTCAGAGGTATTTTTTGGCTACTATTCACTACAGCCATTGCTTGTATTATTGGGATTATCTTGGCTAATGTATTATCATTAGGTGAACTAAGTTCAACCTCAGCCAAAACCGCTGTTGCAAAACAATATACCAATATCATTGATACATTCGTCAATCTTATCCCTAGTAACATCATTGCTTCCATGGTAAAAGAGAATATTGTTGGTTTAGTCATCTTTTCGGCATTAATGGGACTTGCAGCTAATCGCATGGAAAAAAAGAATCCTCAACCTATTGCCCTGTTTAAAACTTTTATTGAAGCACTTTATAAAATTATCATGTCAATTGCCATGACGGTCATCAAATATATGCCTTATGCGGTAATTGCCTTACTTGCTCGCACCATTATTTCCAATGGTATTCCTGCAATAGTCGAAGTATCAAGCTTTGTATTAGCAATTTACCTTGCTACCATATTAATGCTTGCAGTACATATCTTGATTGTGATGGTACATGGTATTTCACCAATCACATTTATTAAAAAAGCACTTGGTACATGGTTACTGGCTTTTACCAGCCGTTCATCAGTCGGTACATTACCTATGACAATATCAACATTGACCGTCAGAATGGGAGTAAATACCGGTACTGCTAATCTAGTAGGATCATTGGGTAGTACAATGGGAATGAATGGTTGTGCTGGATTTTTCCCTGCACTGCTTGCCGTAATGGTTGCCCATATGGTGGGCATTAATACTGATATCCAATTTTATATTATGCTAGTAATTGTGGTCGTTATAGGTTCGATTGGTATCGCCGGTATCCCAGGTACTGCAACTGTTGCAGCAACCGTTGTACTATCAGGCATGGGAATGGCAGAATACTTCCCTTTAATCGGTATGGTGCTAGCCGTTGATCCAATCATTGATATGGCCAGAACCTTAGCCAATGTATCTGGTGCAATGACAGCAGCAATTGCAACCGATCATGAAGTTGGATTAATGAATATGGATATCTATAACGATCCTAACGTGACCTTGGATAATGAGCAGTCAGAAGTTTAATGATAAAAATTACACTTTCGATGTATTCTAAACAAATAGCAAAAAGACGCCAATTGGCGTCTTTTTTATATCAGTTGATTAGGCAAAAAATTAAATCGTTTTTAACCACGCTTTAACATCATCGCCTAAACTTTTATGACGCATTGCATATTGTACAAAAGTTTGGACATAACCTAATTTATTACCACAATCATGGCTTCGGCCTTTAATGCAATACGCATCAACAGGATCTTCTGCAAGTAACATCGCAATTGCGTCAGTTAATTGAATTTCACCACCAGCACCTAATGGTGTTTTGGCTAATAAAGGCCAAATTTTTTCTGACAATACATAACGACCTACCACTGATTGATTAGATGGTGCTTCTTCAATTGACGGTTTTTCAACTACACTATACATTTGTGTTACATTACCTGCAGATAACTCTTCACCACGGCAGTCAACAATACCATAAGATGAAACAAGTTCTTTTGGTACCGGCTCAACCATGATTTGGCTATGTTTAGTCTCATGATAATTATGAATCATCGCCGCTAAATTATCTTGAGTAAGATCACTTTCATACTCATCGATAATCACATCCGGTAACACAACAGCAAAAGGTTCATCACCAACTAAAGGATAAGCACAAAGTACCGCATGACCAAGCCCTTTGGCTAAACCTTGGCGAACACTTGTGATAGTAACATGTTTTGGTAGTATTGCTTGCACTTCTTGCAAGAGTTGACGTTTAACTCGCGCTTCTAACATAGCTTCAAGCTCGAAGCTAGTATCAAAATGGTTTTCAATCGAATTTTTAGAAGAATGTGTCACAAAAATAATTTCAGTTATTCCTGCCGCAATACACTCTTTAACAACATATTGTATAAGTGGTTTATCCACCACGGGTAACATCTCTTTAGGAATCGCTTTGGTTGCAGGCAACATTCTCGTGCCAAGGCCTGCGACTGGAATTACGGCTTTCTTAACTTTTCCCTTTAAAGATGGTTCAAAATTTGATGACATTTTAGTTCCTTAAAAATATATTAACTAATAATATTGTTATTACTTTCCACTCTACGACGCCCATTAACAAACGTGTTATAAACTCTTTCAGATTTTAACATATAAGAAATACAAATAACGCTCAAAATAATGTTTTTGGCTATATTAAACAAATCACGGCTTTCAATTTTAAATGTGGTAAATTGATGAGTAATAAACTGATCTAAAAGCATCAATCCAATAACTAACAGTTCAAAACAAATCATCAAAGATGGAAATTTATAATTTTTAGTGAAAAAAAGATAAAGTAAGTAGATATTAAAAAAAATAAGAATCAAATTCATACCAATTTCTAATGGATAAATCCAGTTAAGATTTTCACTATAAAAAATGGAATTTGAATTAGTAAAATTAGCCAATCTTATAAAGATAATGCTTATATAAATAATCAAAAATATATTACTGATACAACTCAAAATTAATCTTATTGCAACAACAATAAGCCAGCCACCTAATCCTCTAAGGGGTAAGTTATCAGTCATATAAATATCCTTATTTAATAATAGATAAATCCGCAGATTCGATTAATGAAGGATTATCTCTATCTTTAGCTAAAGAATCAATGGAAATATAAATAATCTGACAGTTTTCTAATACCGCTTCTTTGACTACAAATTTTGCCTTACGATCACGAGTTTCCTTCTGTTTAGAACTAATATACAAATCATCATAACCGTCATCATACATTGATGTTCGTTCAAATATATTAGGACTCCGCCAAAATGTCTCTTTCGGATAATCTCGTACAAAAGTTTGACCAGTTAATCTGCCTTTTAAACCAACATAGTTAGTTGTTAAATGACGACTAGCTCGACTTTGAGAAAGGTAAATATGGGAATATGTTGAAACATTGCTATCAAGTTGGTTTAACTTGAATTCAATACCTGAACGATTTTGATACTGGCAATTTTCCATTGTTAAAGGTGTAGTTCGAAAATTCAACGAACTACACCCTACAAGTAAAAATATAAAGAAAATATTAAAAATACGATACATCATTTGTTGTTTACTTATAAAATATTTATAAGTAACTCCAGCTACTATTTACATCTTTTCACTAACATTTTCAGCAGTATTCGTAATTGCTTTACCGCCAGATTGAACATCTTTACCGACACCTTTAAACGTGTTACAACCAACTACCATTGTTGTCATCGCAATACTTACCATTAAAATAAATACTTTACGTAACATGTGATTCTCCTCTAGTTAGTCACATTATGATTTTATTGTGGCAAATGCTTCTGCTACACGATGTATATTATGGTGATTTAATCCCGCCACACACATTCTTCCGCTGCCCACCAAATAAACGGCGAAATCAACTTTTAGCTGTGTGACTTGCTCTTTAGAAAAACCTGTATAGCTAAACATACCTCTTTGTTTAACCAAATAATCAAAATTTTGTGCCGGTGCTGCTGTTTTTAATAAATCGACTAAGGTTGAACGCATGGTTACAATACGGTTGCGCATGGTTTGAACTTCATTAAGCCATAAAGCTTTAAGTTCCGTATTATTTAATACATATGAGACCAATTGCGCTCCATACGCAGCTGGGCTGGAATAGTTACGACGAACTGTTGCTTGTAACTGACCAAATACACAATTTGCTGCTTGGCTATCATCACATAATACGGATAATCCACCTACCCGTTCTCCATACAGTGAAAAAGTTTTAGAAAAAGAATTACTGATCAAACCACATAATCCTTTCTCAGCGACTTTTTTGATTGCATAACTATCATTTTCGATACTTTCACCAAAACCTTGATAAGCAATATCCATAAATGGGATAAGATCACGATTTTGTAAAACTTCAATTACTTTATCCCACTGCGGCTGTGTTAAATCGACACCAGTAGGATTATGACAACAAGGATGTAATAGCACGATACTTTTAGCCGGTAAGCTATTTAATGTATCAAGCATAGCGTCAAATTTTACACCACAAGTTGTTGGGTCAAAATAAGGATATTTATTTACTTTAAAGCCTGCACCACTAAAAATAGCAATATGATTTTCCCAAGTTGGATCACTCACCCATACTTGAGAATTCGGAAAATAGTGATAAAGAAAATCAGCACCAACTTTCAGGGCACCTGACCCACCTAACGTTTGAATAGTTGCAATACGTTTAGCTTGAATAGCAGGATTATCTTCACCAAAAAGCAGTGATTGGATCGCTTGGCAATAACTAGGTAAACCACTCATTGGCAAATAAAGTTGTGCGCCTTGTTGATGTTGATAAATATAATCACGGGCCGTTTTAACACATGATAACTGCGGAACCTCACTGTTTTCATCATAATAATATCCAATACTTAAATTGGTCTTATCCTGACGGCTATCATTATTAAATTCTGCGACTAATGACAAAATTGGGTCACCAGCATACGACTCTACTTTTTCAAACATTTTTCCAACCTAATTAACCAATAAATAGCAATGTATAATTGTAGATTATTGCACCAACTCAATTAGCAATCAATCACTAAATAACAGTTTAAATATAAATAATTTTAGGCAAATAAAATCGAGTGTTTAACAGCCTGATCCAGATAGAAAAACATCATAACTGATGACAAAAAAATAGGAAAATTTAGCAAGAAAAGCCGCAAAAAAACTTCCCTCAACTTTTTTGCTTCATTAGCACTATTGGTGCTAATGATTTTGGCAAACTTATTTAACAGCAATAACTTCTATTTCAACTTTAGCATCTTTCGGAATTCGAGCTACTTGCACACAAGAACGAGCTGGAAAGCTTGCTTGATTTTCGGTAAAAAATTCTTCATAGACACTATTAACATCAGCAAAATCATTCATATCAGCTAAAAAAATAGTTGTTTTAACGATATTTTTAACTTGATAACCCGCCTCAGTAATAATTGCTTTAACATTAGCTAAACTTTGCTTAGCTTGTTCTTTCACGCAAGTTGGCATCTCACCCGTTGCTGGATTAATTGGGATTTGACCTGATGCAAATAACATATTACCCAAATCGACACCTTGTACATAAGGACCAATAGCTGCTGGGGCTTTATCGGTATTAACTACTTTCACCATAGATAACTTTCTCCTTTCATTTATTAATACTCTCATTTCAACAGGAACACAATTTTGTGTCAAGCCATAACAAATTTATGATCATGGGACTTCTGCAAATTTTCTGATATGATAGACGATAATTTTTTAATTTGTTGAGAGTTAGTATGTTTGAGAATTTAACTGACCGTTTATCACAGACATTCCGCAATATTAGTGGTCGTGGACGTCTGTCTGAAGATAATATCAAAGATGCGCTACGTGATGTCAGAATGGCATTACTTGAAGCTGATGTTGCCCTACCTGTAGTACGGGAATTTATTAACCAAGTTAAACAAAAAGCCGTCGGTTTAGACGTAAATAAAACACTAACCCCAGGCCAAGAGTTTATAAAAATCGTTCAAGCTGAACTGACTGCAGCAATGGGTGAAGTTAATAGTTCACTTAACTTAGCTACTCAGCCTCCAGCGGTAATGCTAATGGCTGGTTTACAAGGTGCAGGTAAAACAACTAGCGTTGCAAAACTAGCAAAATTTTTAAAAGAAAAACAAAAAAAGAAAGTATTAGTTGTTTCTGCCGATGTTTATCGACCCGCAGCGATAAAACAATTAGAAACACTTGCTAAAACAATTGATGTCGAGTGCTTCCCATCAGATATCAATCAAAAACCGGTTGATATTGTTAATAAAGCAATTTCACATGCGAAATTACAATTTTTTGATGTACTGATTGTCGATACCGCTGGTCGATTGCATGTTGATAGCGACATGATGGATGAAATCAAAGCACTACATGATGCAATCAATCCAATTGAAACACTATTTGTTGTCGATGCAATGACCGGACAAGATGCCGCCAATACAGCTAAAGCATTTAATGATGCCTTACCACTAACCGGTGTCATTTTAACTAAAGTTGATGGTGATGCTCGTGGTGGTGCAGCATTATCAATCCGCCATATCACTGGCAAACCAATTAAGTTTTTAGGGATGGGGGAAAAAACGGATGCATTAGAGCCTTTTTACCCTGACCGCATTGCTTCGCGCATTTTAGGCATGGGAGATGTTCTCTCCTTAATTGAAGAATTGCAGAGTAATGTTGATCGTGAAAAAGCGGAAAAAATCGCGAAAAAGTTAAAAAAAGGCGATAAATTTGACTTTAATGATTTCCAAGATCAGCTTAAACAGATGCGTAATATGGGTGGAATGGGGGCCATGCTGGCTAAATTACCAGGTGTAGGTCAACTACCAGATCATATTAAAGCGCAAATGGATGACAAAATCACCATCAAGATGGAAGCAATAATTGGCTCTATGACATTAAAAGAGCGAGCAAATCCTGAAATCATCAAAGGATCACGCAAACGCCGTATTGCAAATGGATCCGGAACACAAGTACAAGATGTTAACAAACTACTTAAACAGTTTGAAGATATGCAAAAAATGATGAAAAAAATGAAAGGTGGTGGCATGATGAAGATGATGCGTCAAATGAAAGGCTTAATGGGCGGAGGCATGGGTTTTCCGCCTCGATAAAAGTTAACTTTACTTCTCTTTCACTTAATTACTATCGCGCCCAAACACGCGATAGTAACTCAATACACTCAATCTTCTCGATTTAGCACTTTAATTTTACTTGGTCGATGCATAGTTAATACCGTACCAATCGAAGAAACAATAATAAACATAATAGCTAACCACTGGTAATGTGTTAACTGTTCATGTAAAACAATTAATCCCGAAAATGCCGCAAATACTGGCGACAAACTCATTAAGGTACTAAAAGTTTGGGCTGGTAAACGCGGTAATGCGACCATATCAAGACCATAAGGAATCGCTGATGCTAACAGTGAAACCATGAAAGCTAATGGTAAAATGTCCAAGGAAAACATTGTGCTACCACTTTGCCATACCCCAATAGGAAAGAGTAATACTGAAGCAACAATCGAGCCGAGTGCAACACTTGGTGCACCATATATTTCGCCTGCCTTACGACCAAAAAGAATATAACCAGCCCAACAGCCTCCAGCACCTAAAGCAAGTAAAAGACCTATCGGATCTAAATCACTGGCTGCTTGATGAATAGGCAACAACATAACTAATCCAATTATGGCAATAGCTAACCAAATAAAATCGGTTAATCGTCGACCGGAAAACATAGCGACCATAATTGGCCCCGTCAATTCAATTGCGACAGCAATACCTAAAGGAATACGAGAGATAGCATTATAAAAAGATAAATTCATGCATCCCATGGCAATACCATATAAAATAATATATTTAATTGCTGGTTTAGAAATCGTTTTACGCCAAGGTTTAAAGATTATGACCAATAAAATAGCGGAAAAAAATAAACGCCAAGCAGTCATTGCTTCTGGACCAAGTACTGGGAATAAATATTTAGCAAATGAAGCGCTTGATTGCACAGAAATCATCGATACGAAAATTAAAAAAACCGGCCAAGACCTTTTGAACATGATAATAACCTTATTTGAACAATGGGATTGTTATAAAAAGGGTACAACCTATTTACATAACATAATAAAATTCAATTTGAAATATTCACCATCAATGGTAAAAAACAATATTAATTAAACAAATTGTATAACTAATGTATTTAAAATTATCAAATAAACATCACTGTTAGTTTTCCCTTTTTACTGATAACAATGCCAGATCTTGTAGTGCTTTTTTATAAGGAGAATCTGGTAAAATTGAAATCACATTAAACGCTTTATTTGCCTCTTGCTGGGCTGTTTCTAAAGTAAATTCAAGCGATCCGCATGACTTCATCACCGCTAAAACATGATCTAATAAATGGCGGCCATTTCCTTGTTCAATTGCTTGCCGGATTAAAGCCGCATCCTGTGCATTAGCATGATGCATTGCATGTAGTAGTGGTAATGTCGGTTTACCCTCATTAAGATCATCACCTAAATTTTTACCCAATTTTTGATTACTATCGGCACTATAATCTAATAAGTCATCAATAATTTGAAAAGCAGTTCCTAAATATTTTCCATATTCTTGTAAGGCAAATTCTTGTTCTGGGGTCGCTTCAGCAAGGACTGCAGCGGAATGAGATGTCGCTTCAAATAGTCTTGCTGTTTTACGATATATCACTTGTAGATACTGTTCTTTAGTAATATCTGGATCATTACAATTAAGTAGTTGTTGGACTTCACCTTCTGCGATAACATTCGTGGCCTCAGACATAATTTGTAATACTTTAAATGATTCGGTACGAACCATCATTTGAAAAGAACGAGTATAAATATAATCACCGACCAAAACACTAGCAGCATTACCAAATAATGCATTAGCTGTTGATTTGCCTCGGCGTAAATCTGACTCATCAACAACATCATCATGCAATAAGGTTGCAGTATGAATAAATTCAATAAAAGCAGCCGTTATAATATGTTTATCACCCTGATAATTCAGTGCTTTAGCAATAAGTAGCGCAATGATTGGACGAATACGTTTACCGCCACTACTAATAATGTAATTGCCTAATTGATTGATTAATACAACATCAGAGCTAAGCTCTGCTTGTATTGCCTGATTAACCTTCACTAAATCTTCTTGAACTAGATCGAGTATCTGTTTTATCGATGGATTATTCATCAGTCTAACCGCTACAAATGAGAGATATTTACTTACTATTATCTGATAAATATTTTTATGCAACAAGTTATTGATAAATCATATTTAAAAAAATGCTACAAATGATAAGCATTTTCATTTAGAATACACGCCCTAAGGGATAAATTATTACTGCTATGAAGATCAATTTTGATATAGATATCAATACAGAAAAAGAGCCACAATCACCTATTGCTAACAAGCAACAGGATAATTATATATATGTATTTGTATCTGTTGCTGTGATATCACATCTACTTTTATTAGGATTATTATTTAGCTCAGCGTTGTTTGCAAATAACATCATGGTTGATGAAGGTGATGATTCAATTAAAGCCGTAATGGTTGATCTTACTCAATTAGCAGCCCCTGAACAATCATTAGTTGAAAATACACCTGATATTCAAGGCGCAGAAAACAGTGAAATCATAGATAATAAACCTATTGAAGAACAACCCGTTGAACCTGTTGTTGAGCCTGAAATCGTTAAAGAAGAAACACCTGATCCTACACCGGAAAAAGAACCCGAAAAACCTACTGTTGAACCTGATAAACCAACAATAGTAAAACCAGAACCAAAACCGAAACCAAAAAAGAAAAAACCACCAACACAAAAAGCCTCTCGGCAACAAGTTAGACAAGAAGCAATTAGTGATAATACTGCCAAAACGTCAGTAGCACCTAAAATTTCTGATAATCAGCAATATTCGGGTAATCCAACACCGATTAGCCGAAATCGCCCAGAATATCCAAGAAGAGCACTAGACATGCGCTTAGAAGGTCATGTTATTGTCATGTTTGATGTAAATAGTGAAGGACGTGTTGAAAATATTAGAATTATTGAAGCTCAACCCAATAATATTTTTAATCGCGCAGTGATCACGGCAATGAAAACATGGAAATACAAACCAATTGCTGGTAAAAATATCAAAATGAAGATTATCTTTAATCGCGATAGTTCAATTAGTTTAGGTAATAACTAAACTGACATTTATCAATCCATAACTATCATTCAATAGTATTTATTTGAAATAAAACTTAATGGCGCTAATCTTAAATTATTGATTAGCACCTTACTTGATCATAAGTCTATTGATTGATTTGCATTAATTGTTCAATTTGTTGAGGATCTTTAGGCACCATTGCGGTTAAAACTTCATTGCCTGAATCAGTAATTAAAATATTATCCTCTATACGGATGCCAATGCTTTTATAACGTTCAGGAACATCGGCTTCTTGATTAATATAGAGCCCTGGTTCAACCGTTAACACCATGCCTGGAGCAAGGATGCGATCACGATCGCTACCGACATCATGCACATCAATACCTAACCAATGTCCTAAACCATGCATATAAAATGTCATGTAAGCTTTATTTGCAATTAACGTCTCGATATCGCCCTGCATAATGCCAAGTTTAACTAAACCTTCAACCATAATTCGAATAATTTGTTGGTTTACTATTGATATTGAAGTACCTGGTTGTAATAATTTGATTGCCGCGTATTGTGCCGTTAACACAATGTCATATATTTCACGTTGTGACTGATTAAATTTACCGTTTATAGGAAATGTACGGGTGATATCCCCAGCATAATACTGATATTCACAACCAGCATCAATTAAGACTAAATCGCCATCTTTCAATTGGTCGCTATTATTTTCATAATGCAATATACAACCATTATTTCCCCCACCAACAATAGTGTTATAAGATGGCGAACGAGCACCATACCAAGCAAATTCATGTAAAATTTCCGCTTCTAACTGATATTCATACAAACTAGGCTGACACTTTTGCATTGCGCGAATATGTGCCTTAGCACTTATTTCACAAGCTTCGCGCAATATAGCCATTTCGAAATCCGATTTAAACATACGCATTTCATGAACAATAGATCGCCAATCAATCATTATATTTGGGACAACAAATTTGTTGCGAACACCTTGCCTTAAATTATGTAATGTTGTTTTAACTATTTCATCAGCATATTCGTATAACTGGTCAGCATGATAAATAACCTTTTTACCATTCAATAAATTTGGCAAAAGATTATTAATATCATCAAAAAGATAAGCTTCATCTACGCAAATTTTTTCTAATGCTGCCTGCTGACCTAATCGATATCCGGTCCATGTTTCCGCTAAAGGATCCTTTTTACGGTTAAATAATACGTAACGAGCTTGATTATCAGACTCCTTTATCACCGCCAATAGCGCTTCTGGCTCAGCAAAAAAAGTAAAATACCAAAAATCACTATCTTGCCGATAAGGATAGTGAGTATCATTGCTTCGCGTAACCTCTGGTGAAGCAAAAAACAAAGCGATGCTATTTGGCTCCATTTGTGCCAATAATTTATTTCGTCGCGCTAAAAGTTCTGTTTTGCTATGCATATCTACCATAACTTGCACCTTAAAAATCAATGATACTAATATTAATGAATAGTTGGGGTTATATCAGATTCGTTAAATTCATCAAAACAAAGCATCGCCGTAATCCGAACGTATTCTTTAATTTCTTCAAATGCAAAGCCTAACTCTTGCTGATCTTCATTTTCATCATAACCCAATTTAACGATTTGTCTCAGGTCGTATATTGCCTCACCAACATCACCTTTAACACGATTAATTTTAGGTTGAACCAAACCAATTCCTAATAAAAAATGATTAACCCAACCGACTAAATCATCAATCTGAGTAAATAGATCTTGATCGCCGAGTAACAATTGAAATTCAAAATCTTCATCAATAAGTTGTTGTTTAGTTGAATGATATAATTTTTCAATTTCTTTGTTTAAAGGTTCAGCAATGCTTTGCCCATCATTTAACATATCCTTAGTTAAAATTTTCCAGCTTTCATCATGATTACCTCCTGCTAAAATACCTGATAAAAAACCATGTAATTCAGCCGCTGTCATGCCGATTTTATTTTGGATAAGTTGGCGATTAAGCTCATTGTAATTATTGCTATTAGTCATTAAATCCACCTTAGTCTTAAATACCGTAAAAACACACCCCTGCACTTTCACGGATTAATAGTATATAATTTATGCCTAGCTATAAATAATAAACAGGTTATTGTGCTTTATAAAGGAAATATTTTGAACATTTTTAGATTGATCGTAGCATTGCCCTCGCTATTTTTATTCTTTGTTATGTCATTAACTGCATGTAGTTCATGGGTGCCCAATAAAGGCGTGATTGTTCTTAATGTACAGAATCAAACAAATACCTCTATAACTAGCCAAGATTTACCTAAAAATTATCATTTAGGCAACAGCGAACAAGAGCTTGAAAAATTTGAATCTTTTTGCCACGAAGAGATCCGAGCTTCACAACTTGATGGTAGTGAAGAAGTTGTGTTTGAAAATATCAAACGAGGAATTCACGGGCAGGTAGAATTTAAAAAATGTCGTGATAAAATCACTCGAATTTACCGATATTAACAATAATATCGGCGAACTTGGTTGATTTATCACCATCAAAATTAGACGAATTGTTAAAGAACAGTGAAATCTTACTAGCCTTTCACGCTGTTTTTATTTATATTGTCGTCTGAAAAAACATATTTTTGGGAGTAAAATAATTATGTACAAACAAGATGTAACCATTACTGCATCGAATGGCCTTCATACTCGCCCTGCTGCGCAATTTGTAAAAGAAGCAAAAAACTTTAATGCTGAAATTACTGTCACATCAAACGGAAAAAGTGCTAGCGCTAAAAGCTTATTCAAATTACAAACATTAGGCTTAACTCAAGGCACAACGATTACTATTTCAGCCGAAGGTGAAGATGAAAAAGAAGCAGTAACTCATTTAGTAAAATTAATTCCTGAATTGGAATAATACTCCCAATTATTATTGAACGGTTTTAATATTGAATAAGGATTAAATGTTATGGTATCAGGTATACTTGTTTCCCCAGGTATCGCTTTTGCAAAAGCGCTATTATTAAAAGAAGAACCTATTGTAATTAATAATAGGCAAATTCTTGATAACAAAATTGACGCTGAAATCGAGCGCTTTAAAGAAGCGCGTCAAAAATCAAGCGAACAGCTAAATGCTATTATGGAGAGAGCAAAGACCACATTAGGTGAAGATAAAGCTGCCATTTTTGAAGGTCACATAATGCTTCTTGAAGATGAAGATCTTGAACAAGAAGTTATCTCTCGTATCCAAAGTAAACACTCAAGTGCTGATGCTGCCGTTCAATCTGTATTTGAAACGCAAGCAAAAGAGTTAGAAAACTTAGATGACGAATATTTAAAAGAACGTGCTGCAGATATCCGTGATATTGGCAAACGTCTATTGAAAAACATTCTCGGTATTGAAATTGTTGATTTAAGTGCTATTAGCCAACCATGTATCCTAGTTGCAACTGATTTAACACCATCAGAAACTGCACAATTAAATTTAGATATGGTATTAGGCTTTATCACTGATGCAGGTGGCCGTACGTCACATACCTCAATCATGGCTCGTTCATTAGAAATTCCAGCAATTGTTGGTACATCTAATGCAACACAAGCAATCAAACAAGGTGATTTTGTTATTTTAGATGCGATTAACAATGCAATCTATATTAATCCTGATCACACAACTGAAGAAAAATTAAAACAAGTTCAAACAAAATATATTGCTGACAAAGAAGAATTAGCAAAATTAAAAGATTTACCTGCGGTAACTCTTGATGGTCACCAAGTGGAAATTTGTGCCAATATCGGTACGGTACGTGATATTGCCGGTGCGGATCGCAATGGCTATGAAGGTGTTGGCCTTTATCGTACTGAGTTCTTATTTATGGATCGTGATGCGTATCCTAATGAAGAAGAACAATTCAAAGCATATAAAGAAGTTGCCGAATCAACTAATGGCTTATCAATTATTGTTCGTACCATGGATATTGGTGGTGACAAAGATGTACCTTATATGCATTTACCAAAAGAAGAAAACCCATTCTTAGGTTGGCGTGCAATCCGTATCTGTTTAGATCGTAAAGAGATATTACATGCACAATTACGCGCAATTCTACGTGCTTCAGCCTTTGGTAAATTACGTATCATGTTCCCAATGATTATTTCAGTTGAAGAAATTCGTATCTTAAAATCTGAAATCAACATTCTTAAAGAACAATTAACCGCCGAAGGTAAAGCGTTTGATAAAGAAATTGAAATTGGTGTTATGATCGAAACACCTGCAGCAGCAGTTATTGCTCGTCACTTAGCTAAAGAAGTTGACTTCTTCAGTATTGGTACTAACGATTTAACCCAATATACACTTGCTGTTGACCGTGGTAATGAGCTTATCTCACATCTTTATAATCCGTTTTCACCATCAGTGTTAACATTAATTAAAAATGTCATTGATGCTTCTCATAAAGAAGGCAAATGGACAGGAATGTGTGGTGAACTTGCTGGTGATGAAAGAGCAACTATCCTATTATTAGGTATGGGACTTGATGAGTTTAGTATGAGTGCTGTATCAATTCCTAAAATCAAAAAATTAATTCGTAATACCAATTACGAAGAAGCGAAAAAATTTGCTGAAACTGCACTAGAAAAAGCAACCGCTAAAGAAATAACTGATTTAATTGAAAAATATACTGCTGAAAAGCAAATTTGTTAGGAGGCCATAATGGGTCTATTTGATAAAATAAAACAGTTTGTCTCTGACGATAACAAAAATAGCATTGAAATTATTGCACCTCTTAGTGGAGAGATCGTTAAAATCGAAGATGTTCCTGATGTTGTTTTTGCTGAAAAAATCGTTGGTGATGGCGTTGCAATTAAACCATCTGGCAACAAAATTGTCGCACCATTAAATGGTAAAATTGGCAAAATTTTTGAAACCAATCATGCTTTTGCGATTGAGTCAGATGAAGGTATTGAACTTTTTGTTCATTTTGGTATAGATACCGTTGAACTAAAAGGAGAAGGTTTTACTCGTGTTGCTGAAGAAGGACAACAAGTTAAAATTGGCGATACCATCATTGAAATTGATCTACCTTTACTTGAAAGTAAAGCCAAATCAGTTTTAACTCCTGTTGTAATTTCAAATATGGAAACAGTAGTTGAACTAACCAAACTAACTGGTTCTGTTGAAGCAGGTAAAACGCCAATTATGCGTGTTAAAAAATAATCATCTATAAAAAAACCTTCAGTTAAAACTGAAGGTTTTTTCTATCTACGGTAGAACCCGCTCTAACGCCATTTCTTGTATTGATTGATTAAGTTGTTAGTTGAATCATCATGAGAACTTACAGGTTTATCATCGGCTAATTCAGGTAAAATACGACCAGCTAGCTGTTTACCGAGTTCAACCCCCCATTGATCAAAACTAAAGATATTAAGAATAACACCTTGCGTGAAGATTTTGTGTTCATACATAGCAACTAATGCACCTAATGCATAAGGTGTGATTTTTTTGACTAAAATAGAGTTGGTTGGCTTATTACCAGCAAAAACTTTAAAAGGAATAATAGATTTAACTTCATCAAGGCTTTTACCAGCCGCAAGGAATTCTTGTTCTACCTGTTGTTCGGTTTTACCAAAAGCTAAAGCTTCAGTTTGTGCAAAGAAATTTGAAAGTAATTTAGGATGATGATCTCCAACCGGATTATGGCTAATTGCTGGTGCAATAAAATCACAAGGAATCAGTTTAGTACCTTGATGAATCAATTGATAGAAGGCATGTTGGCCATTAGTACCAGGCTCACCCCAAATAATAGGTCCAGTAGTATAAGTCGTTTTATTACCATTACGATCAACGCTTTTACCATTTGATTCCATATTACCTTGTTGGAAATAAGCAGCAAAACGATGCATATATTGATCATAAGGTAAAATTGCTTCAGTTTCTGCGCCACAGAAGTTATTGTACCAAAGACCAATTAACGCAAGTAATGTTGGAATATTTTTCTCAACCGGCGCTGTTTGGAAGTGTTTATCCATTGCATGGCCACCTGCTAAAAACTGTTTAAAGTTTTCAAAGCCAATGGAAAGAACGATTGATAAACCAATTGCCGACCAAGACGAATAGCGACCACCAACCCAATCCCAAAATTCAAACATATTAGCAGTATCAATACCAAACTTTTCAACTTCTTTTGTATTAGTTGATAATGCAACAAAATGCAGTGCTACTGCTTTATCATCTTTAGCTGCATCAAGTAACCATTGACGGGCAGTTTGAGCATTAGTCATCGTTTCTTGAGTTGTAAAAGTTTTCGACGCAACTAAAAATAGTGTTGTTTCTGGATTAAGATCTTTTAATGCTTCTACAATATGAGTACCATCAACATTAGATACAAAGTGCATCGTTAAATGGTTTTTATAAGGTCGAAGCGCTTCAGTAATCATGTGAGGTCCTAAATCTGAACCACCAATGCCGATATTAACAACATCGGTGATAGCCTTGCCGGTATAACCTTTCCATTCACCACTAATCACTTTTTTACTAAAGGACTCCATCTTAGCAAGCACTGCATTGACATCATCCATAACATTTTTGCCATCAACATAAATTGGAGTATTAGATACATTACGAAGTGCAACATGTAACACAGCTCGATCTTCTGTGCGATTAATTTTTTCACCACTATACATCGCTTTAATTGCACCATTTAAATCACACTCATCCACAAGCTGATAAAGAATATCTAATGTTTCTTGCGTTAAACGGTTTTTTGAAAGATCAACCAAAAACTCATCCTCAAACGGAATACTCAGTTTTTCGACGCGCTTGGGCTCGTCTTTTAATATTTCGGCTATAGTTTTATTATGATGTTTTTGATAACTAGCTTGAAGGGATTTCCAAGAAGATGTAGAGGTTGGATCTATTGATTTTAACATAACTCATTCCTTAAATAATATAGCATTGCTACTCATAATATAACTATGCCTAACATGATGCAAGATAAGGATTTATCGATTTAGATACACTAAACAGGAAAATAATGAAAGTTATTTTCTTTTCCTTATCAAGTAACTTGAATATAATGTTAAAGATAAGACACTTAATACACTAAACCGTTCAAAAAATGTTTTTCTAAACAATTAGTATCAATAAAATAAATATATTTCTTACATTATTATATTAGGATATTTCATGCCAAATATTCAGACACTTGTACCAGCATTAGATAAAATTGTCCGTATTTGTGATTATTTAGATAATCACCGAGGGGCTACTTTTAGTCAAATATTTCAGGATCTCAATTTACCTAAAAGCAGTACATCAACACTATTAAATGCCTTAGTTATGCATGGTATTTTGCGACAAGATCAAAATAAGTATTATCTTGGGTTAAAATTACATGAATGGGGAGATAAATCCTTAGAACAGTTTGATATCACTAAAATAGCCGAACCATTAATGATTAAACTGAGAGATAAAACCAACTTGACCTGCCATTTAGGTGTTCTTGACGGTCTTTATTCTGTTTACATTGCTAAAATTGAAAATGATCAGGCTATTGGTATTCGTACTTGGATTGGTAAAAAATTGCCTTTACATAGCTCTGGTATTGGTAAAGCATTAATAGCTTGGTTACCAGACGAAAAAATTGATCAACTTATTCCCGAAGACAAATTAATCAAATATACCGACACAACAATAACCAGCAAGAAACAGTTAAAAAAAGAGCTTGCAAAAATTAGGTCTCAAGGTTGGGCTTATGATAATCAGGAAGATGTTCAAGGTGTTCATTGTATCGCTGCACCAATCTTCAATAAAAATAACGAACCCATCGCCGCTATTAGTATTTCGGGTGTTCTTTTTCAACTACCTGTGGATAAAATTGATAAATATTCACAATTAGTACGTGATGCATGCCAAAAATTGACGGATAAGTTTTAAATAATATTGAATCACTATGATTCAATATTATTTTAACTCATTGGATAAATTAGCTGTTAAGCTATTTTCTTAAATAACTCAATCAATTTTTGTTTATCAAAAAATACTGGATTTGCTCCGGCACAAGCATCTTTCATCGAATTTTCAGCCAATAATTCAAAATCTGGATTATCAACACCAATTTCTTTTAAAGATTTAGGAATACCTACCTCTTGTGCCAAATCTTTAATTCGTTTTATCACATAATCAACACACTCTTGATCCGTTTTATTTTTAGTCTCTAATCCGATTGTTTCTGCGATAACTCTAAATTTTTCTGGCGCATGTTTAGCATTTTCTTCTTCAACTACCGATAATAACATTGCATTACATACCCCATGAGGTAAATCATAAAGACCACCTAGTTGATGAGCCATAGCATGAACATTACCCAGACCGGCATTACTAAATGCAATCCCATTTAAAAAACAGGCATAACTCATCTGTTCTCTTGCTTCGATATCGTTACCATTTTTAACCGCTCGAGCTAAATATTTAAAGGTTTGACCAATCGCATATAATGCGGTTGAATCAGTAACATCCATCGCGCCTTTAGCCACTACAGCTTCAATAGCATGAGTTAATGCATCCATACCTGTTGCCGCAGTTAAATTGGCTGGTTTTGAGATCATTAAATCAGGATCACTAACCGTTATTGACGCCAATGTATTCGGATCAACCATAATCATTTTTACATGTCTACTTTCATCGGTAATAACATAGTTGATCGTCACCTCAGCAGAGGTACCGGCTGTTGTTGCTATTGCCACAATTGGTAAGCATTTATGTTTACTTTTATGCATCCCTTCATAGTCAGTAATTTTACCGCCATTTGTCGCTAACACAGCAACTGCTTTACCACAGTCCTGAGGTGATCCACCACCAATAGAGACAATAAAATCACAGTTAGATTCTTGACATAATTTTAGTGCATTTTCAACATTAGCAACGGTTGGATTCGGTTTTACATCGTAAAAAATAACCGATTCAATGCCCTCTTTTGCTAAGATATCTACTACTCTATCTACAGTACCATTGCCCACTAAAAACTTATCACTAACAACAAATGCTTTCTGACAATTAAGTTTTTTAACTGGTACACCTAACTCAGATAAGCATCCTTTACCTAATAAATTAACCGGCGGAATGTAATAAATCATATTTACCTCTTAATTAATAATATTCAAAAATTCCCACAAAAAGAACTAAATTTCATTATACGGAAAAAATTAATTACCAAAAAAAATATTTTCGACAATGAGAGGATGATCACAAAATTAATTTTCTTTTGAATTAATACATTGCAATTCTAAATTTTTTTACCAATAATCTGTTCCCGTGTAAGAAATAATGTTCCGCATTATGAACAAGGAGAAAAAATGAATTTAGAAAAATTTAAAGGTATATTCCCTCCAGTCCCTACTATCGTTAATAAAAAAGGGGAACTAGATAAAAAAGGAATGGGCAAATTATTAGATCATCTAATCGATAACGAAGCTGATGGTGTTTTGATTCTAGGTAGTGGTGGTGAGTTCTGCCATATGCCGCCTAAGTTGCGATATGAAGTTGCTGAATTCGCAGTAAATTATATCAATAAACGTATTCCAGTTATGCTTGGCATATCAAGCCCAAGCACTGCTGAGACGATTCAATATGGCAAACATGCAGCCCAAATTGGTGCTGATGCAGTTTTAGTTGTTAATCCTTATTATGCTTTATTAAATAGTGATGCGATTTATAACCATTATAAAACTGTTGCTGAAAATATCGATATCCCTGTTCTACTTTACAATTTTCCGGCATTAACCGGTCAAGATATAGGTATTGATGTTATTACAAGACTGGCAAAGGATTTGCCAAATATTATTGGTTTGAAAGATACTATTGATAATATCAGCCATACCCGAGAAGTCATCAACAGAGTTCACGCCTTCCGTCCAGATTTTATCATTTTCAGTGGCTTTGATGAATATATGTTAGACACCCTTATTCTTGGCGGCCACGGTGGTATTCCTGCAACCTTTAATTTTGCACCAAAAATTACTAAAGGAATTTATAAAGCTTTCATTAAAAAAGATTATGAAAAAGCATTCAAATTACAACGTCAACTTGCAAAATTAATGCCTGTCTATGCCATTGAATCACCTTTCTTTGGCGTAATCAAACAAGCAATAAAACTTTCTGGCGTCGATATTTCGACGGAAGTTTTAGCTCCAGTAGAAAAGCTACCAAAACATAAAAAAGACTTATTACTTCAAGTTTTAAAGTCAGCTCAAATACCTATTAAAAATAAATAATTGGAGACATCCATATGAATAATATTGAAGATAAAACAATTCCCAAAGGTCGTTGGAAACATATAATTCCGGCCACTATTCTTGTCTATATAGTGGCATATATGGACAGAACCAATATAGCTATTGGTATTGCCGGAGGAATGAATAAAGATTTGGGCATGACCGCATCCTTTGCTGGGCTCGTCGCAGGGATATTTTTTATTGGTTATATCTTTTTACAAATACCTGGCGGTCAAATTGCTGAACGCTATAGCGCTAAAAAATTTATTGCATGGACAATTGTTGTTTGGGGGGGCTTTGCTGCCATCACAGGGTTTGTTCGAGATCCTATTCAACTACTTATTATACGCTTTATCCTCGGTGTCGCTGAAGGTGGCGTTTATCCAGCTATTTTAGCACTCATTGGTCATTGGTTCCCTAACCATGAAAGAGCGAGAGCAATTGCATTTTTCCAAATGAATTTAGCTGCTGCTTCTATTATTACAGGTCCTCTATCTGGCTGGTTAATTGAAGCTTGGGGATGGAGAGAAATGTTTATAATTGAAGGAATTATATCTTTAGCATTACTCTTCGTTTGGATGCCTCTCGTTTCTGACTACCCTCATCAAGCTAAATGGCTCGATCAAAGAGAATTAAATTGGTTAAATCAACAGTTTGAAGAAGATAAAGCACTTATAAAATTAGATGATAAAGCGAGTGTAAAAACAGTATTAAGCAGTATCAACTTATGGAAACTTGTTGCTATCTATTTCTTCTTCCAAATTGGTTTCTATGGTTTTGCACTTTGGATGCCAATGTTAATTAAACAATTAACTGGAAGTGGTATGTCTATTGTCGGCCTTTTAACTGCAGCACCATACATTCTTTGCATTTTTGGGCAATATTATATTGCTAAATTATGTGACCAAACCATGAATCGTAGATTATATACCGCAATTCCAATGATTGGTTTCGCTATCTGTTTAACTTTATCAATATTATTAGAAAACAACACATGGCTTGCATATGGAATGATGGTTCTATGTGGCTTTTTCCTACAAGCATACGCAGGGCCATTTTGGACTTTACCACCATTATTATTCCCATCAAATGTTTTAGGTGGCGTCCGAGGAACAATCAATGCTCTAGGCAATTTAGGAGGATTTATTGGACCGTACCTTGTTGGTTTATTAACCGTTACAGTAAGTAAAAATGCAGGATTATATACCTTGGTTGGCGCATTAATCATTGCAATCATTTTATTGTTCACTTTACCAGCAATAACAGCAAAACCAACAAAATAATAAAATTTAAAAATGCATTGGAGGATATTATGCAACAAAAATGTAAATTTGCCAGGGATCTATGGTCACAATTAGATGCATTACGAATGGGAATGAATTATACCGTTGAAGATACGGAAAAACCTCAAGTCCTGATTGATGACTGTTTTGGCGAAAGTCACCCTGGTAGTTATCATCTTGATAGTTTAGGTTATGAAGTTGTTCTTGGCGTGCATGAACGAGGCGGTCGTTCAGTACGTAGTCATGTTACAGATATTTGTGATGGCTGGGGACAAGGTCATGATGGCATGAATTATATATTAGCCTCAAGGGAAGCGATTGCTAATATGGTTGAAATCCATGGCTCTGTCATACCATATGATGCAGCCGTACTTATTTCTAGCTGTGATAAATCAGTACCTGCTCACTTAATTGCAGCAGCACGACTTGATATACCATTAGTTCATGTGCCAGGTGGTTCAATGCGCCCGGCACCTAATATGACAACATCTGATTTAGGTGGTGCCACAGCACAATATAAAAAAGGTGAAATTGATATAAGACAGATTCAAACCTTACAAAGGTGTGGTTGCCCTACCGCTGGAGCATGTCAATTCATGGGTACCGCAAGTACAATGCAATGTATGTCAGAAGCACTTGGCCTAGCATTACCTGGAAGTGCATTAGCACCATCGACAATGTCCGAAATTCGTAGGATGGCCAGATCTGCTGGACATCATGCCATGTATCTAGCCAAAGAAGGAATAACATCACGAAAAATACTCACACCAGCAGCATTTGAAAATGCCATTAAAGTACACGCTGCTATCAGTGGTAGTACAAATGCGCTTATTCACCTACCAGCAATTGCACATGCATCAGGATTTGAATTAACCGCAGATGTATTTGATCGCATTAATAATACCGTACCATACCTTACCAATGTACAACCAAGTGGAAAATACGTAACAGAACTATTATGGTTTGCCGGCGGTATTCCAATGGTTCAATGGATGATTAAGGATTTACTCGATCTTGATGTAATGACAGTTACTGGGCAGTCTTTAGGTGATAATTTGGAAATGATGCAACAAACTGGTTTCTTTGACCGTAATTTAGGCTATTTGCATAATTACAAATTAGAACGAAATGATTTAATTCGAAATCCTAACAAAGAAAAAATGGGATCTATCGCTGTTTTAAAAGGTAATATAGCTCCAGATGGTGCAGTTATAAAATATACAGCTTGTAGTCCTGATATGCATAAACATACTGGACCAGCCAAAGTTTATAATTCTGAAGAAGCTGCTCAAGAGGCCATTATTAATAATAAAGTTAATCCTGGTGATGTTATTTTCATTCGTTATGAAGGACCAAAAGGTTCAGGTGCCCCAGAAATGTTAATGACTACTGATGCGATTGTCTTTGATAAACGACTTAATGGCAGTGTAGCATTAGTTACTGATGGCCGTTTTTCTGGGGCAACACATGGACCATGCATAGGACATGTATCACCAGAAGCTGCCGATGGTGGTCCAATCGCACTTGTTGAAGATAATGATATTGTCGAAATTGATGTGCATGCAAGAAAACTCAATATCATTGGCATAAATGGCGAGAGCAAATCAGCACAAGAAATTGCTGAAATATTTGCTAAACGGAAAGAAAAATGGACACCGCCAGATTATTCCAAACGAAAAGGTGTATTTAAACAATATACAGAAAGAGCTAAATCATTAATGGCTGGGGCATATATAGAATAATAAATTAAATCTAAAGTGCCATCTAACAACATTAGTGGCACTTTAAATCATTTATTAAAAATAAATATAATCTATCTGTTCATTCTTAATGATCATTCAATAATGCTCCAAATATCAATCCTAAATAACTTGTCTATAGAGTAATGTAAAGAGTATTATGCTATTAAGTAATATTAATAACTATATACCACCTACCTCAGAATTAAAAATTCAAAATAAAAAGCGAGAAGATTAAGTGATATTAGCGAATAATATTGATGATAATATTTTAAGGGATCTTATCATTTATTGGGCAAACCGAGCAAAAGAGTACAGCCAAACCAATCAAGATGAACTAGCAACTGAAAAAAGAATTATCTGGCAAAAGTTAATTATGCATCATGCACCACAAAAAGAAAAACTACGTGTATTAGATATAGGCGCTGGGCCCGGCTTTTTAGCTATCACGTTAGCTTTAGCCGGACATGAAGTAACTGCTGTAGATGCTACTGAAGAAATGATAAATCAAGCAAAAAAAAATGCAATACAATACCAAGTAAAGGTTAATTTTGTTTTATCCGATGTTCATTGCTTACCATTCGAAGACAATAGTTTTGATTTAATTATATTGCGTAATGTTACGTGGAATTTGAGTAATCCAACTTTAGCATATCAAGAATGGTTTAGAGTGTTAAGTACTAAAGGTAAATTACTTAATTTTGATGCCAACTGGTACCTATTTCTTTTTAATAAAGATCTTTATTCACAATATATGCAGGATAGACAAAATACCATGAATTATGGCATTGAAGATCATTATCGACAAACCAATACGCAAGAAATGGAACGAATCGCCAAATTACTACCATTGAGTAAAGAAATTAGACCTGAATGGGATAAGAAGATTTTACAATCAATTGGTTATAAAAATATTCATATTGAAAACGATATATCAAAGATAGTCTGGGATAAAATTGAACAAATTAACTATCATTCAACGCCAATGTTCTTAATAGCAGCAGAAAAACAATAAAAACATATTTCGCATAGAAATATAATTACTTAGGTTCGAGTTACTGAATTTGATTTGTAAAAATAATTGAGGATTCTATACCATGTTATTAAGTTTTAAGTATGAGTAAACTACTCATAAAAACGTGCAAAAATGAGTAAAGATATAATAACATTAACCTTTAACCAGTGTTTTTGCCAATAGTATGGTATGTATTAATCTTTATCAATCAATATTCTTATTGGTTAATTATTTTTTCAGATAATCATTATCTTTGCTTGATTGATAAAGTTTATTTGTAAAAATAATTGAGGAGTCTATACCACCTAACTAATATTTTCATGTTATCTTATTTATACTACTAAATCGTTTCTAATTTAAAACCACACTATTTCATCATTTCAATTTAAATCACAACATTCAAATTTAAGACATCTTATAAATTAGACTATTTTAAATTCCTTTATATTGGAACAACCCCAAAAATTCCAATATAAAGGAATAACCAATTGTAAATTATAAATTTTTTATGATCAAGTTCACAATAATGCGATTAAATAGTTGTACCAATATTTGATGAAAGTACAATCTACTTCATCCAATATACAGGATAAAAGTACAATATATAGGAATGTATGTCTAAAGTACCCGCTTTACAAAGAACAATCAAAATACTTAACTTTATCTCATCTAAAGGTAGATGCAGTGCCGCAGAAATAATCAATGGCCTACAAATACCTAAAAGTTCTGCTTATCTTTTACTAGAAGAACTAAAGTCATATCAATTTATTAAACAAGATCAGAATGGTGATTATTTTTTATGGATCAAATTAGTTGAGTTAGGTGAGCTTGCTTCAAATTGTTTTGATATTAGAGAAATAGCCAAAAAACATCTTGCCAGATTAACCAATAATACCGGGCTGTTAACTCATTTAGGAATTTTAGATAACAAAACCGCTTATTATATTTTGAAATGTGAATCACATAGCACAATCAGTGTTCGTTCTTATGTAGGAAAACAAGTATCGCTTTATCGTTCTGGCGTCGGCAAATGCTTATTAGCTTTCCAACCTAGCGAAAAAATATCTGAAATCGTTAACCAACTTTCTTTCGAACAAAAAACCGCAAATACAATTATGTCCATTAGTTCATTACATACTGAATTGGCCAAGATTCGTCAACAAGGTTGTAGTTTTGATAATGAAGAAGATTATATCAATATAAGATGCATAGCGGCACCTATATTTAACGCACAAAATAATATTGCTGCGGCAATATCGGCTGTAGGAACAACATTTCAAATAACCGACCATGTATTACCGGAAATTACGATTAAAATCAAGGAATGTGCAAAAGATATCTCAAAAGAATTGGGTTGTCTTATGTACGAATAATTTTTGTAACTTTTAAAGGAGAAATTAAATGAAGCTACCAAAAATAAAAGAAGTTAGAGCTTATTTTATGGGAGGAGCAACCGCCGAGAAAGGTAGTGGCGGGGCAGACTATCACGATCAGGGCGGCCACCACTGGATCGACGACCATATCGCCACGCCAATGAGCAAGTATAAAGACTATGAACAATCACGTCAATCTTTTGGTATCAACGTCCTTGGAACACTTATTGTCGAAGTTGAAGCTGATAATGGACAAATTGGATTTGCCGTATCAACAGGCGGAGAAATGGGATGTTTTATTGTTGAAAAACATCTAAATAGATTTATTGAAGGAAAATGTGTTTCTGATATCAAACTAATTCACGACCAAATGATGAATGCAACTATGTATTATTCTGGTTCAGGTGGTTTAGTAATGAACACGATATCATGTGTTGATTTAGCCCTTTGGGATCTATTTGGTAAAGTGACTGATCTACCTGTATATAAATTATTAGGTGGTGCAGTCCGTGATGAAATTCAATTTTATGCAACAGGTGCTCGCCCTGATTTGGCAAAAGAGATGGGCTTTATTGGTGGCAAGATGCCTACACATTGGGGACCACATGATGGAGATCAAGGCATCAAAAAAGATGCGGAAATGGTTGCCAACATGCGCGAAAAGTGTGGACCTGATTTTTGGCTAATGCTTGATTGCTGGATGAGTCAAGACGTAAATTATGCCACAAAACTTGCTTATGCTTGTGCGCCTTATAACTTAAAATGGATTGAAGAATGTTTACCTCCGCAACAATATGAAGGATACCGAGAGTTAAAACGCAATGCACCGCCAGGAATGATGGTCACATCTGGTGAACATCATGGAACAATTCAATCATTTAGAACATTATCTGAAACTGGAATTGATATCATGCAACCAGATGTTGGTTGGTGTGGAGGCTTAACCACATTACTTGAAATTGCTGCAATTGCGAAATCAAAAGGACAACTGGTCGTACCTCATGGTTCATCCGTTTATTCTCACCATGCAGTAATTACATTCACAAATACCCCATTTAGTGAGTTTTTAATGACGAGTCCTGATTGTTCAACACTCCGTCCGCAATTTGATCCAATATTGATTAATGAACCCGTTCCTGTAAATGGAAGAATTCATAAATCAGTACTTGATAAACCAGGATTTGGTGTTGAATTAAATCGTGAATGTAAATTAATTCGTCCTTATTCTCATTAATTATATGAGGAATAATAAGCTTATTTATTGATTTATTGCAGTTTTAAAAGGAACTTAAAACTGCGATTTTAGATTCAATAAAATTATTTTCTTCATATGAACATCATTTATATCTCTGTAATTTTTATGGAGAGGGGGATTTTTATGTCTAATATTCTCGAAAAAGCGGTAAGCAAAACCCGTTTAAGACTTGTTCCATTCATGTTAATACTATACGTATTAGCATTTTTAGACCGCGCAAATATTGGCTTTGCCAAATCAGCATATCAATTAGATACAGGGCTCAGTAATGAAGCATTTGCACTTGGAGCCGGTATTTTCTTCGTAGCGTATGCTTTTTTAGGCGCACCAGCCAATTTATTAATGCGTAAATTTGGTGCTCGTTACTGGATTGGCGGTACAACTTTAGTATGGGGATTATTATCCGCTGCAATGGCTTATGCTGATTCTGAATGGAAATTTTTAACTGTTCGTGTACTACTTGGTATGGCGGAAGCCGGTTTCTTCCCAGGTATGATCTATTTAACTTCGCAATGGTTCCCACAAAAGCATCGCGCAGGAATAATGGGGTTATTTTATATGGGAGCACCTTTAGCGCTAACATTTGGCTCACCGCTATCTGGTGCTTTATTAGAAATGCATGGCTTTTTAGATCACCCAGGTTGGTACTGGATGTTTATTATTGAAGGTATTCTTGCTGTTATAGCTGGTATTGTCACTTTTATTTACCTTGATGACAACATCAGTAATGCTAGATTTTTAAATGAAAATGAAAAACAAGCATTACATGAAAAATTATCATCAGAAGAGAGTGTAAAAACTACATCTAAAATAATCGATGCTATCAGTAATGTCACTGTTTGGCATCTAGCCATTATTTACATGATAATTCAAATTAGTGTTTACGGGCTAATTTTCTTTTTACCAACACAAGTAGCTCAATTAATGGGAACAACGGTTGGTTTTAAAGCATCACTCGTAGCGGCAATTCCTTGGATTGCAGCATTATTCGGTACTTATTTTATTCCTCGATATTCAGACAAAGTTGGAGAAAGAAGAAATATCGCCGCTATAACATTATTGGTAGCAGGTCTAGGTATTGGAATTTCTGCACTTGCAAGTCCTAGTATTGCAATTATTGCCCTTTGTTTTGCGGCGATTGGTTTTATTGCGGTACAACCTGTTTTTTGGACTATACCAACTAACCTTTTATCTGGAGCTGCCCTAGCAGCAGGCATAGGATTTATTAATATGTTTGGTGCATTTGGTGGTTTTTTAGCACCAATTATTCGTGTAAAAGCTGAAACGCTTTTTAATAACAATATAGCAGGCTTACTAACTTTAGCACTGATAACAATAATCGGCACTATAACTATATTCATGCTAAAACAAACTAACAAAAATAGTTAACAAACAGAGCTTATTGATTTTATCAATAAGCTCCTAATACATTAGGGATAACATAATGAAAAAACTATTGGAAAATAAATTTAAACAAGAAATTACCAAAGGAAATTTACAAATTGGCCTTTGGTTATCTTCAGCGACATCTTATATGGCTGAAATTGCTGCAACCTCAGAATATGATTGGTTACTACTTGATGGTGAACATGCACCAAATACAGCACAAACCTTACTCACCCAGCTACAAGCAATCGCTCCATATGCCAGTCATCCTGTCGTGCGCCCTTTAGAAGGCAGTCAAGCTAACATAAAACAGATTTTAGATATTGGTTCTCAGACATTATTAATACCAATGGTTGAAACAGGCGAACAAGCAAAGGCTGTAGTTTCAGCGACACGTTATCCACCCGAAGGAACCCGTGGCGTAGGTGCTAGTGTAGCAAGAGCTGCCCGCTGGGGAAAAATTGAAAAGTACATGCAACAAGTCAATGATTCACTCTGTCTGTTAGTACAAGTTGAAAGTAAAAAAGCACTCGAAAATCTTGATGAAATTGTTATGACCGAAGGAGTAGATGGCGTATTTATTGGCCCTGCAGATTTATCCGCATCCTTAGGTTATCCAGATAATGCTGGGCATCCAGACGTACAAAAAATAATTGAAAAAACAATTAGAAGAATTAGGCAATTAGGTAAAGCTGCTGGGTTTTTAGCTGTTGATATCGAAATGGCGCAAAAATGTATCTCATGGGGAGCAAATTTCGTTGCTGTAGGTGTGGATACAATGCTGTATATGCAGGCTATTGATGAAAGATTAAAACACTTTAAACAGTTAAAAAGCCCCAATAAATCATCTTCAGTTTCATATTAATAAAGAAAGAGGTTAAAAATGAGTCATAGAATGATTTTGAATCAAACCGCATATTTTGGGGTGAATTCGATTCATAATATTATCGATGAAGTAAAAAAACGCGGCTATCAAAAAGCTTTAGTTGTTACTGATAAAGAACTGATTAAATTTAAAGTTGCAACTAAGGTTACTGAGTTACTTGATTCGGCAGAATTAGATTATCAAATATTTGATGAAGTTATGCCTAATCCAACAATTAGTATTGTAAAACAAGGAATAGAGATATTTAAGCAATCAAATGCAGATTATTTAATAGCGATTGGTGGTGGTTCACCGCAAGATACCGCTAAAGCGATTGGAATTGTAATAAATAATCCTGAATTTTCTGATATTCGTAGTTTAGAAGGTTTAGCGGAAACCAAAAAACCGTCTATCCCAATCATTGCAATTCCAACCACATCGGGAACAGCAGCAGAAGTAACGATCAATTATGTTATTACCGATGAAGAAAATAAGAGAAAATTTGTCTGTGTAGATCCTCACGATATACCTGTTTTGACTTTAGTTGATCCTAATATGATGATTAGTATGCCAGCCAGTTTAAAAGCAGCAACGGGGATTGATGCACTGACTCATGCAATAGAAGGCTATATCACAAAAGGTGCATGGGAGATGAGTGATATGTTTCATTTGAAAGCAATTGAAATTATCTCTCGTTCACTACGCGATTCGGTGAATGGTGATCTCAATGGCGTTGAACAAATGGCTTTAGGTCAATATATTGCTGGAATGGGATTCTCAAATGTTGGTCTCGGCTTAGTTCATGGTATGGCACATCCATTAGGTGCTTTTTATAATGTTCCTCATGGTGTTGCTAATGCAATATTACTTCCTCATATCATGCAATATAATGCACCGTACACAGGTGAAAAATATCGTCATATAGCCAAAGCAATGGGGATAAAAAATACTGAAGATATGACAATTGAAGATGCTCGAAATGCAGCCGTGAATGCCGTTTTCCAATTAAATAATGATGTCAAAATTCCAACAAACTTACATATGGTTGGCGTGAAGAAGGAAGACATAACAGCATTAGCCGAAGCAGCGTATGCTGATGTATGTACACAAGGAAATCCAAGAGAAACAAATATATCAGATATTGAAAAACTATATCACTCAGTTTTTTAATTTTAGTAACTTAACATAATTAACAATATTTAATAATTATCAAATAGATGGAGTTATTCATTTAATAAATCCATCTATCATTAAAGTTAATCATCAATTGTCAAATTACGAGTCGTTAAATCAAATGGCGTTAATTGATAAACGTAATAGTTGAGCCAATTACTAAATAGTAAATAAGCATGACTTCGCCATGTTGCTTTCGGAGTTAAATTAGGATTATTTTCTGGGAAGTAATTAAAAGGTATTTTAGGGTTTATACCTGCTTTCAAGTCACGATAATACTCATTAGCCAAAGTAAATGAATCATATTCTGGATGCCCAGTAACAAACGCCATTCGTTTATCAGCGGTTGCCATTAAGTATGGGCCAGTTATATCTGACTCAGCTAAAATATTTAAATCGGTATAGTTTTTAATTTTATCAATTGGAAAATCAGCATTACGAGAATGTGGTGCTAAAAATGTATCATCAAAACCACGGGTTAAAATAGCATTTGGTTGCAAGATTTGGTGTTGATAAACACCGGATAACTTTTGTGAACGGGTGAATTTAGGTAAATCATATAAGACATTTAATGCCGCTTGCACCGCCCAACAAACAAACATGGTTGAGGTTACATGATCTTTCGCCCAAGTAATAATTTCAGCTAACTTAGGCCAATACACAACATCTGAAAAAGCGACTTTACCTAATGGCGCTCCAGTAATAATAAGTCCATCAAAATTCTGTTCACGAATATCATCAAAATCACAATAAAAGCTATTCAAATGTTCTATTGGCGTATTTTTAGATTCACGCTGATCTATTCTTAATAACTGAATATTCACCTGTAAAGATGAGTTAGAAAGTAACCGCAAAAATTGATTTTCAGTTTCTATTTTTTTCGGCATCAAATTTAAGAAAAGAAGCTTAAGTGGACGAATTTCTTGAGTATTAGCACGCGTTGAAGTCATCACAAATACATTTTCATTTCGAAGAACATCAACTGCCGGTAATGAATCAGGAATACATATAGGCATAACAAAAGCTCCTAACAATAATAAATTATCTTCTATAACACTGAAAAAACGGACGTCTAGAAATCTATATAGCTAAATATAGAGCGTTTTAAAAAATTTGTCGAGTATTTATTGGAAAATAAATAGAATATTTTAAACAAAATCAGAATAATAACTGCGTTATTTGGTTAATGCTGCTGCAAAATAAAACTAAAAAGCTCGAGTATCTGTCCGCCAAGTATCGGCTGTTAGTGCTTCACCAAAATAACTATTGATAAGCTTTTGAGTAATGTCACTTAATGGCGAAGCTAAAACTTCGGCAGTATTACCATATTCGACCACTTCACCATTATGCATAACGATAATTTGGTCACTAATATGTTTCATCATTCCGATATCTTGTGTGACATAAACATAAGATATCTGTTGCTCTTCTTGTAATGACAACATTAAATTAACAATTTGTGAACGCATTGAAATATCTAATGCAGCTAAAGCTTCATCAAGAATTATCACTTTAGGCTTTAAAATTAGTGCTCTAGCCAAAGCAACGCGTTGTTTTTGTCCTGCTGCCATCACTGACGGATAATAGGAAGCATGTTCCGGTAATAAACCAACTTGTTTTAAAACAGCATTGATTAATTTTTCCCGTTCATGACTGCTATAATTGGCATTGCGTTTAAGTGGAATTTCAAGCAATTGGCCAATACGAAGCCGTGGATCAAATGAACTTTCAACATGTTGGAATATCATGCGAATCAGTTGAGAACGATGGCCAAAATCGCCATATTCTACTTTGTTACCATCAATCCAAATATCGCCACTATCTGGTTTAATCATACCAACCAGCATTTTAGCTAATGTCGATTTTCCGGAACCATTTTGTCCAATTATGGCTAACGTTTTCCCTTCATTTAGCGAAAATGACAAAGGTTTGACAGCATCAATTTGTAAATGACCAAAGAGTCCTTTAGGGATTTTAAATCGCTTTGATAAATTTCGGACTTTTAATATTGGGTTCATTAACTATTCCTATATCTCAAACTACTCATCAGTATTTAATGGAAAATGACAGGCTACCGAATGATCTTTGATTGGGATAAGTTCTGGTGCTTGTATACATTTTTTTTGTGCATAAGGACAACGAGGCCCCAATCGACAACCAATGGGTAAATGTTCCAATGATGGAATAACGCCAGGTAAGGTATTTAAAGGGCTTTTATGCGGCATCGCTTTACCAAAATCAGGAATAGCATAAATCAATGCCTGAGTATAAGGGTGATAAGGTGATTTAATCAAATCTTCACTATCAGCAACCTCAACAGTTTGTCCGCAATATAGGACATTGATACGATCAGTCCAGCGAGTAACCATTTGCAAATCATGGCTAATCAGTAAAATAGTCGTACCCATATTTTGATTCATACTCGCAAGCAAACGAAATATTTGCGCTTCGGTTGTCGCTTCCATGGCATTGGTTGGTTCATCGGCAATAAGTAATTTAGGTTGATTAGCTAATGCTATAGCGATCATCACTTTTTGACATTCGCCTTCCGTTAATTCAAATGGGTATGATTTAAGTATTTCTTTATGATCTTTAATCCCAACACGATGTAGTAACTCAATCGCGCGATTCTTACGCCAAAACAGTCGTTGCCACCAATGACCTTTAAATGTTCTTTGCGGAATGGCCTCAATTAATTGTTGGCCAATTTTCATAGACGGATCTAAACAAGATTGTGGCTCTTGGAAAACCATGGATATATTATCACTAATCACTTTTCGCCGTTGTTTCGGTGTCAACTTCAATAAATCAACATCATTAAAATAAAAACGATCAGCAGAAATCTTCCAATTATGATTAGTGACACCAAGTATCGCTTTAGCAATTAGACTTTTACCTGAACCTGATTCACCAACTAGACCTCGAATTTCACCTTCTGATAGTTTTAAATTGACGCGATCAATCGCCCGTAACAGGCCATCAGGAGTAATAAATTCAATAGTTAAATTACGAATGTCTAATAGTGCCATGATTAATGCCCTACTCGCTGACCATATAACCCAAAATTGAATAAATAAACCAAAATAATCGTAACAGAGACGGCAATTCCTGGAGCTAAAAAGGCCAATAAATTAACATCCATTATGTCTTTCATTTTAAACATCATCATGCCTAAATCAGGTCGAGAAAAATCATTCGCAAAGCCTAAAAATGTAATGGTTGTGATAGCTAAAATAACCGAACCAAATAATGACACTATCTCGGTCAAATAAACCGGTAAGATATTAGGTACAATATAATGGTTTAAAATAGAAAATGAAGATAAACCATCAAGTCGATAAGCGGTGATGTAAGTTTTATTCCATTCTTTGATAACACGTTGATGGATATTATAAATAAATCTTGGCGCATAAGATAAACCAATGATCACTAAGATATTGGTAATATCATCTTCTAATAGCAAACTAATTACAATCACACCCAATAATGGTGGTACAACCATAAAGAATCTAAAGATAAATAAGATAAACGGTCGAATAAATGCGACAAAAAACATCAAATAATTAATCACACCACCAATGATAATGACATAAAAAACCGCTTTTAATGTCATTGAAATAGTTGACCGATAGCCGATCAATAAATAATCGAAAATATCTTGTCCTTGAGCCGTTGTTCCTAATATATGATTGATATCACCAGTTGGCCACCAAGCAGGAGGCAAAGAAGCGACATATACTGGATTTAAATGAGCATGAAAAAACCATTTAGTTGATAATGCAATAAAAGCTATACCCAAAATCCCATAAAAACTGACAATTAAGTACAAATTACTATGCAGTTTATGCAAGCATATTTTCATGTTCTTGGCTAACTGGTTCATCCTAGGCATAATGTTCCTTATGACGTAATGGATAAATAGCAATAGCAGATATCTCACCTAATAAAGTTAATAAGCTAATTACTGTTCCACAAGCAAGGATTGCTATCGAAATAATAAAATAATTATGATTACGATAAGCCAACATAACCCATTGGCCAAGACCAACACGGTTAAACAAGATTTCAATCACCATCGTTAAAAATAATAGAGTCGTTGTATTATATGTCAATTGTGGGATTGTCGATGGAATCGAATTTGGTAATAAATGTCGACGTAAAATCTTAAATGGTGAACGCTCGCGTATAATTGCCATTTTAATATAGTTTTGCCTTGAGGTATTTTTAACATTTTCACTGACTAATTGAATAGTCACAATACTTGGTTGAATCGCTAAAATGATTGTTGGCAAAAGTAAATAATGCAGTTGTTCCCAAAGTGCCGGTAATTTGTCTGCTCGCGATGAAAGAATAATATCTAATAAAGAACTCCCCGTTACTGATATTGATATATCGAAGTTCATTGACATTGGCAATGTTGATGAAAGATAAAACATCACTAATGTTGCTAACATAACAATCGGACAAGAATAAAAGATTAAACAACCTAATCGAATTGTGGTATTTAGCCAATTTATATTACTTAAACCAAGAAAAATCCCTAACGGAATACCAATAAATAACGCAACAAGTAACGCTAAAATACAAAGCTCAAATGTCGTTAATAACGTATCGAAAAAAGGAACGGTTTCACCAGACATTAACCTAAATTGACCTTGCAATAGTTGCTTAAAAAAAGCGCTATAGGCATCAATAAAAGTTAAATCACTAAAAATAGATTGAGGAACAAAATAAACCAGACAAAAGCTGATCTGGGCAAGTACGCAGATAATAAATAAAAACGTCACTATTTTTTTTAAAATATAGATAATCATTGTTTATCTTTATCGCTTTTATGAGTTAAGAATAACGGTGACATTTGTCACCGTTATTTATCTATACACTACTCAGGTATAACCGGTTTACTTGCAGCTGCATAAGCGTGATCTTGTGCACTTAAGCCACCCGCATTACCTTTACCTTCATAATGATAATCCAACTCTTCTCGAGTTTTTATCCCACTATTAGATTCTACATAATCTGGAGCAGGAGCCTTTGTCATCACTGATGAAGAATAACCAGCAGTCGTTTCTGTTGCAGGCATGGTGACAACTTCATCTGTCTGCGGTTTATTTTCTTGAACATCAAAATCAGCTTGAGAGCTCGTTGCTGCTGCTTTTGGTTGTTGTTGTGGTTTTCGGTCACTAACAACCGCTTTTTCAGCACTATTAGTATTCACCTCATCTTTAATTACGATTGGTAATAAAAGTGAAGGAATGACTGGTACGACGTTATTTGGTTGTTCACTATTCACTTGACTATAATCAACCGCTACCCGACCTAATGCTAGCTCTAAAGACGCAGCAGCAAATGACAATGGCACTGGCGACTGTTTTAGTTCAGTATTTTTACCACGACGTTTGGTACGCGGTGTATTCATACGCAAATGTCGAGATGTGCGTCGTTGACGTTTTGGTTGTGATTCGCCAACAGCTTTATTTTCACCTGTTTCTGGAACAATAATTGGTAACAATAAAGAAGGGATCACAATACGCTCTTTTTCGTTCTGAACTGGCGCATCACTATTTTTGACCCGAACACTCTTAGTTAAGTTTCGTGGTTGTCTGCGTGGCTTAGCTTCTTTTTGTTTTGGTTGTGCAGTCTCATTAACTACTTTATCTGCCTTGATATTATTCGCTGTATTGGTGTTGCCATTGTTATTTTGTTTGCTACGACGATTGTTACGTGTCGGCTCTTTAACTTCTTCAGTAGTTATATTATTTGCTGCAGCTGCCGCATTATTGTTACGATTATTACGTTGACGTCGATTATTTGAACGTTGATTGTCTCGTCGTCTATTTTGCTGAGGTTTAACTTCAGGTTTTGGAGCCTCTTTTTCAGTCACAAATAGTTGACGAATCTTTTTAAACAATCCACCGAATAAACCAGTTGATGTTTCAACTTTTTTCGGCTCAACTTTTGCTTTTGGCGCTTTGCTTGCTTCTACTTTAGGGCCAGATAATACTGCTTCTTCTACCACCAATTCAGTAACTTGATCTTCTTCCTCTTCTTCAAGCTCACGAATCAATTTAGGTAAATTATAGCTTAATACATCGGTCTCCTCACCACGACGTTTACGAATGACTTTATAAAGAGGTGTTTCCATCTCTTCATCACCAGCAATAACAATTTTAACATCTGGATGCATTCTTTCGATATTGGTAATGGCTCGACGTTTTTCATTAAGCAAATAACTTGCAATTGGCACTGGCACAATCACGTCAATCTGCACGGTATTATCTTTCATCGCTTCTTCTTGAATTAAGCGAAGAATTGACAGTGATAATGAGTTATTATCACGAACCGTACCTGTCCCTTGACAACGAGGACAAATATGGTGAGTAGCTTCACGCAACGAAGGGCTTAAACGTTGACGAGACATCTCAAGTAGACCAAAACGAGAAATACGTGTGGTTTGAATTCTTGCTCGGTCAGTTTTCATCGCTTCTTTCAAGCGATTTTCAACTTCACGCTGATTACGGATTGGCGTCATATCGATAAAATCGATAACAATTAAACCACCTAAATCACGTAAGCGTAATTGACGAGCAATTTCTTCCGCTGCTTCAAGGTTAGTATTAAATGCAGTCTCTTCAATATCGCTACCACGGATAGATTTCGCTGAGTTGATATCAATAGCAGTTAATGCTTCGGTTGCATCAATAACAATTGAGCCACCAGATGGCAATCGAACTTCACGTTGGAATGCTGATTCAATCTGCCCTTCAATTTGGAAATGGTTAAATAATGGTACATCACCCTCATAAAGTTTTAAGCGACTAACATACTCAACTCGGCCTAAATCAGCTAATCGCTTTTTAGCAATTTCAAGTACTTTTGGATTATCAATGAGAATATCACCAACATCATCACGCAAGTAATCACGGAATGCACGAGTAATTATATCGCTTTCTTTATGGATTAAACTTGGCGCTGGATGATTTTTAGATTCATTTTGAATCGCAGTCCAATAGTTGACTAAAGCATTCAAATCCTGTTGCAACTCTTCCTGGCTTTTACCAACCCCTGCTGTTCTCGCAATAACGCCCATACCTTTTGGTTTTTCTAGTGCATCAATAATACGCTTAAGGTCAGCACGCTCTTCACCTTCAATACGACGAGAAACGCCACCGGCTCTAGGGTCATTTGGCATTAAAACTAAATAGCTACCGGCTAAACTAATATAAGTCGTTAAAGCGGCACCTTTTTTACCACGAATTTCTTTTTCTATTTGAATAAGAACTTCTTGGCCTTCTTGTAAATGTTTAATACTACGACGACCAGAGATATTGGAAGGGAAATAGCTTTCAGCGATCTCTTTTAGAGGTAAAAAACCATCTCGTTCACCACCGTAAGAGACAAATGCAGCTTCTAAACTAGGATTGATTTTAGTGATTTTGCCTTTATAAATATTGGCTTTTTTTTGTTCGTGACCAAGGCTTTCGATATCTAAATCATACAAGCGTTGGCCATCAACAAGGGCAACACGCAGCTCTTCTTGCTGGGTTGCGTTGATTAGCATTCTTTTCATTATTCTACACTCTTCATTAATCTAAATTAACTGTAGGTAGAATTTTATTATTAACAATAAACGCTTATTTTTAACAATGATAAACAATAGTACTTACTTAAATATTTTTTATACCGTATTCATTATTTTATTTGTGTTATTTTTGTTATTATTTTATGTGAAATCAGTATAACTTATCCAACATCAATACACTTTTTAGAGGTAATATTACATTCAAAACACCTATGCACTTTTTGAACACCACTAAACATACAATTATTGATATTATTTCAATGATGAGTTTGCAAATTCTATTTTTTCTACAATTTAACAAACCACTAAATCTTTATATGATTGTTTAAAATAAACATATTAATTAATTATAATAATTCTACTTACGCTATTTTATTTTGACAAACTGTAATGTCTAACGCCATTGCTGCATTACATGGATAAAATATCCGTGTCTATTATTCACGTTTCAGCAACGGATAGCAAGTAAATTAAACTGACTGTTTTATAAACAATTTAATACTGGTTTTGTACTGCCCTAAAATTAAACTGAAAACACAATAAAAAAAGGCTTTATCGATTAATTTTTCATCATTTAATTGGGAATAACTTTGGCAAATTTTTTATATCAATTTATAACACATTTCATGAATTTAAAAACTTAACTTTAACAATTGTGTATATGCCAATTTAGTCCGTATAATATTAAACAACTATCGATTATAAAATGAACTATGAGATAATATTTAGTTATGGAATCGCCAGAAAAAGTAGCATTGCTTGATTTTACCCAGCGTTGGATCGCTCAATTTGAACATGCTCCACAAAGTGAAGAATTACATGGTTTACCCTCGCCTTGCATTATCAAAACTGAAAATCTAGTCGTTTATTGGCAACCTTTTTTACTTAATCCTCCAAGAGATTTAACCATAGCAGAACAAGTTATTAACATCAAAATCCACCCAAGTGCACATACATTTTACGGTACACAATATGCTGCAAATCTGACAGCAAAATTTGCTGACGTTAATTTAATTTTATTGCAAGCATGGAATGACGATGACTTTTCAAATTTAGAAAAAAATTTAATTGCTCACCTATCGCAACAAAAAAAATTAAAGCGAACGCCGACCATTTTTATCGCCTCAACCGATGAAGATACTGAAATCGTCGCATTAAATAATTTGACTGGTGAAGTAGTTAAAGAAGATTTAATAACTGGACAATTGACAACATTATCATCTGATTTAGCGTCATTTCTTGAAAAACTTATCGTTATAGCATAATAATTAGCTTTCGATAATCACTAAGCTGTGGTACAAATGAGGTTCAAGTGCATTGTGGTTTACAAATTGTAACTTGCCAAACAATATGTATATAATGCAATAAGTGTCACTAAAAGAAATAGGTAACTTATGTTTGAATATTTATTAGCAGCACCAGCAGATCCTATTTTAGGCTTAGCGGATCTCTACAACAAGGATGAACGTACCAACAAAATTAATTTAAGTGTTGGTGTTTATAAAGATGAAACCACCAAAACACCTATTTTAGAAAGTGTAAAAAAAGCTGAGCATCTATTGCTAGATGATGAAACCACAAAAAGCTATTTACCCATTGATGGTGTTAATTCATTTAATATTGCCACTCAAGTTTTACTGTTCGGTAGTGAAAATCAACGAGCGAGAACTGCGCAAGCCCCTGGCGGAACCGGTGCATTACGCATTATGGCAGATTTTTTATCTCGCCGTACGAAAATAAAACGAGTTTGGATAAGCAATCCATCGTGGCCTAATCATCGTAGCGTATTTCAAACTGCGGGATTAGAAGTTCGAGAATACCGTTATTATGATGCTCAAACTCGAAGCCTAGATTTTGATGGTTTAATGAGTGATTTGAATCAAGTTATTGCCGGTGAAGCAGTGCTATTTCATGGTTGTTGCCATAACCCTACCGGTATCGATCCGACTCCAGAACAATGGCAAACAATTTCAGAGTTAGCCTTAAAAAATGGTTGGTTACCACTATTTGACCTCGCTTATCAAGGGTTTGGTCAAGGTATAGAAGAAGACGTATATGGACTTAGACTGTTTGCGAATAATCAACCTGAACTACTGATTGCTAGCTCTTACTCAAAAAATTTCGGTCTATATAATGAGCGTGTTGGTGCATTCACTTTAATTGCAGCTGATAGCGAAATTGCCGATCGAGCATTTAGTCAGGTCAAAACTATTATCAGAGCCAACTACTCTAATCCTCCAGCCCATGGTGCTAAGATTGTCTCTTATATATTAAACAATGCTGAATTAAAAGAAGAGTGGATTGATGAATTAACGGGCATGCGTCAACGTATTCATCGTATGCGCCAACTATTTGTGAAAACGCTACAAGACAAAGGCGCTAACCAAGATTTTAGTTTTATTGCCAAACAAAATGGTATGTTTTCATTTAGTGGTTTAACTGAAGAACAAGTACTTAAATTGCGTAATGATTATAGTATTTATATTGTTAATTCGGGACGAATCAATGTTGCCGGAATGACTATCGATAATATGTCTAGACTTTGTGAATCAATTGTCGAAGTTTTATAGTATAAACTAAAATAACGTATATTCTTCATAATTGGATGTGTTTAAGGTTAAATTGAACCAAATTCACATCCAGTTTTAGTGAAAATATTATAAAAAAATAATAAATAGATAGTTATAAAACTCAAAAAAACTGCTCCTCAATTTTTTCAAAAATTTAATTGAAACATTATTCTATATTCTATTTCCTTTATTAGTTACTAACTTGTTTATATGCTAAAATATCACCATGTTTTAACATCACCTCAATTGAATCTAATTATGCCAATTTGTTATATTGCCTTAGGCAGTAATCTTAACGATCCATTAGAGCAAGCTAATCAAGCTATTGCGGCCTTAAAACAATTACCTGAAACAGTTGTTTCTGATATTTCGCCATTTTATCGTAGCAAACCATTGGGACCACAAGATCAAAATGATTATCTCAATGCAGTCATCAAATTAACCACGTCTCTGACACCAATAGCACTATTAGATCATTTACAAACCATTGAAAAGTCACAGGGTAGAGTCCGTAAAGAAAATCGCTGGGGGGCAAGAACATTAGATTTAGATATATTGTTATATGATGACTTAGTTATAGATACAGAAAGGCTTACCATACCACACTATCATATGAAAAAAAGAGAATTTGTGCTTTATCCTTTATTTGATATTTCACCTGACCTAATATTACCCGATAACGATAACCTATTTAATTTATTAACAAAATGTCCCATGAATGGATTAAAAAAATGGCATGAATAATTAATCTTATTAATAACATATAGTTGTAAATTTTTATGGTCTAAATGCAAAAAAAATAATAAAAAAAATTTGCCAAAGGCTAAATTATTGCTATAGTTTACCGCTCGCAAATAATCTGTACTTAAGGGGGATTGCTGTGAAAAAGGAACAAAAAGTAAATACATCTTCTCTTAGCCTGCTTGCTATTGCTGGGCTTGAGCCTTATAAAGAGGCGAAAGATGAGGAGTACATGAATCCTAAGCAATTAAAACATTTCAAACTTATCTTAGAAGCATGGCTGTCACAGTTACAAGGTGAAATGGGTAAAACAGTTTCTCACATGCAAGATGAGGCTGCAAATTTCCCAGATCCGGCTGACCGTGCTACTCAAGAAGAAGAATTTAGCTTAGAATTAAGAGCGCGTGACAGAGAACGTAAATTAATCAAAAAAATTGAAAAGACATTAAAGAAAATTGAAATCGATGATTTTGGTTTTTGTGAATCATGCGGTGTTGAAATTGGTATTCGTCGTTTAGAAGCAAGACCGACAGCTGATCTATGTATCGATTGCAAAACATTAGCTGAACTTCGTGAAAAACAAATGGGTATGTAATTTCCATTTAAACTATTATTTTACTTAATACGCCCATGCAATATATTGGTCGTTTTGCACCCTCACCATCTGGACCATTGCATTTTGGTTCGTTGGTGACGGCTCTCGGTAGTTACCTACAAGCCAAAGCCAATTTTGGTAAATGGCTTGTTCGCATTGAAGATATTGACCCTCCACGAGAAGTCAAAGGCGCCTCATCCTTAATATTAAAAACATTAGAAGCTTTCGAACTGCATTGGGACGACCAAGTTTTATATCAATCAAATTGTAGTGAGCGTTATCGAGCCGTATTACAAACGCTTATTACTCAGCAAAAAGCTTATTATTGTGATTGTACCAGACAAAGGATCCATAATCTTAGCAATGGGATATATGATGGCTTTTGTCGTGATCGACAGTTAGCATCAACTAACCAACAACAATGTGCTATTCGATTAAAGCAAAGTCAGCCAGTTTTTTCTTTCGATGATAAAATTCGTGGTCAACAAACTGTTGATCCAGCCAATGCTCAAGAAGATTTTATTATTCATCGCAAAGATGGGCTATTTGCTTATAATTTAGTTGTAGTATTAGATGATAATTATCAAGGAATAACTGAAATTGTTCGAGGAGCAGATCTACTACCCGTTACAGCTAAACAAATTTCGCTTTATCGATTATTTAATTTTACTATTCCTAATTACTGCCATTTACCATTGGCTTTAGATAATCATGGTAATAAGCTGTCAAAACAAAACCATGCTAGCCCTATTGATAGTAAAAATACGAATTTATTAACTGCACAAGCATTACAGTTTTTAGGTCAGCAATTACCGGAAAGCTGGCAAGATGCCTCACAAAAACAGTTATTAGATTGGGCAATAACTCACTGGAAAATTAACCAAATACCGAAACAAAACCAAGTGTTAACCACCGATATAAGATAAATTAGGTGTGATGCCTAGATTATGCTCATGTAATAAATGTTTTTCTGGTTTTATTAATAGTGAAGCTAACACGCGTGCTTTAAGTTGTGCTTTCTGTTCTGGACTGTTTAGCAAATCCCGTAAATCAACAGCTGCATCACCAAAAAGGCAATAATGTAATTTACCAAGCGATGAAACCCGTAATCGGTTGCAACTTTTACAAAAATCCTGCGAATAAGGCATAATTAGTCCAATTTTACCCTGATAATCACTATGAGCATAAACTTTCGCTGGGCCAGATAATGCCTCTTTTGCTTGTAATTGCCAACCTTGTTCAATAAGTTGAGACTCCATCGCTTGACCAGCTAAATGATAATGATTAAATAATTGGCGACTTTCGGTTGTTTCCATCAGTTCAATAAAACGTAATTCTACTGGTCGGTGTTTAATCCAAGCTAAATAATCACTCAGATGATCATTCATATTTTTCATTAGAACGGTATTAATTTTGACTTTCTCAATACCAACATCTAATGATTTTTCAACTCCTTGCATTAACTCTTGGAGTTTGTCTTGGCCTGTTATTCGTTTAAAAATATAAGGAGAAAAACTATCAATACTAATATTAATAGCATTAAGTCCAGCTTGTTGCCAATAATGGACATTTTTTAATAATCGTGATCCATTGGTCGTAATTGCCAATTGTTTAATACTTGGATAAGCCGAAATAATTGACAAAATATCCATAAAATCTCGACGCAAAGTCGGTTCACCACCAGTTAAGCGAATTTTATGCACACCAAGTTCGGTAAATGTTGATATGACATTATCAATTTCATTTAACGATAAAAATTTATGATCTTTATTAGGTCGATACCCATTAGGTAAACAATACTGACATTGAAAGTTACATAGTTCAGTAATTGATAAACGCAAATATTGAAAACGACGCTGATAATTATCCACTAATTGCATATATATAATAAACACCTTATCCAAATCGGGAAGCATAGCCATTTCTGTGCTATACCGCGGCTAAATTACCATATGAATAATATTATCACTTAGGCAAATCAGCTTCAGAGTTTGGTTTAGTCTAGCATAGCGTTTATTTTTTGACTATGAACAATTATTTAATATCAATCTAATAAAAAACAGTTTATTTTTATCTAACATTCAACATAGTTATTACTATACTCAGTAGCGATAATGCTAAGCCAATCAGGTAATGTCCTTGTTTAGCTGGCTCTAGCCGTAAAAAAAATCTGTTTTCATTGATGACACACTTATTTAATAACTAAAATTGCGATAATTTTTTACTACAATGATATTTAAATCATTGGTTAATGTAATATTGAAAAATTCAATTTAAAAAAATAGTTACATATTTTCATGTTAAATTAATTTAATTGATAAATTAGGTTATTATCAGCTTTACTTATTTTTTATTCTGTTTGAATATATAATGATTTTTTGTCGATAAAACCGTCAAATGGAGGTTGTAATGATTACCCATATTAGTCCATTAGGATCAATGGATTTACTTGCCCAAGCAGAAGTCGATATTCTGAAAAAGTCAGCAAATAGTGAACTATACCAATTATTTAGAAATTGTTCACTAGCCACACTAAATGCAGGTAGCAAAACTGATAATACTCAAGAATTATTGGATAGATTTAAATCTTTCGAAATTAACGTTATCAGCAAAGAACGAGGGGTCAAATTAGAGCTTATTGATGCTCCTGAAACCGCATTTGTCGACAAAAAAATTATTCGCTCCATTCAAGCCAATCTATTTGCGGTGTTGCGTGATATTCTGTTTTTAAATAGCCAAATTAGTGCAATTAAACATTTGGTGCCTAATGATAAACTAGAAAAAGAACACTCCTATTACATCACCAATCTTGTTTTCTCAATTTTACGTAATGCCAATGCTTTACATGTGGGTGAAGAACCTAATTTAATTGTCTGTTGGGGTGGGCATTCCATTAACGAAAGTGAATATTATTATGCTCGTCAGGTTGGTATGCAGTTAGGGCTACGCGAACTCAATATCTGCACTGGCTGTGGACCGGGTATTATGGAAGCACCAATGAAAGGGGCTGCAGTTGGTCACGCTCAACAAAGGATCAAAGATAGTCGCTTTATTGGTATGACCGAACCATCCATTATTGCCGCAGAGCCACCAAATGCACTGGTTAATGAACTTATTATTATGCCGGATATTGAAAAAAGACTTGAAGCCTTTGTACGTATGGCGCATGGTATTGTTATCTTTCCTGGTGGCCCTGGTACCGCAGAAGAATTGCTTTATATTTTGGGGATTATGCTCAATCCTGCCAATAAAAATCAAACTTTACCAATTATTTTAACTGGTCCCAAAGAGTGTGAAGATTATTTTGCTGCAATTGACCAATTTATCCGCAACACCTTAGGAGATGAAGCAACTAAACTGTATGAAATTATCATTGATTCGCCAGAACAAGTCGCTCGCATCATGAAACATGGCGTCAAACAGGTTAAATCATCACGTTTAGCAACAGGAGATGCTTATGGATTTAACTGGTTACTTAAAATCGATGAATCATTACAGCATCCATTTGAACCAACCCATGAAAATATGGCATCACTTAATCTACACAAAAATCAACCTGTTGAAATGTTAGCAGCTGACTTACGTCGAGCTTTCTCAGGTATCGTAGCCGGTAATGTAAAAGAATTCGGTATGAAGCAAATTGCCGAACATGGACGCTATAAATTACAAGGTGATCCAGAAATTATGAAACAATTAGATAATTTACTGCTTAGCTATGTGAAACAAGACCGTATGAAGCTACCTGGAGGTAGTGCTTACCAACCTTGTTATGAAATTTGTTATTAACGCTAAAATTAAATAACTTCTTTTCCGCCGATAGTTAAATTCTAAGACGAAATTGCAGAATTAAATCGGCGGAATATTTTCAGCAAGAAAAACGCTACAAATCACTTAAAATATCTAGTGCTTCAGATACTTTCTTAACCGCAAAGATCTGCATATTTTCTGGTTTCTTTTTCGGCATATTGGCAATAGGTACTATTGCTTTTTTAAAGCCATGTTTAGCCGCTTCTGAAATACGCTCTTGGCCACTTGGTACCGGTCTGATTTCACCACCTAATCCTATTTCACCAAAAATTACCACATCTTGTGGTAAAGGACGATTACGGAAACTAGATACCAATGCGGCAATTAATGCTAGATCAGCGCTTGTTTCAGTCACTTTTACACCACCGACAACATTAACAAAAATATCCTGATCGGCCATTTGTAAACCACCATGACGATGTAAAACAGCCAATAACAGTGCCAATCGGTTCTGATCAAGTCCGACAGTTACTCGTCTTGGATTACCATAAACAGAGTGATCAACTAACGCTTGGATCTCAACTAATAATGGCCGAGTGCCTTCCCACAGCACCATTACTGAACTACCAGATAACATCTCTTCACCACGACTTAAAAAGATTGCTGATGGATTGCTAACCTCTTTCAAGCCTTGTTCGGTCATGGCAAACACACCAAGCTCATTTACGGCACCAAAACGATTTTTATGGCTACGCAAAGTACGGAATCGAGAATCTGCATCACCATCAAGTAAAATCGAGCAGTCAATACAGTGTTCAAGCACTTTAGGTCCTGCCAGCGAACCATCTTTAGTCACATGGCCAACCATGATAATGGCAATTCCTTTGGTTTTCGCAAAGCGAGTTAAATAAGCTGCTGTTTCTCGAACTTGTGCCACACTGCCTGGCGAAGATTGGATATCAGCAAGATGCATCACTTGAATTGAATCGATAACCATTAATTTTGGTTGAGATTGTTCGGCCAGTAAACAGATCTGCTCGATACTGGTTTCAGACAACATATTAATATTATCAGTAGGTAAACCTAAACGATGGGCACGCATTGCTACTTGTTGCAATGACTCTTCACCAGTAACATAGAGTGTATTCATTTGTGCAGACAATTTACTCATTGTTTGCAATAACAAAGTACTTTTACCGGCACCAGGATTACCACCAATTAAGATAGCACTACCTGGTACCACGCCACCGCCAAGTACGCGGTCAAATTCAGAAAATCCAGTTGAAAATCGAGGTAAGGCCTCTAAACTAATCTCAGATAGTTTTTGGATCTTAGTTTGCCCTGCACCACCAGCATAACCGGTTAATCGATCATTGCGTGATGAGGTACTGGCTAACCTCACTTCAGTAATAGTATTCCAAGCATGGCAAGCACTACATTGACCTTGCCAACGAGGATAATCGGCGCCACAATCATTACATACATAAGCGCGCTTTACTGTTTTGGCCAAATTTTTCTCCTAACCTTCACTTAATAAACTGGTAGATAGAATGCACCATAAACCAGTTAAATCAGCATAATTGATACTAATTTTTGCTTTTTCAACCACTTTCGGCTTGCCGTGATAAGCAACCCCAAGTCCAGCAATTCGAATCATCATTAAATCATTGGCACCATCGCCAATCGCCACCGTTTGTTCAATCGGAATATCTAAAGAAGCAGCCAATTGTTGTAACATTCGAGCTTTATATTTAGCATCAACAATTTGCCCTATCACTTTACCAGTTAACTGGCCTTTTTTAATTTCTAACTCATTAGCATGAGCAGCAACCAGTTTCAACTTCTGTTTTAAATGGTCAGCAAAATAGGTAAATCCTCCAGAAACAATAGCTACGTGCCAATTTTTTTTATGTAGCTCTTTAACTAAACAAGTCAATCCCGGCGTTAATGGTAAGCTCTCTTTTACCTGATCTAAAATAGTTTGTTCTGCACCTTTTAAGGTAGCTACGCGTTTGCGTAAACTGGTGGCAAAATCAAGTTCACCTCGCATAGCAAGTTCAGTAACTGTAGCAACTTGTTCACCAACACCTTGTAGCTTTGCCAGCTCATCAATACATTCAATACCAATAGCTGTTGAATCCATATCCATAACCAATAAGCCTGGAGAATGTAAGGTTGGTAAATTATCGATTGGTGCAACATCAATCCCTAAGCTTAACGAAATCGATTTGGCTTTTTTCGGCATTACCCCTGCAATACGTACAATTTGATAGGTTTTAATTTTCCATGAAGAAACCACAACCATCGGCATTGCTAGCTGTCTTTGAAATTTTGACAGCAAGGTTTTATTTAACTTTTTACCATAAATAATCCAACCGGTTTTTCCGGCATTGTAATCTAATGGGACTACTTCACAACCATTTAAAGATAAAGGTAAACCTTGCCAATATTGTATATTTTCAGGGAGATCACTATAGGTTAATGTGTAAGCCATATTTCGAGAGTCTTAAAAGTGCAAAACAGATTCGGAATTTACCATATCTGCCAAAGATTGTCCAAGTAACGATGATAAGATGTTATTGATTAAATTTTATCGCTTAAAAAACCCCGTTCCTCAAAATTTTTTGAGTAAGAATTTAATTCATCATTAATCATTGCAAATCAACTAACAATTAAAAAGACAAAAATGACAACTAAACGCCTTCACCCCATAAACAGAGTTGTTCAAGCGCGGGACCAACTTTTTCACCAAGTGGAGTTAGTTTATATAACACTTTAAGTGGTGGTTTTTGGCCATAAACACGGCGAATAATAAGCCCATCTTGTTCCAATTTTTTAAGTTGAATGCTTAATGTCATATCGGTAACTTCTGGAATCAATATCTTTAACTCACTAAATCGTTTTTCCCCTGAAAGTAAATAATAAAGGATTACACCTTTCCATTTTCCACCAATTAAATCCATTGCTAAACTTATTGGGCAATAATAAGTTTTATTGTTATAGCGTTTTGACAGCCGTTCTTCACCACTTTGCATACATATTCCTAACTATACTATCAAGTTTGATAGATATTGCTTAAAAAATATTTGTCAATAAACTAAATAGAGTAACTCAATTTTTTATAGTATAAAAACAAAGGAAATTTTATGCCATTAATTATTTTAGCTCATCCTAATATTGAACAATCAACAGCCAATAAAACTATTGTTGAAACCTTACAAAATGAAGTTAAAGATCTTGAAGTTCGAAATATTCATCAGCTTTATCCAAACTATCAAATTAATGTGCAAGAAGAACAAACCGCATTGCTGAGACACGAGCTAATCATTTTACAATACCCGATGTATTGGTTTAATATGCCAGCGATCCTAAAATTATGGTTTGATGATGTATTTACCTATCAATTTGCCTATGGTTCAAAAGGCGATAAATTAAAAGATAAAAAATTACTAACCAGTTTAACTATCGGACAAGTTGAGAAAAATTATAGTGATTATGACGCTAATATAATCGATCATCTACATCAACCCGTAAAACTATCCGCACTTTATAGCCAAATGCAATACCTAACACCAGTTGTTTTATATGGGGTATCACCAGTAACCGCTGAGCCAAATGAAATAAAGGCCAAAGCAATACAACATAGTGAAAAATTAGTTGCAATGATTGAAAAATATAAGCAATAAAATAATGGTGATGATTTATATTTGCATAATAAATCATCAAACATTATTACTAATAACTATTCTTTCCTTAATACAGCATAGAAAAAACCATCACCAGCCAATTCAGTCGGTAAAAACTGCCTAAGTTCTCCCTGCTGTTTGGCGTTGGGGGTTTGTTGTAAAAAACGGGCGATTTGTAACTTATTCTCCTCTGGCAATACCGAGCAAGTGGCATAAACTAAGGTGCCACCTGTTTTTAAATAAGGCCAGATACGTGTCAAAATAGCATATTGTAGTTCGGTGAGTTGAGTGATATCGCTATCACGTCGTAACCATTTTATATCAGGATGACGACGAATAACCCCGGTAGCCGAACACGGAGCATCAAGCAAGATGCGATCAAACTGACGCCCATCACACCACTTTTCAGGAGTTAAACCATCACCAACTTTGACTTGTGCATGTTGTTTTAGGCGTGTTAAATTTTCATCAATTCGTTTAACTCGGTTGGCATCAACGTCTACAGCTAATACATTAGCTGTTGGCGCAAGTTCTAAAATATGGGTGGTTTTACCGCCAGGAGCGGCACACATATCTAAAATTTGCTCACCATTTTTAGGTGCTAATAGATAAGCCGCATATTGTGCTGATAAATCTTGTACTGTTACCGCTCCTTCAGCAAAAAACGGTAACTTAGTCACATTTACCGCAGTAGTTAAGCGAATAGCACAAGGGATATCAGCAAAAGACTCGGAAGCAATCTGTTGTTTTTCAAGTAATTGTTGGTATTCACTAACCGAATAATGGTTAAGATTAACTCGTAACCACATAGGTGGTTTCTGATTATTCGCATTAACAATTGCTTGCCACTGCTCTGGATAAGCTGATTTTAAACGATTTAATAACCAACTAGGATGTAAGGTCTGACTAATTTGTTGTTTACTATCTTGCTGAAATTTTTGTTTTAATGATGCCTGTTGGCGTAAAAATTCACGTAAAACACCATTAATCACACCTTTTAATTGCGGTTTTTTTAAATCATTAACCGCACCAACTGTTTCGCCTACAGCGGCATGTTCAGGAATTCGGGTATAAAGAATTTGGTACAATCCAGTTAGCAATAAGTAATGTAAAATTCTATTTTTCCCAGTTAAGACCTTGCTCATTAAGTTATGAATATAGAAATCCAGTTCTGGTAGCACTCGCATTACACCAAAACAGATCTCTTGCACTAGTGCTTTGTCTTTATCAGCAACTTGATTATTCAAAGATGCTAAAGCCGTACTAAGTGATTGTCCTTCTTCAAGTACCGCAAAAATAGCTTTTGCACAAAGCGCACGAATATTTTGGTATGACTTTTTATTCATAACTAATAATAGCCTTAATTCTTTTAATTGTTTAAAGAATCAATGATCCCACCCATCCAGCAATAAATAACGGAATATTGAAATGGGTAAAGGTTGGAATAACACTGTCTCTAATATGGTCATGCTGTCCATCACTATTTAAACCAGCAGATGTGGCTAAAATGGTATCTGAAGGTGGTGAACCGGCATCACCGATAGCTCCTGATGCACCAATTAAACAAACTGTTGCAATTGGTGAAAATCCTAATTGAACGCATAACGGAACATAAATTGCCGCAATAATAGGAACAGTAGAAAATGACGAGCCAATTCCCAGCGTAATGACCAAACCAACTAACATCATCATGAAAGAGGCCACGACTTTGTTTCCAGCAAATAACGCTGCACTATTAATGACTAAAGGTTCTATTTCATGCGTCTGTTTTAATACTTCGGCAAACCCTTGCGCAGATATCATCACAAAACCAATCATTGCCATCATTTTGATACCATCGGTGAAGATTCCATCTGCTTCGCCCCATTTGATTGAACCTGAAACAATAAAGCAAATAAAACCAATTAACGCACCTAATATCATCGATCCAGTACAAAGTTGCACGGTGAAAGAAAGAACAATCGCTAATAATGAGATAATAAGTGAACGAGCACTTACATTACTAAACTGTTCGGCATGACTCTCTTCACGGATAAGTTCATACTGTCTCGGTTTACGATAACTGACAAAAATAGCCCATAGTAAACCAACAAACATACCGAAAGCAGGAATAGCCATAGCATGCATGACATTAACATGACTAACATCCATTCCAGACGAAATAATATTTTTTAACAAAATTTGATTTAGAAAGATATTCCCGAATCCGACCGGTAAAAACATATATGGCGTAATCAAACCAAATGTCATAATACACGCAATCATTCGTCTATCTAGTTGTAATCTCGACATCACATATAAAAGTGGTGGAATTAAAAGCGGAATAAAGGCGATATGAATTGGAATAATATTCTGTGAGGAAATACTAACTAACCCGATAATAATAACTAATAACCATTTAATTCGTGTTTTCGCATCATTAGTAGTTAATTGTTTAATGGCTTTATCAGCTAATAATTCTGGTAATCCTGATTTAGAAATAGCCACGGCAAACGCACCTAACATAGCATAAGATAAGGCAATATTAGCCCCGTTACTAATACCTGCATTAAAAGCGTCTATGGTTTCTTTTAGGGTTAGATGACTGCATAAACCACCTGCAAATGCACCAATAATTAAGCTAATTACCACATGAACTCGGCAAAGCGAAAGCACTAACATTAAAATAACAGCAACAACAACTGCATTTACTGAGGAAAACAGCTCAAGAATAGTATTCATAAATAGATTCTTCGTAGCGAGATAAAGGTGGTTATTCTAGGCGATAGCTATTTAAAGTGCAATTGTTAGTATACGCTTACTCGCATAAAGCCTTTTTTAATCACCAATTAACTGACCATGTTAAAATATGAATCAATAAAACAAATAATATTGTTATATCTTTAGGTTGTAGCACACTTGATCTCGTGTCATTATAAAAGCAATAGCAAAACTGAAATTACAATTAAATAATTATCCTATTGAATTAAATAAGCTAAGGTCTAAATTGCCAGCTTTTTGGCTAAACAAAGTTAATATATACAAACATCATGGTATATGATCAGTTTTGGACAAAATTTAGATTAGTTACGGAGAATTTCAAATGAGAAGTAATATTGATGGTCATTTTCTATTGATTGGTTTAATGGCTTATCCGATTCGTCATAGTTTATCACCGCAAATGCAAAATACCATTTACTCTAAATTAAATATTCCATTTATTTATTTAGCATTTGAAGTCGATCAACTAAAGCTACCCGATGCAATAAAAGGTTTACGAGCGCTTGGGTTACGAGGTAGTGCTATTTCAATGCCCAATAAACAACTTGTTTGCCAATACCTTGATAAATTAACACCTGCGGTAGAAATGAGTGGTGCCTGTAATACTATTTCAAATGATAATGGCGTATTGACTGGTTATAACACTGACGGCATAGGCTATATGCGTATGCTAGCAGAAGCTGGCATTAATATGCTAGATAAAAAAATAACCGTTCTCGGTGCCGGGGGTGCGGCAACCGCAATTGCCGTACAAGCAGCTCTTGATGGTGTAAAAGAAATTGCTATTTTTAATCAGAAAGATGAGTGCTATACAAAGATAGAATCGGTAATAAAAAAATTAAATAAACAGACAAAATGTAAAGTACATATTACCGATCTAGCTGATGAGAATGAGCTAAGAAAACAAATTGCTGATAGCGATGTACTTTGTAATGCCACTGGTGTAGGAATGAAACCATTAGAAGGTCAAAGTTTAATTACCGATCCAACAATCTTGCGATCAGATCTCGTTGTTACAGATTGTATTTATAGCCCACGCAAAACTAAGCTATTAGAAATGGCCGAACAACAAGGATGTAAAACACTCAATGGCATCGGTATGATGCTATGGCAAGGAGCGGCACAAATAAAAATTTGGACAGGCGAAGATGCACCAATTGATTATGTCAAAGAACAAATGGGATTTAATGATTAATTTTGTGGTGAACAGGAAATAAAATGAATATAGTAACAGTTAAACAGCTTGAGATAGGTAAAGGTACTCCAAAAATAATTGTGCCAATTATTGGAAAAACTGAAGATGAACTCATTGATGAGGTAAAGTTTTTACAAACTATTGATTTTGACGTTTTAGAATGGCGAGTTGACCACTTTACGCAAGTTGATAATATTGATGCAGTCAAATCCATAGCACAAAAAATAGCGACCTTATTGCCCAATAAACCAATTTTATTTACTTTCCGTACCGCAAATGAAGGTGGTGTAAAACCATGGCCATTAGATGCTTATATGCAACTAAATAAAGCAATGGCAAGCAGTGGCTTAGTTGATTTAATTGATGTTGAAGTCTTTATTGGCGATGACAATGTAAAAGAAATTATCGATATTGCGCATAAAAATAATGTATTCGTGGTTGCCTCAAACCATGACTTTGAAAAAACACCATCACAAAGTGATATTGTCTATCGATTAAGAAAAATGCAAGACTTAGGTGCAGATATTCCTAAAATTGCCGTGATGCCACAAAATACTAATGATGTATTAACATTACTTGCCGCAACCAGCGAAATGAATGAAAAATTTGCTACACAACCAATTATTACCATGTCAATGGCCGGTCTTGGTGCAATCAGCCGCATTGCAGGGACAACCTTTGGTTCAGCCATGACATTTGGTGCCGCCAAAAACGCCTCAGCTCCAGGTCAACTCGATGTTAAACAATTACGTTACATTTTAGATGTAATGTATCAAAGCAAAGCTTGATAATAAACTGATGCCATCACGATTTAAACTGGATTGTGATGGCTAGTTTTCGCTCATTAATACAACCATTGTGATAACTTAATTTCAATAAACTATATAGTGTTGCTATTGATATGTCTTTATAATGGGTAGGCATAGGCATCTATAAATTAAATCAATCTAGCTGAAAGATTATGCAAATTAACTAACAGTTAGACAATAACACATATATACTTGGATTAATGTTTATTGTTAAAAAGTAAAATAACAATATAAATTTGCAATTTATGCATCGACAAGTCAGTCGATAAACGAATGGCTAACAATGATTTAATTATACAATTAGCCACAAAATATGAGGTTTATTTTTATGTTTTCTTGGTGGACAAAAGTTTATTTTTCACTAATTCAGATCCCTGTTAAGCTTTTTGTTAAAAGTAAACCAATTCCTACCGATCCTATTACTGAATTGGATCTCGATATCCATCGACCAATTTTGTATGTGCTACCTTATAATTCGCAAATTGACTTAATGGTAGTGAGATCACTTTGTCTTAAATATGATTTGCCAGATCCTTTATTAGGCATTGATATTAATGGTAATACTATTCCTGCTTATATTTATATTGATAAAGGGCCGGGTATTTTTGCGTCTAAAAAACAAAAAAATAAATCAATTGAAATTTTAAGGGAATATATCTCAGCGCATCAACAAAATGATGAACTAGATGTGCAAATGTTGCCAGTTTCCGTTATGTTCGGGCGAAAACCAGATAAAGAAGGTAAAAAAATGCCTTCACTACAAGTTTTGGGCGCAACGTATAAACTTTATAAAATCTTAATTTCTGGCCGCGACTGTTATACTCGATTCTCTCGAACGGTATCATTTAAAAATATTAAGGTTGACAATAATCAAGATATCTCTGTTTTAGCCCACAAACTTGCTCGAGTCGCACGTATACACTTTGCCAAACAAAGGGCTGCCTCTGTTGGTCCGAAGTTACCTATTCGTCAGGAGATGCTTAACAAATTACTAACTAATCCTGCCCTTGCCGAAGCTATACAAGAAGAAGCTAAAAGCAAAAAAATAGATCAGGATAAAGCCAAAAAGAATGCCCTATCATTATTAAACGAAATTGCAGCTAATTTTTCTTACCGCATGCTTAGAGTGACTGATTTTGTTCTGACTTGGGCATGGAATAGACTTTATCAAGGTCTAAAAGTTACTAATGCTGACCCAGTTCGAGAATTAGCTGAAAATGGCCATGAAATTGTCTATGCGCCATGTCATCGCAGTCATATGGATTACTTATTACTATCCTATGTACTTTATCGACAAGGACTGGTGCCACCACATATTGCCGCAGGTATTAATTTAAACTTCTGGCCAGCAGGCCCTATTTTTAGGCGCTTAGGGGCATTTTTTATTCGCCGTTCATTTAAAGGTAATAAACTTTATACCGCTGTATTTCGGGAGTATTTAGCTGAGTTATTTATCCGAGGTTATGCGGTCGAGTATTTCATTGAGGGTGGTCGATCACGCACAGGTAGGTTACTTGCTCCTAAAACAGGAATGTTAATGATGACAGTCCAGACTTTATTGCGTGGTGATCCTCGGCCAATCACAATCGTTCCTGTTTATATTGGTTATGAACATGTTTTAGAAGTTGCCACTTATGCCAATGAACTTCGTGGCGCAAAAAAAGAAAAAGAGAGCTTGTGGCGTACAATTAAAGCATTTTTAAAATTGAAAAAATTAGGCTTTGGTTATGTTAACTTTGGTGATCCTATCCCTTTAAACCAATTTTTAAATCAACAAATTCCCGATTGGCGAGATGCGATTGATCCAACAGGAACACAACGTCCTAGCTGGTTAACACCCACAACTAATCTGCTGGCTACACAAATAATGGAACACATTAATTCATCTGCAGCAATCAATGCGATGAATTTATGTTGTTCAATATTGTTAGCAGCAGATCAATGTACATTAACCAAAGTAAAATTATTAGAAAATATTGATTATCTCTTAAAATTATTAAAAAACATTCCTTATTCCAACTTAATTACCATTCCTGATCAAACTGCTGAACAGATGTTCGAACATGCTAAAGATATGGGCAAATTTGTCATTACCACTGATGAAGTTGGTGAAATGGTAGGTTTAACAGCCGATCAAGCAGTATTGATGACCTATTATCGTAATAACATTCAGCATTTACTGATCATTCCAGCAATTGTCGCGCGAATTTTGCTTAAAAATAACCGTATTTCGCTTGATGAAGTACTTATGCAAGTCAAACTGCTGTTCCCATTAATAAAATCAGAACTATTTTTATATCACAATGATGAACAACTAACTGAGTATGTGAATAAAATTATTGCAACTTATGCTGAATTGAATCTAATCAGTTACACGCCAGACAAATTAACCTTGAACTACTTAAAAATGTCAGGTTTACAGCTATTGGCATCATCCTCAAAAGATACATTACAACGCTATGTCATTGCATTTTCATTATTGCAAAAAGATCCAACCATCAGCCGAGCAAGTTTGGAAAAAGAAGGGCGATTAATAGCAGAACGTTTATCGATACTTCATGGTATTAATGCACCAGAATTTTTCGATAAAGGCGTCTTTTCAACATTGGTTGCTTCACTAAGAGAACAAGGTTATTTAGATGATAAAGGCGATGCTAATTTAGCGAAAATCGAAATCATGAATAAAATTCTTAAACCTCTTATTACCACTCGTGTAATGCAAACCATCGACGAAATTAATCCAAAATAATAAATTGGTTAAGGCTTACTTGATTATTATCAGTAAGCCAAATATACTGCATTTATAATCATTAATTTAAACAATTTTTTCACTTAATTAATTTCACTAACAATATATTTATATCTAAATAAAACCCTAAAACAATTAAATAGCAAACGCTATTTTTGATATATATCAAACTTTTGAATATTTATCCCTTTATTTCCATTCAATTAAATATTATCATTACAATTAATAAGGATGTTTATCCATTCCAACATAACAATCTAAATAATGTAATGTCAGCTTTTTAAGGAGTTCATATGCTATTTAACCGTAGACAGTTCTTTAAGATCTGTGCTGGTGGCATGGCAGGAACCACAGTAGCTACGCTGGGTCTTGCCCCGAGCATAGCTCTTGCACAAACTCGCCAATATAAATTATTAAAATCAAAAGAGACGCGAAACAATTGTACTTACTGCTCCGTTGGATGTGGAATGCTCCTCTATAGCCGAGGAGATGGAGCAAAAAATGCCGAATCATCTATTTTTCATATCGAAGGTGACCCTGACCATCCTGTTAGCCGTGGCTCTCTTTGTCCGAAAGGAGCTGGAGTACTTGATTATATTAAAAGCGAACAACGGGTTAAATATCCTGAATATCGTGCTCCTGGTTCTGATAAATGGCAACGGATTAGTTGGGATGAAGCAATTGATCGCATTGCACGACTCATGAAAGCTGACCGAGATAAAAACTTTCAAGAAAAAAATGCACAAGGTACGACAGTTAATCGCTGGACAACAACCGGCTGGTTGGTTACCTCAGCAGCAAGTAATGAAACTGGTTGGTTAGCGTTTAAAGTTGCTCGTTCATTAGGAATGTTAAGCCTTGAAACCCAAGCTAGGGTTTGTCATGGTCCTTCTGTTTCTAGCTTAGCTGCGACATTCGGTCGAGGCGCGATGACCAATAATTGGAATGATATCAAAAATGCTAATGTGGTTATCGTTATGGGGGGTAATGCTGCTGAAGCCCATCCGGTTGGATTTAAATGGGCTATTGAAGCTAAAATTACTAACGGTGCGGAATTGATTGCAATTGATCCACGTTTTCATCGAACTGCCTCCGTCGCCGATCATTATGTACCAATTCGTGCTGGTTCTGACATTGCTTTTTTACTTGGCATTATTAACTACCTTATCTCACATAACGAAGTCAACTTTGAATATCTGGTTACCCACTCTAATGCCAGTTTAATTGTCCGTGATGATTTTAACTTTGATACTAATAGTGGTTTGTTTAGTGGTTATGATGCCGCTAACCGCCAATACGATCAAACCAGCTGGGCATATCAAAAAGATGAAAATGGTTATGCATTAAGAGATAAAACACTAAATCACCCACGTTGTGTATGGAATTTATTAAAACAACACGTTAGTCGTTATACACCAGAAGTGGTGAATCAAATAACCGGTAGTCCAATAGACGGTTTTTTACATGTTTGTCGATCTCTTGCTAGTACCAAAACCAACGATCGTGCAGCAACTTTCTTATATGCTTTAGGTTGGACTCAACATACTTATGGTTCGCAAATTATTCGTACCGCGGCAATGATACAATTGATTCTTGGTAATATTGGTGTCATGGGTGGCGGTATAAATGCGCTTCGCGGTCACTCCAATATTCAAGGATTAACAGATGTTGGTTTACTGTCTAATCGTTTGCCTGCTTATCTTGACTTACCAAAAGAATCGCAAACTTCACTTGAGCAATATCTAACAGAAAAAACCCCTAAACCACTCGGTCCAAATGAGGTCAATTTTTGGGGTAATTACCCGAAATTCTTTGTTAGCTTTATGAAAGCGATGTACGGCGAGAATGCCACTCAAGATAACAATTGGGGATTTGATTGGTTACCAAAATGGGATAAAACCTATGATGTTTTAAGATTCAGCAAAATGATGCGTGATGGTCAAGCTAATGGTTTTATTTGCCAAGGTTTCAACCCATTAGCAGCACTGCCTGATAAAAACAGTATTCGTGATGGACTATCTAAGCTTAAATTTTTAGTTAGCATTGATCCAATGCCAACCGAAACAGCTGAGTTTTGGAAAAATCATGGCGAATCAAATGATGTTGATCCAAGCAAAATTCAAACAGAGGTATTTAGGCTTCCTGCAAACTGCTTTGCTGAAGAAAACGGAACAATTGTTAACTCATCACGTTTATTACAATGGCACTGGGCAGCAGCAAGACCACCTTACGAATCACTTTATGATCCAGAGATTATTGCCCGCATTTACTTAAGAATTAAAGAGCTTTATGAAGAAGAAGGTGGTGCTTATCACGAACCAATTAACAATTTAAGCTGGGATTATCTAGATCCAGAAGGTCCATCGGCTGAAGAACTAGCTAAAGAGTGTAATGGTCGAGCATTAACTAACTTAACTGATGATAATGGCAATATTATTTTGAAGAAAGGCCAACTATTAAGTGGTTTTTCACAATTAAAAGCTGACGGCTCCACCTCATCAGGGATCTGGATATTCTGTGGTTCTTGGACTGAACAAGGTAACCTAATGGCACGCCGAGATCCTAGTGATCCATCCGGTAAAGGTATCCATGCGGGCTGGGCATGGGCATGGCCAATGAATCGACGAGTGCTGTATAACCGCGCCTCTGCCGACGAAAATGGTAAACCATGGGATCCAAATCGAGTATTAATCAAGTGGAACGGTACAAATTGGGATGGTAATGATATCGCTGACTTTACAGGTACATTATCACCAAACACTGGTGCCGGTGCATTTATCATGAATAATGATGGTTTAGGTGGATTATTCTGCTTAAATCGTTTGGTTGATGGCCCATTCCCTGAACATTATGAGCCATTTGAAACACCAATTTCCAATAATCCAATGCATCCTAAACAGGTGAATAATCCTGTTGCTAGAGCATTTAAAGAAGATCTTGCACGTTTGGGTAAAGCAGACGAGTTTCCTTATGTCGGCACAACTTATAGTATCACTGAACATTTCCATTTCTGGACTCAACATGCAAGACTAGCATCAATAACACAACCAGAACAATTTATTGAATTAAGTGAAAATCTTGCCAATAAGAAAGGCATAAAATTAGGCGATACGGTAAAAGTTACCTCTTATCGAGGTTATATCAAAGCGAAAGCAGTTGTGACAAAACGTTTACCAACTTTGACTGTTGATGGTAAAGAGATCGAAACCATAGGAATTCCAATTGTATGGGGATTCACTGGGCAAACGAAAAAAGGCTTTTTGGTTAATGAATTAACACCTCATTTAGGTGATGCTAATTCACAAACACCAGAATATAAATCTTTTTTAGTTAATATCGAAAAAGTTACTACAGCGGCATAAGAGGGAGGATAAATTATGTCATTACAAACTCAAGATATTATTCGCCGCTCAGCAACTAACGCTTTAACCCCTGCACCTCGGGTACGAGATTATCAGCAGGAAGTTGCCAAGTTAATTGATGTAACTACCTGTATCGGTTGTAAAGCTTGCCAAGTCGCTTGTAGCGAATGGAATGATCTGCGTGCCGAAATAGGTAATAGCGTCGGTGTTTATGACAACCCTGCCGACTTAGAACCTAAAGCATGGACCGTTATGCGCTATTCAGAAGTTGAAATTAATGGCAAATTTGAATGGCTTATTCGTAAAGATGGTTGTATGCACTGTTCAGATCCTGGCTGTCTAAAAGCGTGTCCGTCGGAAGGGGCGATTATTCAATACGCTAATGGTATTGTTGATTTTCAATCGGAACACTGTATTGGATGTGGATATTGTGTGGCCGGCTGTCCATTTAATATTCCTAGAATCAGTAAAGAAGATAATCACTCTTATAAATGTACCTTATGTGTTGATCGCGTCGCAGTTGGCCAAGAGCCAGCCTGTGTAAAAACTTGCCCAACGGGAGCGATTCATTTTGGCACCAAACAAGATATGATTCGTCATGCCGAGCATCGAATTACTGATTTGAAAAAACGTGGATTTGAACACGCTGGTCTCTATAATCCAGAAGGTGTGGGTGGCACACATGTTATGTATGTTTTACATCATGCCGATCAACCTGAACTTTATCATGGCTTACCAAAAGACCCACAAATTAGTGAAATTGTTAAATTCTGGAAAGGTGCTTGGAAGCCACTATCCGCAGCGGCTTTTGTCGCTACTTTTGGTGGATTGCTGTTCCATTATATGGGTGTCGGTGCGATTGAAGTCGATGAAGAAGATATAGAACACGAAAAAGAAGCAGATAAACAAGCAAGAAAACGTTTAGGATTGCCTATTTTTGGCCGAAAAAATACGCCTAATTCGTCGCAAACGGAGGCTCATCATGAATAAAAAAGGAATGATATTAAGAACACCACTTATTGTACGTTTCTGTCATTGGTGTATGGTCTGTTTGTTTATTCTAACGGCACTATCTGGTTTGTCCCTGTTTTTTCCATCCATTAAGCTATTTGGATTATTTCTTGGTACACCACAACTAGTTAGAGCGTTGCATCCAATCATTGGTTGTGTAGTATTCGTTTTATTAATGTTTATGTTTATAAAACTCGCACATCATAATATTCCAAATAAAAATGACCTGTTATGGATTAAAAACTTTAAACATGTCATTATGGGTAAAGAAGAAGGTATTCCGATCGGTAAGTATAATGTTGGTCAGAAATTTCTATTCTGGTGCATTATGAGTCTGATCTTTGTATTATTTGTCACAGGTTTAATTATGTGGCGTCGCTACGTTTCCGATTACTTCCCAATTCAAATAGTTCGTATTGCCATATTTTTACATTCTTTTGCAGCTATATGTCTTATTTTATTAGCCATTGGGCATGCTTATATGGCACTTTGGGTAAAAGGTTCAATAAAAGGTATGATAACTGGCTATGTTTCTCGAGCTTGGGCGCTTAAAAATCATTCATCATGGTACGAAGAAGAAATGAAAAAAGTTTATCAGCAAGAACTTAATTCCGAGAGTGAAACTAAGGTTGAGCAATCACCGCAAACTGAGCAAAAACCTGCTTTATAAAGTCTAATAGTAGATCTGCTGATATTAATCAGCAGATTAGCTAAATGGCTAAATCAATTCTGGATAAAACCTCAAAGTGGTAATCAATAATGAGTATAAAAATCATTTCGCAAGAACAACTCGAACAACAAAATATAAGCTCAGTAATTAGGCAGATCCCATTGCTATTTTATCCATCAACGAAAACACTTTATATTCACCGCGCGGCACGTTTGAAAACTTTAGCCAAAAATAACCCATTAAGCGATTATTTACTATTTTGTGCAGAAATTGCAGAGCAACAAGCCAAATTAATTAACCAACAAAACACTATTGAAGCACCAAATTTACTCAATAATGACTTAGCGCCATTAAGTTTAGATAATTTACCATTAAATGATATTTGGCAAGATTATTTATCTGAACTATTAAATTCTTTTTCCGATACCAGTGAACAAATCGATGCCGTAATTCAACGATTAAAACAAAATAATCCTGAACAACTTCAAGAAAAAGCGATTAGTTTACTACAAGGTAAATTTGATCTAGTCGAAGGCAACGAATCTATATTTATTTGGTCTGCATTATCGGTTTATTACAGTCAACTGGCTAATCAAATTAAAGGAAAAGCAGTCGCTGAAAATACTGATCAAAGTTGGCTATGCCCTGTTTGTAATAGCCTACCGGTTGCTAGTGTGATTCAACTTGGCGGTAATAATGGTTTAAGATACCTTCATTGTAGTTTGTGTGAAAGCGAATGGTATGTACCACGGGTAAAATGTACTTGTTGCGATAATATGCAAGATATCCAATATTTCTCATTAGATAACGAAATGGCAGCAATAAAAACTGAATGTTGTGATGCCTGTCATAGCTATCTGAAAATTTTAGATCAAGATAAAGATCCTCACATAGAAGTTATTGCCGATGATGTAGCATCATTAATCTTAGATATAAAAACAGAAGAAGAAGGATTCGCAAAAAGTGGGATAAACCCATTTATTTTTGCACAAAAATAAAATTTTCAATTAGGAACATTTTATCTTTTTATAATAATTAATTATAAAAATATTACTTAACATTTTAAATTATTAAGACTAGAATAATATCACTGTACTAGTTTATGAGTTCTTGATAATGAAACGTTATTTATTATTGATAGTGATGTTAGTAATTACATCATTTTCCTGTTTAGCTGATACCATAAAAAATGTTGCGATAACAGCAATTGTTGAACATCCTTCATTAGATCAAATCCGTGATGGGGTAAAAGACGAGTTAATCGCAAGTGGTTTTAAATTGAATGAAAACTTGCAGGTACAATATCGAAGTGCCCAAGGTAGTAGTGCTACAGCCGCACAAATTGCACGCCAATTTGTCGCAGCTAAACCTGATGTTATCGTCGCTATAGCGACACCAAGTGCCCAAGCAACGGTTGCCGCGACCAAACAAATCCCAGTCGTCTTTGCTGGAATTACCGATCCAATTGCAGCTAAATTAATCAAAAACTGGGAACCAACACATAACAATGTTACAGGTGTTTCAGATTATCAAGAAATAGGCCCTCAAATTGAGTTTATGAAGAAAATTGTACCTAATGTAAAAGCTGTAGGTTATATTTATAGTCCTAGTGAAATTAACTCAACTGTAGTGCTAAAAAACCTACAGCAGCAACTTAGCCAACAAAATATATCATTAATCGCGGTACCTGCTCAACGTACCGCTGATATCTCAACTGCGGCCAATACACTTAAAGGAAAAGTTGATCTTATTTATACGACAACAGATAACAATGTTGTTTCGGCTTATGAATCATTAGTTAAATTTGCCAACGAAAATAAAATACCTCTGTTAGCATCATTCCCCGATGCAATTGAACGTGGTGCAGTTGCCGCTTATGGTATGAGTTATTACGATGTTGGCCGCCAATCAGGCAAACTTGTGGTAAGAGTTTTAAATGGTGAAGCACCAGGAGATATTACGCCAGAAATAGGTCAAGCATTACGTTTGGTGGTCAATATTGATGCAGCTAAGAAGCAAGGAATTGATTTATCAGCAGATGTTATCGAATCAGCCTATAAAGTTATCGGTCAAAAATAAATTCTTATCTTAAATAATCATCAAATCCCTTGCTCATTGAAATGAGCAAGGTTTTAAAAACCCCTCTCCTCAAAAATTATTACTATCGTTTATTGGTAAATAACGCATTTATTTCGACAAAAATAACACAAACTGTAAAAAATAATTTACATATATACTTTCTTTTAACTATAGAAAATTGTCCGATTTTGCTTTATAGTAAGCTAATATTTAGATTGAATGTAAAATAAATATTACAGGAGTAGCAAATGCGAAATTCAATAATCAAACTTTTTATGTTACTCAGTTTATCCGCAGTAACATTTTTTTCATCTGCAGATAATAAAACCGAACAAAAATTTGTTGCTATCACCGCTATTGTCGAACATCCTGCCTTAGATAATGTCCGTAAAGGTGTTGAAGATGAGTTAAAAGATAATGGCTATATTGCTGGTGAAAACCTAAAATTACAATTTGCTAGTGCCCAAGGTAGTAGCGCTAATGCAGCCCAAATCGCTAAACAATTTGTTGCCAATAAACCAGATGCTATCGTAGGGATTGCTACACCAAGTACCCAAGCGTTAGTGGCTACCACTAAATTAATCCCTATCGTTTTTACTGCTGTTACGGATCCGGTTGCAGCTAAATTGACGCCAAGTTGGGAAGCATCTAAAACAAATGTAACTGGGGTTTCCGATGCTTTATCATTAGAATCACAAATCGATATGATGTTAAAAATCAAACCAGATGCAAAAAATATCGGTTATGTTTACAGTCCTAGTGAAGTTAATTCAACAATTGTACTTAAAGAATTACAAGTTGCACTTGAAAAACGTGGCATGAAAATCATCGCTGCACCGGCACAACGAACCTCTGACATTTCAACTGCAGCAAGAAGTTTAAAAGGAAAAGTTGATCTGATTTATACAACAACCGATAATAACGTCGTTTCGGCCTACGAAGCTTTAGCTAAAGTTGCCAATGAAAACAAAATTCCACTAGTAGCATCTGATCCTGATTCAGCTGAACGAGGAGCGATTGCCGCTTTAGGAATGAGTTATTATGATCTTGGCCGTCAAGCTGGTAAAATTGTTATTCGAATTCTTAACGGTGAAAAACCAGGTGATATTGCACCACAAGTTGGCAATATCACACAGTTAACAATTAATAAGAAAGCAGCTGAACGTCAAGGTGTAACGCTATCGGAAGAAGTATTAAAATCAGCGGCAAAAGTTGTCGAAAAATAATTTAAATCGTTTTAATAACTAAACCGCCAAATTTGGCGGTTACTTTTTTAGTGGATTTTTTCATGTCATTTGAATTTTTATTAGGCTCAATTGGAATAGGACTTATTTACGCATTAGTTAGTTTGGGTGTGTTTATCTCATTTAGATTACTTGATTTCCCCGATCTAACTGCTGATGCTAGTTTTCCACTTGGTGGTGCAGTATGTGGATTATGCATGTACGTTGGTATTGATCCATGGATAGCAACATTTTTAGGTATGTTTGCTGGTTGTATTGCAGGTGCAATGACTGGACTACTCTATGTTAAACTTAATATATTGCAATTACTATCCAGTATTATTGTAATGATAGGTCTATATTCTATTAACTTAAGAATTTTAGGGATAGGCCCATATATTATGGACGAAACCCCAAGAATGGCAGGATCGCCTAATTTATCATTACTAGATGCAAAAACTATTTTTTCACCATTTATGGCTGAAGATTACAGCAATCAATATCTAGTACAACCTATGATAATTTTAGCGTTTGTTGTAGTTTTTTGGCTGCTACTCAATCTATTTCTAAATACTCAAGTCGGATTAGCACTAAGAGCAACCGGTACTAATCAACGAATGGCAAAATCTCAAGGCATTCCAACTGGTGCAATCACTATTTTAGGGATGGCAATATCAAACGGATTAATCGCTCTAGGTGGTTCATTATTCGTGCAAACACAAGGTGGTGCCGATATCACTATTGGAGTTGGTACCATTGTTATCGGTCTTGCTTCAATTATTATTGGTGAAAGTATATTCCCAACAAAACGCATCTGGGCAGTTATGATTGCAGTTATTTTTGGCGCAATCTTATATCGGTTATTTATCGCTTTCGCACTCAGTAATGAATTCTTACAAGAAATTGGTGTAGGTACTGAAGACCTAAATCTTATTACGGCAATATTGGTTGTATTGGCATTAGTATTACCAAAACAACTAAAAAAATATTCTAAAAAAAGAGGTAAGTAAGCATGATTAAAGTAGGACAATTACAATTGACGTTTAATAAAGGAACGCCAATTGAAAATCATGTATTACGTGGTTTGAATCTCAATATCAAAAAAGGGGAATTTGTTACTATTATTGGTAGTAATGGTGCAGGAAAAAGTTCATTACTTAATGTCATTAGTGGTGATCTGATTGTTGATTCTGGCCATATTATCATCAATAATAAAAGTGTTACACGCTGGCCAGCTTGGAAAAGAGCTGGAATGGTGGCACGAGTATTCCAAGATCCAATGGTCGGAACGTGTGAAAACCTAACCATAGAAGAAAATTTAGCTATCGCTTACAACCGTGGTAATAATTTTACTTTACGACCAGCTTTAAATCGTAGACTGCGTGCTCTATTTAAAGAGAAACTAGCAACGCTAAATTTAGGTTTAGAAAATAGACTATCAGATATGATGGGCTTGCTTTCTGGTGGACAAAGACAAGCAGTTAGCCTACTCATGTCAACATTACAACCATCCAAGATATTATTACTTGATGAACATACCGCAGCTCTCGACCCGAAAACTGCACAATTTGTTTTGGATCTGACTAATGAAATTGTTCAGAAAAACCAGTTAACCACTATGATGGTGACTCATTCAATGAAACAAGCATTAGAATATGGCACAAGAACAGTGATGCTACATCAAGGACAAGTAGTACTTGATGTGTCAGGAGAACAACGAGATAAGCTAACAGTCACAGATTTATTAGATATGTTTGAAAAAACTCGTGGTGAAAAAGTAACTGACGATGCCTTATTATTAGGTTAATAAATCAGCAAGCAATATTTAATAGCTGAATATTGCTTCTTATCCAACAAGATTCGTATAAATAATTCATTATTTTTCTTGTAATTGTTGGCGAACATTCATTAAAGCAAATCCAAGCAAATTTTTTCCACACCACATTAGCGGATTATCAATATTAGGATCATCCTGAGACAATCCTATGCCCCATATTTTATCAACCGGACTTGCTTCTACTAATATTCTTTGTTTGGTTGATAATATAAAATCCGTCAACTTTGGATTCTGTGAAAACTTAGCATAATTACCATTTATGACAATATTAAAGCAGTGTTCATCCCAAATATCCGGTATGAATCCTTTTACTTGACGCCCTAATGCCTTTGCTAATCCAGGAGAATTAGCAGTAAGTATTTTTGATAATATTTGCTCATCACCGAATAATCTTGCTTTCTCAGCCATCATATAATGTTCTGCAGTTGGATAGTAAATATTATCAACCTCAAAACGACTTGGATACCATTGGCTAAAACAACTCTTTGTTATGATAGAAGGTTGCTTTTCTACATGTCCCCAAAAGTATATATATTTGTATCGTTTACCACTTCTATATTGTTGGCGTAATTGCAATAAATCCATATAAATTCCTTATCATTACTAATGAATATGTTATATGTATTTCCATCAAATACCAATATTGTATTAGTAAAAAATATTTTGGTTTTTAATAGAAAAGAAATGTATACCATTCATATAACGAAAATAATGATGCCGATAAGAAGTATTTAAGATTATGTATGATATGCAAAAAAATATAACGTTATATTTTTGTGATAAGGCGTTGGGCGTTGTATAGAAATTATTTGACTATCTACAATAGTATTATCACATCAACTTATACTAAGAATTTTTTAGCCATGATGGTTTTTATAGGATTGATGTGGATATTTTACTTTTTCACAACGCCTGATTAGCGACAATTTATTAATCCTAAAATGCAAAAAAGCCCAGCATCGCTGCTGGGCTCGTATATTTAAAAGTCTGGCGGC
>CAMLMY010000001.1 GCA_946481345.1 uncultured Gilliamella sp. | reverse complement strand
CAGTGGATGCGCATTATAGGCACTTCATTTTTTTTGGCAAGTGAAAAATTGCAATCACGATTCCGTTTGTTTTTTATTTGTTCAATACTCATATTGGTATATTTATAATATTTCTCCAGCAATTATTATAAACATAATAAAAAACAAAACTTTGCTATAAGTCACATTTTTCAACATCCAAAAAATAAAAAAAACTATTTTTTCTCTTTCAATAGCAATTTTATTTTAACGATTACCGCCAATTAAATATTTTGCTTTATCTTTAAATACCCATTTTATCAGATTAGCTATAATGATACTTATCGTTAATGTAGATATTAAAAAGCTAATTGCACCAAGTGAAGCTAATTGTCCGTCATCAGTTCTAATTACATCTGCTATTGGTGAATTAAATACTTGTTGTTCCAAAAGTAACACGATAATTTCATGAATAAAGTAAATTGGAAAACTTATATTGGCCATATATGAAAAAAACTTATATGTTCTTCCATGTTCATTCTTATGGTTTAAACCATCTAAAAAATAAAGCGCTAAAATAAATAAAATAATTTTTTGTAATGTATCATAATAAAGTTTTTCAACACCTAAATAGTCAACATAACGATAAGCAAATGGAATACAAAAACATAAACCAAAAAAGAAAATTATTAGCAATAGATTATCTTTAACTAATTGCATAATTTTTTCATAATTCTGTTTTATCATCATACCCGTTAAATAAACCGGTCCATAATGCAACAAATTTAATAACGGCCGGGTATAATCAGGTTTAGTGAACATAACTACCCAAAACATTGATATCAGACCAATAACAATCAAACTTTTTTGAGACCAGGAATATAGTAAAGGACTGATTGCAAAAATCATGATAATCATCGGCATAAACCACAATGGTAACAGTTGCGTGCCAGTCAACATCATCTTGACAATAGAACCAAGCGCACTCGGTTCAGTAGATGAAAAAAAAGGTAAGCTAGATAAAGACTGATAGTGAAAGTATAAAAAACAGAATATTGATACTGATATATATGGACATACAACTGTTTTGAATTTAGATAAATAATATTCCTTTACCTTATATTTGTATGTTAAATATTGAAATAAAAAACCCGCAATTAAAACAAAAAAAGTGGTGAAGTTAAAAGCAAATAAATTCAAAAAAGAAAATAAATAACTATTAGCGATTAAATTACTATTTTTAAAAACACCTAAGCAATGGCTAAAGACGATCATAATGATAGCTACGCCGCGTAATACATGGATAGAGTGGATTTTTTGAGGTTTGACTGTTGCCATTTTAACACACTAAATTTAACGAAGAAAATTTAGCATACATTAGCATAAAATCTGCTAATAAAAACTAGGATTATTATAGAAAAACAATAAAATATTTCTTGACAAGAGCTGGAGAGAATTACAAAAGATCTATATATAAAACTGATTTTAATTAATTATTTAATTTATTTTTAGCAAACGAACATAAAGGTATAATTTCACGCTTTTCTTGCTGTAATTTTTTAACGACAAGTTCAAGTAACTTGTCTGCAATACCATGGCCTCGATAAGCAGGATCAGTATATGTATGATTAATCGTTGCCTTATCATCACCAATTCGAGTAAATGTCATTTCAGCTATTTCTTGATTATTATCATTACAAACATAAAAACGGTCATCTTCTTGCTTATATTGTAATGTCATAAAAACCTCAAATTTTTATCGAAATTAATGAACCATGACTAGAAAATTATAGAAATTTATTAATAAAAAAATCTTTATAAGATCAATAGGGTGGATAATTGATATATCTATTTAAAACCTTAATCTTATCAATTATCCACATCTTATTTGATTATTAATAGAGCAATTTTTAGAATAAACGTTTTGCAGTATTATAAAGATCCATATCAAATGGTCTTTTCATATTATTAATCGCATCGATAATATCATGATGCACTAATTTACCATTTTGGATGCCTACACAACGTCCAGCATGACCATTAATAAGTAATTCAACAGCATAAGCCCCCATGCGCGAACCTAAAATTCGGTCATAAGGTACTGGTGAACCACCACGTTGTACATGTCCCAAAATCGTTGCTCGAGTTTCATGATGAACAGCAGCTTCAATATCCTTTGCCAATTGGTTTACATCACACATATTTTCAGTGACAGTAACTATCGCATGTTTTTTACCTTTAGCAAAACCTAATTTTATCTCTTCAATTAAGTCTTCTTTAGTATAAGAAACCTCAGGGATAATCATAAACTCACAACCACCAGCAACTGCCGCATTTAGTGTCAAATCTCCGCAATCACGGCCCATGATTTCAATCACAGAAATTCTATGATGTGAAGAACAAGTATCTCTTAATCTATCGATAGATTCTACAGCGGTGCCTAAAGCAGTAAAATAACCAATAGTATAGTCAGTTCCACGAATATCGTTATCAATGGTGCCAGGTAAACCAATACATGGAAAACCTTCTTCAGTTAAACGCATGGCCCCCATATAAGAACCATCACCGCCAATTACAACTAATGCATCGATTTGATGTTTCTTTAAATTAGCGATCGCTTTTTTTCTAACTTCTTGGTCTTTAAATTCAGGAAATCTAGCTGATCCTAAGAATGTACCGCCACGAGTGATAATATCGGAAACGCTAGAACGATCTAACTGAACGATTCGATCTTCACACAGACCTAAATAACCATCATAAATGCCAAAAACATCTAATCCTTCAGTTAATGCGGTTCTCACAACACCTCGAATAGCTGCATTCATCCCTGGCGCATCACCACCACTGGTTAAAATACCTATTTTTTTTATCATACAAAATAACTCCAATATATAAACCTTCGGCTATTATAAGGTCATAATAATTAACTAACAATAAAAGTTTAGAGGCTATTTTGATTAGTTTATCTACTTATTCATTTCTAAGGGGACAACAGAAACAGGATCTTGATGAATAATCACTGTTGCAGGCGCAAATTCTTGAGCAATATGTTTTTCAACTGCATCAGCGACAGCATGCGCTTTGATTAAAGGCATATCATCGTCTAATTCAAGATGCAATTGTATAAATTTTAATGGCCCAGCTTGTCGAGTTTTCAGATCATGAAAACCATGTACATTTGAGTATGAAGTAACAATTTCACTAATTTTTTGGTTATCACTTTCTGATAAGGCTTTATCTAATAAGTCTTGAATTGCACTATAAGCTATTTGATAAGCATTATAAAAAATATATAGCGCAATAAAAAAGGCAAAACAGGCATCAGCATAAGTAATACCATACCAACTTAAAAAGAGAGCCACAATAACCGCAATATTCATAAACATATCAGAAGAATAGTGCAACATATCAGCTTCAATTGCTTTGCTTTTAGTTTGTTTTATTACATGTTTTTGGTATAAAACTAATACCCCTGTCACAATAACTGAAATCACAGAGACAGCAATACCTAATAAAGGTGAAGCTATTGCTTCTGGATGAATAATAGATTTAATACTTGAAAGTAATAAAATAGTTGCAGAACCAATAATAAAGGTGCTTTGTGCTAATGCAGCCAACGATTCGGCTTTTCCGTGACCAAAAGTATGATCATCATCAGCCGGTTTTAATGCATAACGAACTAAGAAAAAGTTAAGTCCAGATGCCAATAAATCAATACTCGAATCTAAAAGAGAGGCAAATAAACTCATCGAGCCAGTAAACCAGCACGTAAGTAATTTTATAATAATTAGGAAAACAGAAATTAAAACGGCACTTAATGTAGCCCTTTTAATTAACTTTTCGTACAAATGTGATTTTGACATTTGTTACCTATTTATTGGTAGGATGCGATTCCTTGTGGTAGAACTAGCTGTGCAGCAACTTGAGCTGCAGCCTTTTTATCTAATAGAATTTCAATAATTTTCAATGCAAAATCAATAGACGTTGCAGGACCTTGACTGGTAATGACTCTATTTTGTGCATCAAAATAAACTCTATCCGATTTCCAATGTTTAAAAGCATCTCTCGTTTCTGGATAACCGGTCATATATGCATCTGGAAATAAATTATGATGTTGCAGAACCATTGCCGGAGATGCACAAATAGCAGCAATTATATTGCCAGCTTGATGTGCTTGTTTTAATTTTTCAATTAATTGTTGGGAGTCGCGAAAGTTTTCCGCTCCTTTTAATCCACCAGGTAAAATAATCACATCAAAATCAAGATTATTAACTTCTGAAAATACCTTTTGGGCTAAGATAGTTACTCCACGAGAACATTCAATTTGTCTATCTTCGGTGATGCTAGCGTAAGTGACATTTATTCCGGCTCGAGTTAATAGGTCAATAGTTGTGACTGCTTCGGTTTCCTCACAGCCATTTGATAAAAATACTAATGCTTGCTTTGTCATGTTACACTCCTTTTTATCTAATAGCTGTGTTTAAACAGCGTCAAAAATTAAAACTATTTTACTCGTTCGATATTAGCGCCCAATTTTCTAAGCTTCTCTTCAATATTATCATATCCACGATCAATATGGTAAATACGATCAACAACGGTCGAACCTTCAGCGATACATCCAGCTAAAACTAAACTTGCTGAAGCTCGCAAATCAGTCGCCATAACTTGAGTACCACTAAGTTTTTCAACACCATGAGTAATTAACGTATTACCTTCGATTTCACCATGTGCCCCCATACGAATAAGCTCTGGCACATGCATAAAGCGATTTTCAAAAATCGTTTCTTTGATAATTCCAGTTCCTTCTGCCACCATATTTAATAATGAAAACTGGGCTTGCATATCCGTTGGGAACCCCGGATGTGGTGCAGTATGAATATTTACAGCTTTTGCTCGTTTGCCTTGCATATCTAAACAAATCCAATCTTCACCTGTTTCAATATTAGCACCAGCCTCCTTCAATTTTGATAGCACAGCATCTAATAAATTTGGATCAGTTTTACGACAAGTTATTTTACCTCTTGAAATAGCAGCTGCAACCAAAAATGTTCCTGTTTCAATACGATCAGAAACAACCTCGTGTACGCCACCACCAAGACTAGTAACACCTTCAATTTCAATACGCATAGTACCAACACCGGTAATTTTAGCGCCCAGCATATTTAAGAATTTTGCGGTATCAACAATTTCAGGCTCACAAGCTGCATTTTCTATTATAGTTTTACCTTCAGCTAAGGTTGCTGCACACATAATTGTTACTGTCGCCCCAACACTCACCTTATCCATAACAATGTGAGCACCTTTTAAACGACCATTAACTGTTGCTTTAACATATCCTTCATCTAAAGTGATTGTCGCACCTAACTGTTGTAAACCAGTAATATGCAAATCTACAGGTCTTGCACCTATAGCACATCCACCCGGTAATGAAACTTGCCCTTGCCCAAATCGAGCAACCAGTGGACCTAAAGCCCAAATTGATGCTCGCATGGTTTTGACGAGTTCATAAGGTGCACAATAATTGTCAATTTGGCCAGCATCAAGATGAATAGAACCGTTACGTTGATATTTCACGCCTAATTGCGCAAGCAATTCGAGTGTTGTATCGATATCTTTTAATTTGGGAACATTTTGCAACTCAACTGGCTTTTCAGCCAAAATTGCAGCAAATAAAATAGGTAGCGCAGCATTTTTAGCGCCAGAAATGACAACTTCCCCATTTAAAGAAGTAGGGCCAGTAACGTGAAACTTTTCCATTGTTAACTCTTATTCATTTTAAATGGCCGTTATTATAGAAGTTATTTATCAATAGATAAATGAATTTTACCAAAATATAATCACTAATTTATCTTCACTAAAGCAACTCAACACGATTTCAATTATTTGATATATCTCTTTTATTTATCCTAAATTTTATTTAATAAATTAGATTAAAATTATTGTTAATCGGAGATTGACTCACTTCACATCGGCATTTATAGTGAGATTGATATTTTTGAAAAGATCAATTAATTAAAAAATAAAATAATCTTAACTGCTTTATTTAATAAAAAGAGATAAATATGTTTGACTCAATCGCTAAAGCTGGAAAATATTTAGGTCAAGCCGCCAAACTAATGGTTGGAATTCCCGATTACGATACGTATGTACAACATATGAAACTAACTCATCCAGAACAAACACCTATGACTTATGAGGAGTTTTTTAAAGAACGACAAGATGCTCGTTATGGTGGTAAAGGTGGCTTTAAGTGTTGTTAAATAGAAAGGAATAGTTTATGACACAAGATATTAGCACTTCCTTGTTACCAGTTACCTTATTAACTGGTTTTCTCGGCTCAGGAAAAACAACACTCATCAATTACCTGCTTGAAAATAATCACAATGAAAAAATAATGATTATTGAAAATGAATTTGGTCCAGTAAATCTTGATAGCAACTTACTTACACCAAATCATGATATTCAAATTGTTGAAATGACCAATGGTTGCATTTGTTGTACTGTGCAAGGTGAATTGACCAAAGCTCTCCATCAATTGCACGCAGAAAGACAAGCTGGTAAATTGCAATTTGATAGACTTATTATTGAAACCACTGGGCTTGCCGACCCGGCACCTATTATTCAAACTTTTTTTATTGATGAGCTAATTAGAGAAACAATTAGACTTGATGCAATTATTACGATTGTTGATTCTCAACATATTTTGCAACATTTAAATGAACATCGAGTTGCTGTTTCTCAAATTGGTTTTGCCGATCGTATTATTTTATCTAAAACCGACTGCATCACCGAACAACAACAAATTGAAATTCTAAATCGCATTCAGAAAATTAATAGTAAAGCAACTATCTATCAAGCGATTAATGGTAAAATTGCAAAATCACAATGGTTAGATATCCATGCTTTTGATTTAGATGAGGAATTAGTTCTTAATAAAGGTTTTTTTATTGTTAATCCGTCCAAACAGTTAGAAACTAATTTTAAAATAATTCCATATCAAACCTCATCCTGGAATAATGATATCTGTTCCTATCTTTTTGAAGCTGGAGAACTTGATCTTAAAAAGATTGGCTCATTTATGGAAAATCTAGTTGAAAAATATGGCAATGATATGCTCCGCTATAAAGGAATACTTGCAATTAAAGACAATAACCAAAGGCTCATTGTTCAAGGAGTCCATAAAATTGTCGGTTTTGATTACGGTTCTCCATGGCAACAAGCTTCCGAAAAAATATCTCGCTTAGTTGTGATTAGTCGAACTTTACCATTTGATGAATTAAATAAGGAATTTTTACAGACGGTAGCAAATTAACTGATCACAATTAATTAAAATCGACTAAAAAACCCCTTTCCTCAAAATTTTTTAGTAAAATCGACTAAATCTTCGATTTTACTATTAACTGCCTTTTTATCGAATATGGTAAAATGGTCAGCTTTCAACCAAATAAAACAGATAACACAAGAATATGGATTACGATATTGCCATCATTGGACTTGGACCTGCCGGTAGCACGCTCGCTCGGTTACTTAGCTCATCTTTTAAGATCATTGCATTAGATAAAAAACATCAAGCTGGTGATGAAGGTTTTCAAAAACCATGTGGTGGCTTATTGGCTAATGATGCACAAAAAGCGTTTGTAAGACAAAAGCTAAATTTACCATTGGATATATTAACTGATCCGCAAATTTTCAGCGTAAAAACCATCGATCTGCAAACGAAACTGATCCGTAATTATCAACGCAGTTATGTCAGTTTTGATCGACATAAATTTGACCTATGGTTAAAGTCGCTTATACCAAATAGTGTCAATGTGTTACATGATACGCTATGCAAAGAAATCAGAAGAGTCATTGATGGATATCAAGTCACTTATATTGATGAAAATAAAATTGAACATAAGATTACCGCTAGATATGTAGTTGGCGCTGATGGCGCAAATTCAGTTGTTCGACGTATGCGCTATCCTAATCATTCTATTAGACAATATGTTGCTATCCAACAATGGTTTACAGACAACCATAAAATTCCTTTTTATTCTTGTATTTTTGATAATAAAACCACAAATTGTTATGCGTGGAGCATTTCCAAAAATAAACATTTCATTTTTGGTGGAGCCTTCCCTAAAAAGACAGCCAATCAACATTTCGAGTTATTAAAAGAAAAATTAGCTCAACAAGGTTTTATTTTTGGCGAACCTTTAAAAACCGAAAAGTGTCTTGTTGTTTACCCAAATCGATTCCGAGATTTTTATACTGGTAATGAAAATATATTTTTAATTGGTGAAGCAGCTGGTTTTATTAGTGCTAGCTCGCTAGAAGGTATCAGTTATGCACTTGATAGCGCTGAAATTCTTAGCAAAATATTAAATAGTGGCGTAGCAAAACCTAATAAACATTATTATCAAAAAACAATGCCTTTACGCTTTAAACTATATAGCAAAATTATTAAAGCAAAAATTCTTACTACGCCAATATGGCGAAAGTTAATAATGAAAAGTAAAATTCAGCATATAAAAACAATTTAGTTAATACAAAATTAGCAAATGTTTCTAACAATGAAATATAACAAGGAATAGACATTATGTTTGATGTTAGCGATCTTATTCGCTTTAATCACGAATGGTCAGAAAAAATAGAACAAGAAGATCCTGATTTTTTTAAACAGCTTGCCGTTGCTCAGAACCCAAAATTTTTATGGATTGGCTGTTCTGATAGTCGAGTGCCCGCTGAAAAATTGATTAAATTAAAACCCGGAGAATTATTTGTTCACCGTAATGTTGGTAATTTGGTTATCCATACCGATCTTAACTGTTTATCTGTCGTGCAATATGCCGTTGATGTACTTGAGATAGAAGATATTATCATTTGTGGACACTTAGGTTGTGGTGGAATTAAAGCTGCAGTCGAAAACCCCGATCTAGGTCTAATTAACAATTGGTTACTACATATTCGCGACTTATGGTTCCGTTATAGTTCTTTAATCGGCGAGTTTCCCGCCGATATTCGTTTAGATATTTTATGTGAGCTTAATGTTATTGAACAAGTTTATAATCTAGGACATTCAACCGTTATTCAATCCGCATGGCAAAGAGGCAAAAAAGTTAATTTACATGGTTGGGTTTATGGGATTGATAATGGCAAGATTACTGACTTACATATTACATCATCAAGTAGTGAAAACCTTGAAATCAATTATCGAGAAGCAATTTCTTATCTGTTAAATTTGCATAAATCACAATAATTTTACCTAAATCGATGGATAATTTGATTACTGCTGCCTCGCCATAAAAGTTTGGGATCAGCCAGTTCTTGTACAAATTTTCCATCAATCAAAACATCTATATAGGGAACTACAGCTTGTTGAGCATCGGTTAATTCATCAAGCTTATAGCCTGTCCATAACCAAATATCTTTATTATCACACTCATTTTTTACTCGTTTTACCAGTTTTAAAATGTCAGGGACATTTTGTGGGTGCAAAGGATCACCACCAGAAAGCGATAATCCTTGGCGTTTTATTTCAGTATCTTGTAAATCTTTAATAATTTGATCTTCAAGTGATTGTGTAAATGGCTTACCAGAGTTTATTCCCCATGTGCTTTTGTTATAACAGCCAGGACATTGATGTATACAGCCTGCAACAAAAAGTGCACAACGAGTCCCTTCACCATTAACCACATCAACAGGATAATAACGATGATAATTCATAATGATAAAATAATTTATTAGCCTATTTGCCCATTATCTAAATGTTTAACTCGGCGTTTGACTTCTTCTTGTTTACCTGCATTAAATGGACGAGCATCGGGACTGCCTAAATATCCACAAACACGACGAGTAACAGAAACTTTAGCTGAATCATGATTACCACAGCTAGGACAAACAAAACCTTTGCTAGTACATGAAAATTCACCGGTATAACCACATTCATAACATTCATCAATTGGCGTATTGGTACCATAATAAGGTACACGCGTATAGCTGTAGTCCCACACATCTTCTAATGCTTTAACATTATTAATCATGTTAGGGTATTCGCCGTAACAGATGAAACCACCGCTTGCTACTGCTGGATAAGGTTTTTCAAATTCGATTTTTTCATATGGATTCACTTTTTTCTCAACATCAAGGTGGAAACTGTTAGTATAGTAACCTTTATCTGTTACTCCAGGAATAATACCAAATTCAGAAGTATCTAAACGGCAGAATCGGTCGCATAAGTTTTCACTCGGTGTACTATATAAACTAAATCCATAACCAGTCTCTTTTTTCCATTGCTCAACCGCTTTAGCTAAATGTTCAACGATTGCTACACCTTTATTACGTAAGGTTTCACTATCGAATGGATGAGTTTGATTACCATAAAGTGCATTTAAAGTTTCATGCAGACCAATATAACCTAAAGAGATTGATGCACGGCCATTTTTGAAGATTTCAGAAACACTGTCATCTTCTTTTAAGCGAACACCACAAGCACCTTCCATATATAAAATCGGAGCAACACGAGCTTTGACACCATCAAGACGAGCAATACGAGTCATCAATGCCTTTTTACAAAGTGTTAAACGTTTATCTAAAATTTCCCAGAAACGAGCTTCATCACCTTTAGCTTCAATGGCAATACGAGGTAAGTTAAGGCTAATGACACCTAAATTATTCCGACCATCATGAATTTGTTGACCATCTTCTTCATAAACACCTAAAAAACTACGGCATCCCATCGGCGTTTTAAATGACCCAGTTACTTCTACAACTTTATCGTAGTTTAAAATATCTGGATACATACGTTTACTTGCACACTCTAAGGCTAACTGTTTAATATCATAATTAGCATCACCTTGTTTGTGATTAATACCATCTTTAATTGCAAACACTAATTTAGGGAATACCGCCGTTTTATGATTTTTACCTAACCCTTTTATACGCACTTTTAAAATTGATTCTTGAATTAACCGTGATTCCCAACTTGTTCCTAAACCAAACCCAAATGTAACAAATGGAGTTTGTCCATTAGCCGTATGTAAAGTATTTACTTCATATTCTAAAGATTGAAATGCATCATAACACTCTTTTTGGGTACGACTTTCTGCATAAGCCTCTGGATTTGGGATATTCCATTCTTCAGCAACTTGCTTATGTTTTTGATAACTAATAGTGACAAATTTTGCTAAAATTTCATCAATACGATTTATGGTGGTACCACCATAAATATGGCTGGCGACTTGCGCAATAATTTGAGCTGTTACTGCTGTCGCTGTGGCGATAGATTTTGGCGGTTCAATTTCAGCATTACCCATTTTAAAACCATTAGTTAACATGCCATCTAAATCAATTAACATACAGTTAAACATTGGGAAAAATGGAGCATAATCAAGGTCATGATAATGTATTTCACCACTATCATGCGCGCGCGAAATATCCTTTGGTAATAAATATTGTTTCGCATAATGCCGAGCAACAATACCTGCTAATAAATCGCGTTGAGTAGGAATGACTTTACTATCTTTATTCGCATTTTCGTTCAAAATAGCGACATTACTTTGTTCTATTAGCCCACGAATATCTTGATTTAAACGGCTACGCTCTTCACGAGCACGATCACGATCATGTCGATATTCAATATAGGTTCTCGCTAATTTTTTATAAGGGCCTGACATTAGTTGATTTTCAACAACATTTTGAATTTCATTAATATCGACACTTTCACGATCCATCATTTGATTAGTCACTACGCGAGCCACCGCTGCACAATAATCTGGATCATTAACATTAGCCGCAACAGCTGCTCTTATAATAGCATCCTTAATACGAGTCTCATTAAATGCAGTCTGACAACCATCACGTTTGATTACTACGGGCATATATACTCCTCAATATTCATTAATAGTTAGCGCTTAGCATGAGTTTTTATCGACCTTAATAGTTAATGTACTTATTCAAAACTATTGATTTTTTATTAAAATATGAGGCTTTTGGATATAAACTCGGATTTTCACATCGCTTTAGAAAACACTATATGTAGTAAATATGTTTGAATTATACGCCATATATTGTGTTTTTCTAGTTTTTTAAAAAAATAATTTACTTGACAAAGCAAACGCCAATAATCACAAGTCTTCCGGTGAATAGCATTAAAAAAATTTGGATAAATAGGATATAAAAGGTGAATAAATTTTGTTAGAGTGCAAATTAATTTTGCACTCTTATATAAGAAAAAGTATAGATATTTATCAAAATTAAGATTCAATATTTAACCAATCAGTATGGAACACACCCTCTTTATCGATTCGTTTATAAGTGTGCGCACCAAAATAATCTCGTTGGGCTTGAATCAAATTTGCGGGTAACACTGCTGAACGATAACTGTCATAATATGCGATTGCAGCCGACAGTGTAGGAACAGCAATACCTTGCGAAACAGCTAAACAAATTACATCACGCAATGATTGTTGATAGGCTTCAACTGTTTTAGAAAAATATGGTGCTAAAAGTAAATTATCAATATTATTATTTTCACTATAAGCATCAGTAATTTTTTGTAAAAATTGTGCGCGAATAATACAACCTGCTCTAAAAATCTTAGCAATTTCGCCATAATTTAGTTGCCAGTTGTAATGTTCTGATGCAGCCTTTAATTGAGCAAACCCTTGTGCATAAGAGATAATTTTCCCCATATAAAGTGCTTTACGAACTTTCTCAATTAACGTTTGCTTATCTCCTATAAATACCTCTTTGCTAGGTCCTTTTAGTACTTTTGATGCAGCTACACGTTGATCTTTAATCGCTGAAATATAACGTGCAAATACTGATTCAGTAATTAAAGATAATGGTTCACCTAAATCTAATGCGCTTTGGCTTGTCCATTTGCCAGTTCCTTTATTGCCTGCGGCATCCAGAATCTTATCAACCAAATAATCGCCATTTTTATCTTTATATTTAAAGATATCTGCGGTAATTTCGGTTAAATAACTATCTAACTCGCCTTTATTCCAATCAGAAAAAACATCAGAAAGTTCATCATTAGTTAATCCACCTACATGTTTTAACACACTATAGCTTTCAGCGATTAGTTGCATATCACCATATTCAATACCGTTGTGAGCCATTTTAACATAATGTCCGGCTCCATCAGGACCTATATAAGCTACACAAGGTTCCCCATTTGCTTTTGCTGCAATTTTTTCTAAAATTGGTGCAACAAGTTCATAAGCTTCTTTTTGACCGCCAGGCATAATTGATGGCCCTTTTAGTGCGCCTTCTTCACCACCTGAAACACCTGTTCCGATAAAATTAAAGCCTTCATCAGATAACATTTTATTACGACGAATTGTATCCTCAAAATAAGCATTACCACCATCAATAATAATATCACCTTTATCTAACAAGGGTCTGAGTTCATCAATGACAGCATCGGTGCCTTTACCTGCTTGCACCATAATTAGGATACGGCGAGGTTTTTCTAAAGAATTAACAAAATCTTCAATACTATAATAAGGAACCAATCGTTTATCAGAATGTTCTGCTATAACCTCTTCTGTTTTGTCTCTAGAGCGATTGTAGATTGATACTGAAAATCCACGACTTTCAATATTCAGTGCTAGGTTTCGCCCCATAACGGCCATTCCGATGACACCGATTTGTTGTTTAGACATAATTTGGCTCCTTTACTTGATTTAATCTTTATAACCTTATAAGGTTTGATATTACTACGTTAACACAATTATTTAGTCATAATTAGATTACATTCTGCCATAAAAAAAGCCGTATCAATACTTAATACGGCTTTTTTTCATAACTTTAATTAAATTACTTTAAACAAAGCAAATTATGAGCGTTTCATCATTTCAAAAAACTCGTCATTGGTTTTAGTCATGGCAAGTTTATCGATTAAGAACTCCATTGCGTCAATTTCGCCCATTGGATTGAGAATTTTACGTAAAATCCACATTTTCTGTAATTCGTCTGGAGAAGTCATTAAATCTTCTTTACGAGTACCTGAGCGATTAAAGTCAATAGCAGGAAATACACGGCGTTCAGCAATTTTACGCGATAAATGTACTTCCATATTACCAGTACCTTTAAATTCTTCGTAAATAACTTCATCCATTTTAGAACCTGTATCAATTAGAGCCGTCGCTATAATGGTTAAACTACCACCTTCTTCCACATTACGTGCAGCACCGAAAAAGCGCTTAGGACGATGTAAGGCATTAGCATCAACACCACCAGTTAATACTTTGCCTGATGATGGAATAACAGTATTGTATGCACGAGCTAAACGAGTAATTGAGTCTAATAAAATAATGACATCTTTTTTGTGCTCAACCAAACGTTTTGCACGTTCTATTACCATTTCGGCAACTTGAACATGTCTTGCCGCTGGTTCATCAAACGTTGAAGCCACGACCTCACCTTTAACTAGGCGTTGCATTTCAGTCACTTCTTCTGGTCGCTCATCGATCATCAATACGACTAATTCACACTCAGGGTGATTAACCGCTAAACTTTGAGCAATGTTTTGTAGTAACATGGTTTTACCCGCTTTAGGAGGCGCAACAATCAAACCACGTTGACCTTTACCGATTGGAGAGGCTAAATCAAGTACTCTTGCAGTAATATCTTCGGTTGAGCCATTGCCACGTTCCATACGTAAGCGAGAATTTGGATGTAGAGGAGTTAAGTTTTCAAAAAGGATCTTATTGCGAGCATCTTCAGGTTTATCGTGGTTAACTTCATTTACTTTTAATAAAGCAAAATAACGCTCGCCTTCTTTTGGCGGTCTAATTTTACCGGCTATAGTATCGCCAGTTCTTAAATTAAAGCGCCTAATTTGACTTGGTGAAACATATATATCATCAGGCCCTGCTAAATAAGAACTATCAGCAGAACGCAAAAAGCCAAAACCATCTTGCAAAATCTCTAGAACACCGTCGCCAAAAATATCTTCACCACTTTTAGCATGCTGTTTTAAGATTGCAAAGATAATATCTTGTTTTCTAAGACGGGCAAGATTTTCAAGTCCCATTTTTTTCTCACCAAGCGCTACAAGCTCGGCAACAGATGTGTTTTTTAATTCAGTTAAATTCATAGTTTTAAAAATTCTTGAGGATAAAATTGATATGTTTGCAATTACTGCTTTTGTTGTATATTTCTTTCATTTACTTCTAAAAATTTCTCTTTCTAGCAATGTATAAAATTAATTATTACTTAGCTTTTGATGATAATTACGCGATTGGATATTGAATTTCACCACTTTATCAAGAAAAACAATGGATTGCTGAAAGGGGTTTCTGTAAGAATTTTAGCAATTTACACTAAAATTATAAGGCTGTCTATATTTTTAATTATATTTTATGGAAATAAAAATAATAAGCGCCATTATAAACGCTTATTATTTATATTTATTGAACAAATTAAAGTTGTGGATCGATAAATGCTTTAAGTTGTGCTTTTGATAATGCACCCACTTGAGTAGCTACTACTTCACCATTTTTAAAAATTAATAATGTTGGAATACCACGAATACCAAATTTTGGCGCTATATTTGGATTTTGTTCTACGTTTAATTTAGCAATAATAATTTTATCACCATACTCTTGAGCGATTTCCTCTAAAATAGGGGCAACCATTTTACAAGGTCCACACCATTCAGCCCAAAAATCAACTAATACAGGTTTTGTTGATTCGTTAATTGTATTATCAAATGTAGCTTCAGAAAGTGAAACAATGCTATGACTCATTTAATTATCTCCTAAGGAATTTATCTGAAATTATATTAGGATATTTTCATATCTACTGCTAGTAATTATTATAATAGGATATAATTATTAGTGAAGTTGTTATATTTAGTATGTTACAATTGCCGAATTCTGATAATTATACTTTAAACAATAATGATTCAATCATATCTTACAAAAACAACTTTCAATCAATTTCCCCTGCATCCATTAGTTATAAAAGCATTGGAGAAAAAAGGTTTCGTTTACTGTACCCCAATTCAAGAACAAACATTACCATTAACCTCAAAAGGAATTGACATTGCAGGACAAGGACAAACTGGTACGGGTAAAACGATTGCGTTTTTGGCTTCAACATTTAATCATTTATTGAATAATGATCCATTAGCCGATCATAAGCCGAATCAGCCACGAGCTATCATTATTGCACCAACACGTGAATTAGTGGTACAAATTTATCATGATGCACAAACGCTTTCAGAACAAACTGGCCTCAAATTAGGTTTAGCTTATGGAGGTGATGGTTATGATAAACAATTAAAAATGTTGTCTGCTGGTGTTGATATATTAATTGCTACCACTGGTCGACTAATTGATTATGCAAAACAAGATTATATTAACTTAGAGGCAATTCAGGTTGCCGTTCTTGATGAAGCAGATCGTATGTTTGATTTAGGTTTTATCCGTGATATTCGTTGGATATTTAAACATATGACATCGCCTAAAAAACGCCTCACTATGTTATTTTCTGCAACTTTAACTCATAATGTTCGTGAGCTTGCTTTTGAATATATGAATGAACCACAATATATTGAAGTTGAACCTGAACAAAAAATTGGTCATAGAATTAAAGAAGAACTATTTTTCCCATCAAATGAGGATAAATTAGCTTTACTACAAACTTTAATTGAAGAAGAATGGCCAGATCGCTGTATTGTATTTGCAAATACTAAAGTTGCTTGTGAGAAAATTTGGCGCCATTTAGTGGCTGACGGTCATCGTGTCGGCTTATTGACGGGTGATATAGCACAAAAAAAACGTTTATCTATTCTTGATAAATTCACTCAAGGTGATCTTGATATATTAGTTGCAACGGATGTTGCTGCACGAGGTTTACATATTCCAAATGTAACTCACGTTTTTAATTATGATCTGCCTGATGATTGTGATGATTATCGACATCGAATTGGTCGTACTGGCCGTGCTGGAGCTGCAGGTTATTCAATTTCATTAGCTTGTGAGCGTTACTCTCAAAACCTACCAGCTATTGAAAAAGCAATTGATCATGCTATTCCGGTTAGTCAATATGATCCTCAAGCATTACTTACAGATCTACCGACACCACGACCTTTCAAAAGAACAACTCGTAGAAAGCCATCATAACAAGGTAGCTGCTATCTGCTTAAATAAGAGTTAATTCATTACCATCATTAAGTTAATAACTTTAATGATGGTATTGAACTTATAAGATAAACAGACAACTAATCAATATGTTGCTTAGTTTGCAAAAACTCCTGATAAGCTAATTTTATTTCTTTTTTTAATTCTTGAGATAATAATGCCATATGTTGGCCAGATAATGCGCCATATAACCCAAATAAAATATTAAGCGAAAGTTTCGGATTCTTATGCTTAATTCGGTAATAAGTTTCCAAATAACCTATTCTTTTAAAGCTCTGAATATCAGTAATATCAACACTTATCATTAGTTTTTCTAAGGATACCGTCATATTCGGTAACGCTTTTAAACGATTTTGTGTTTTTGCTAATTTTTCGTTTTGATCTTGTTTAGCATACTCAATAACTATTTTCACAATATCATGTAACTTCTTACGATCTGTCAACAGATCGTCACCAACTTTATAATAATCAAGTAATTTATTTGAACCATCAAAAACTAAATTAAGAGGCTTCATCCCTAGATCAATAAAAAGAGATCGATAATTAGGATGAGCTCTTAAATAAAAATTTTTTTGATCAACCCACCCAAACATAGTTGACTCACTATTAAGACTAAATCCGCCAAAAAACGATCTTATCGAAACGTCTTTAAAACCAGAAAACTCTTGTTTTATTTTTTCCGCTAATTTTCTACGCATAATAAGTTCCTTTTTAACTTACTCGTTTAAGTAATTTTAGTGGGAGTGTTTTTATGTTAAACTATAGCAATTTCTTTGATATTTAAATGATTATTTGATATAAATTGATAAATATGGGATCTGTCTTCCATAAATGAACATTAATAATATTTATACTTGATTAATTATATTTTTTTGTTCTAAAAAATTATGACTTTTTTAATCGTTTAAATTTGCAGCATCTCTTAATATTTCTTTAAAAAAGAAAAGCTGTTTTTACATTGTTATTATGTTGTAATAATTATACAATCAATAATAGTTAATTTAATGGTAGATATTTTTGTCAAGATGAATCAACATGTTTAAAAACGTTTTTATATTACTGTTTTTGTTTCTTGCATCAACCGCATCAGCCGACAAATTAGCTCTGATAGAAGCATTAACATCTTGTAATCCTGATTTTTTTAAACATGTATATGATTACAAAGATGAGCTAAAAAATCACACTAACGTTGAAACTTTTAATCAGAACCAAGCCTATATTCCGGTTGAAAACCGTAGTGATCCGACAAAAAACTTCATCTATTTTCAAAGCCCTATCGCATATAAAAATCTTAAGCTTATTGGTTACTATGATAGTGCTATGGATTTAAAAAAAATGGGGAAATATTATTTTTGGGGTTTCATTATTGAAAATGATATCAACCAAATCCGCGATAGCTTAGATTTTTTAGAATGGAAAAATATGGAAGATAACCTACTCTATATCGCTAATCCAAAAATTCGAAGTATTAATGATGATATTCAAGTTTGGCATAAAAATACCGGCTCTGTTGTTGGTGTAAAAACAATTCCCGCACCAAATACAACTGAAAAATTATTATTAATTGAAAAAGGTGAGAATATGCATCTTTTGATTTGTTCAATTCAAGGCGTTGTTACTAATAATCTACTTAAGCAAGAACGCCCTGATATTTATGCAAATAAAGTTATTAAATAGCCGATTCATCCATCTCGCCAGTACGAATACGAATCACCTGTTCTACGTTATAAACGAATATTTTACCATCACCAATTTTACCTGTTTGCGCTGTTTTCATGATAGTTTCAATACAGGTTTCTAAAATATCATCAGGTACAACAAGTTCTATTTTTACTTTAGGTAAAAAATCAACCATATATTCTGCACCACGATAAAGTTCAGTATGTCCTTTTTGACGGCCAAAACCTTTCACTTCAGTCACTGTCATACCTGTAATACCTTGATCAGCGAGTGCTTCTCGAATATCATCTAATTTAAAAGGTTTGATGATTGCCTCAATTTTTTTCATATCTCTTTACCCTTAATTCGAGATTACCAATTCTTAAATCCAAAAGCAGAAGTAATTGGATAGCGTCTGCCTTTACCAAAGTTACGAGCAGTAATTTTTGGACCTACTGCTGATTGTCGTCTTTTATATTCATTAATATCAACTAATCTAATAACACGTCTTATTGTCTCTTCATCATAACCTTGTGCAACTAGTTGTTCAATCGAAAAATCCTGTTCAACATAACCCTTTAATATTCCATCTAAAATATCATAAGGTGGTAAGCTGTCTTCATCTTTTTGATCTGGAGCAAGCTCAGCTGATGGCGGGCGAGTAATCACACGTTCTGGAATAACATAAGAGCGACTATTTCGATATTTAGACAATGCAAATACCATAGTTTTAGGTACATCTTTAAGTACATCAAAACCACCAGCCATATCACCATAAAGTGTTGCATATCCGACAGACATTTCACTTTTATTACCTGTTGTTAATACGAGCCTACGACGTTTATTTGACAAAGCCATTAAAATAACACCCCGACAACGTGCTTGTAAGTTTTCTTCGGTAGTATCTTTTGCTGTACCTAAAAACATCGGTGTTAAAGAGGTCATAAAGGCATCAAACATCGGTTCAATTGAAATAATATCAAATTCAACCCCCAATATTTCCGCCTCTTCCTTTGCATCAGCGATACTAATATCAGCCGTATAACGAAATGGCATCATAACAGCCTGTACTTTATCTTTACCCAACGCATCAACCGCAATAGCTAAAGTTAACGCTGAATCAATACCACCTGATAACCCTAATACCGCACCTTGGAAACCATTTTTAGTAATATAATCACGCGTTGCAAGTACTAACGCATCATAAACAGCCGCTAATGGATCGTCTTTAAGGCTAGGTATTGGTTTATAATTATCATTGAGCAGAAAAATAGAAATTTGCTCTTCAAACGAATTTAATCGATGGACGATATCACCCTTTTCGTTACAGACAAATGAACTACCATCAAAAACAAGCTCATCTTGACCACCAATTTGATTCACATACACAATTGGTAATCCGGTTCTTACTGCATGTTGTTTAATAAGTTCTTGACGATACTGCGGTTTTTCATAAGCATACGGTGAAGCATTAATCGAAATAACCAAGTCGGCACTATTTGCTGCAATTCGATCAATCGGTTCACATTGCCAAAGATCTTCACAGATTAATAAGCCAACTTTTTTACCTTTAAAATCAACCACACAAGTTTGCTCACCAGCAGCAAAATAGCGTTTTTCATCAAATACATCATAATTAGGTAATTGCTGTTTGTGATAACACGCTAATTGTTGTCCATCGAAAAATAGTGACAATGAGTTATAAACCAAACCATCTTGCCAATGAGGATGACCAACAATTACTCCACATTGTCGACTAGCTTGTTTGATGGCCGATAGCGCTTGTTGGCAACGATTTTTAAAGTCATCACGATAAATTAGATCTTCTGGAGGATAACCACAAATTGCAAGTTCAGAGAAAATAATAAGATCATGAGATGAATGGCGTTGCATCAATTCAATGATTTGCTGAGTATTACCTTCAATATCACCTACACGCCAATTTTTTTGTGCTAATACGAAAGATAAGGACATATAAATTCAACATTACAGATAAAAATTGGCAGTAAGTTTAAATGATTCTAAGTTGCGCTGCCACTTTTTTATCGTTAACATGCAATATTAAATTGGCATAAACTTGTTGGGAAATAATTATGCAAAAGATCCTAAATGTAGCATTAGAAAATCGCAGTTACCCTATTACTATTGGCGAAAACTTACTTAGTCAATTCGAACATTTCAAACTACACAGCGGCCAGCGAGTACTTATTGCCACAAATGACACAATTGCTCCGCTTTATCTACAGCATTTGATAGATATGTTTGAAGCTCATGGGATAAAAACAGATTTTGTTATAGTCCCTGATGGTGAACAATATAAAACCATGGAAACATGGAATCAAATTCTAACCGCTCTACTTGCCAACAATCATACTAGAAATAGCATCCTTATAGCGTTAGGTGGAGGTGTTATTGGTGATGTCGCTGGTTTTGCTGCTTCAGCTTATCAACGAGGAATTAAATTTATACAAGTACCAACAACATTATTATCACAAGTAGATTCATCCGTTGGAGGAAAAACAGCTATTAATCATCCTCTTGGTAAAAATATGATTGGTGCATTTTATCAACCACAAGCTGTTGTCATTGATATTAATTGTCTTAAAACTCTGCCACCACGAGAGCTTTCAGCTGGTTTGGCCGAAGTAATTAAATATGGCATCATTATGGATTCTGAGTTTTTTAACTGGTTAGAAACACATATCGATGATCTACTTAATTTAGACGTAGATGCCTTGAGTTATTGTATTTATCACTGCTGTAAACTAAAAGCACAAGTCGTTGCTGCCGATGAAACAGAACAAGACATGCGTGCTATTTTGAATCTTGGTCATACTTATGGTCATGCTATTGAAGCGGAACTTGGTTATGGTAATTGGTTACATGGTGAAGCAGTTAGTGTTGGTATGTTAATGGCGGCACAAACAGCTAAATTACTTGGTAAGTTAACAGATAAAGATATTCAACGAATAAAAAATTTATTAATTAAAGCTAAACTACCAGTTAAAAGACCGGAACAAATGACAATTGAATCCTATATTCCACATATGCTACGAGATAAAAAAGTTCTGTCAGGACAAATTAGATTGGTCTTACCAACTAAAATAGGTGCAGTTGAAGTCATTGATGTTGTAGATAAACAATTGATATTAGAAGCAATCTCATCTATTTAAATTCTTCTTTTTTACATAACCTGCCATATTCAATATACGGATGCATACAATTCTCTCACAGCATCCGTATATATTTATTTACATTCATGCAAGTTTAATCATGAATTTTTGTAAACATTAATTTACATGCCATCAATTAATCTAACAATATGTTAATTTTTTATTTACTATTCCGTAATTTTGTGTTTACATATTGCCTGTTTATGTAATTAATATTTTACATATAAAAATATGAATGATTTTAACAAGGAAAACCAAATGTTAAAAGACACACTAAATAATGTTCGAATCAGAGATGAGCATATGTTAATCACACCAGAAGAAATAAAAAAACTTTATCCATTATCATCTGAATTAGAAAATCAAATTGCTTCATCCCGACAAACCATTGTTGATATTTTAGAACGTCGAGATCACCGATTACTTATAGTTTGTGGTCCTTGTTCTATTCATGATCCTGATGCAGCTATTGAATATGCACATAAACTAAAAAAACTTTCTGATGAAGTGAAAGATAACTTATTTATTGTTATGCGAGTTTATTTTGAAAAACCAAGAACTACTGTTGGTTGGAAAGGTATGATTAATGACCCGCATATGGATAGCTCGTTTGATATTGAACATGGCTTAAAAAAAGCACGTAAATTGTTACTTGATATCACTAAGATTGGATTACCAATTGCAACAGAAGCATTAGATCCAAACACACCGCAATACATTGGTGATTTAATTAGCTGGTCAGCTATTGGAGCGAGAACAACTGAATCACAAACCCATCGAGAAATGGCTTCTGGACTATCAATGCCTGTTGGTTTCAAAAATGGTACAGATGGAAGTTTAGACGTAGCAATTAATGCAATGAAATCAGCTTCAATGGCGCATCGATTTGTTGGTATTAATCAAAAAGGGCAAGTTACAGTATTACAAACTTTAGGTAATCCGCACGGTCACGTGATTCTAAGAGGCGGAAAAACACCTAATTATGATGCTGAAAATGTTGCTTTATGTGAACAGCAAATGGATAAGGCTAAATTAGTCCCTAACTTAATGATAGATTGTAGTCATGCTAATTCCAACAAAGATTACCGCAATCAACCTATCGTTGCAGACTCGATTATTGAGCAAATTAAGCAAGGCAATAACTCAATTATTGGAGTAATGATAGAGAGTAATTTATTTGAAGGTAATCAATCATCTGAACAACCAAAAGAAAATTTCAAATATGGAGTATCCGTTACTGATGCTTGTATTAACTTTGAAACGACTGAGCAATTATTGCGAAGAATGGATAGTGATTTAGCTAAACCACTACTTAGTCGACAAAAGCAGACTATCTAAATTTAGCCTATTTTCTATAACAGTAAGTAAATTCGCCGACCAATGGTCGGCGAATTTTTTTTAACCGAGTTGTTTACGTGCATTACGGAAAATTCGCATCCACGGGCTATCTTCTCCCCAATTATCAGGATGCCATGAGTTGGTTACGGTTCTAAATACTCGTTCAGGATGTGGCATCATGATTGTTGCACGCCCATCATTAGATGTTACCGCAGTAATACCGTTTGGCGATCCATTTGGATTAGCAGGATACACTTCTGTCACTTGACCAAAGTGGTTAATATAACGTGCGGCAACCAAACCTGAATTTTCTAAATCAGTTAAATGCGCTAAATCATAGGTTTCAACTTGACCTTCACCATGTGAAACAGCAATCGGCATATGCGATCCAGCCATATCAGTAAAAAGTAATGAAGGGCTAGACTGAATTTGAACTAGACTAAATCGAGCCTCAAAACGTTCCGATACATTACGAACAAAACGAGGCCATAACTCAGCACCAGGTATCAGTTCTTTTAAATTCGACATCATCTGGCAGCCATTACAAACACCTAACGATAAAGTATCATTGCGCTGGAAGAATTGCTCAAACTCATGACGAACCTGTTCATTAAATAAAATAGACTTAGCCCAACCTTCACCGGCCCCTAATACATCGCCATAAGAAAAACCGCCACAAGCAACTAAAGTATTAAATTGATTCAAAGTCACTTGACCTGATAATAAATCCGTCATATGAACATCAATTGACTCAAAACCTGCTCGAGCAAATGCTGCTGCCATTTCAACATGTGAATTGACACCTTGTTCACGTAAAACTGCAACCTTAGGCTTCACGCCTTTGACTATGTAAGGTGCAGCAATATCTTGCGCAATATCAAAAGTAAGATGAACACTTAAACCTGGATCTTCATCATTTTGCTTAGCTTGGTGTTCTTGATCTGCACATTGTGGGTTATCACGTAAGCGTTGCATCTGCCAAGTGGTTTCTGCCCACCATGTTCTTAATGTCAATCGCGATTCGCTATACACCACAGCGCTATTATTACGAATAATAAATTGCTGTCCTGTTTTAGCTATTCCTAATGTATGAATCGCTTGAGATAAACCAAACTGCTTAAAGCATGTCATGACTTTTTCTAAATCACTATTACGAATTTGAATAACTGCGCCGAGTTCTTCATTAAATAGTGAGGCAATAACATCGCTACCAAGTGAATTAATATCAATATCTATACCACAATGTCCTGCAAATGCCATTTCTGCTAAGGTTATCAATAAACCACCATCAGAACGGTCGTGGTAAGCAAGTAAGGTATTTTGCGCAACTAAACTTTGGATAGCCTGATAAAAAGCGGCTAATTCTTTAGCATCATGAACATCAGCTGTTCTTTGTCCTAGATGACGATAAACTTGTGCTAATGCTGTTGCGCCTAATGCTTGATGACCTCGAGATAAATCAATAAATAGTAATAGATTATCCTCATTTGTACAAAGTTGTGGGGTAACTGTTTTACGCACATCTTCAACTCGAGCAAATGCGGAAATCACCAATGATAACGGTGAAGTTACCGTTTTTTGTTCACCATCTTGTTGCCATGTTGTTTTCATTGACATGGAGTCTTTACCAACCGGAATGGCTAATCCTAAAGCAGGACATAACTCTTCACCAATGGCTTTAACGGCTTGATAAAGACCAGCATCTTCACCAGGATGACCAGCTGCAGCCATCCAGTTAGCGGAAAGCTTAATACGTTTTATGTCGCCAATATTTGTCGCAGCAATATTGGTAATTGCTTCACCAACCGCTAATCTAGCTGATGCCGCAAAATTAAGCAGGGCAACAGGAGCTCGTTCTCCCATTGACATGGCTTCACCGTAATAACTGTCTAAACTTGCTGTTGTCACTGCGCAATCGGCAACCGGCACTTGCCAAGGTCCTACCATCTGATCACGAGCAACCATACCTGTTACCGAACGATCACCAATGGTAATTAAGAAAGTTTTTTCCGCCACAACTGGCAAATGTAATACTCGTTTTACCGCATCATATAAATTGATATCGGATGTTGAAAAATGATCACCTTGTGCTTGGCTAGTTTTAACATCTCGTAACATTTTTGGCGTTTTACCCAATAGCACATCTAACGGTAAATCTATTGGATTATTATTAAAATGTTCATCATGTAACACGACTGCTTTATTAATTGTAGCTTCACCAATTACTGCATAAGGTGTACGTTCACGCTTACAAAGTTCATCAAACAATTCTAAGCTTTCTGGATGAATAGCCAGTACATAGCGCTCTTGTGATTCATTACACCAAATTTCTAACGGTGACATACCTGGTTCGTCACTTAATATTTTGCGCAATTCAAATTGACCGCCACAACCACCATCACTAACTAGTTCAGGCATCGCATTGGACAAACCACCAGCACCAACATCATGAATAAATAAAATTGGGTTTTTATCACCAAGTTGCCAACAACGATCTATTACTTCTTGGCAACGACGCTCCATTTCTGGGTTATCACGTTGAACTGAAGCAAAATCAAGATCTGCATCTGATTGTCCTGATGTCATAGATGAGGCAGCACCACCACCTAAACCAATATTCATGGCAGGCCCACCTAATACAATTAATTTGGAGCCGATAGGAAATTCACCTTTTTGAATATGTTCACGACGAATATTGCCCATACCACCAGCTAACATAATCGGTTTGTGGTATCCTCTGACTTCATCGCCGTTATAACTGTTTACTTTCTCTTCATAAGTACGAAAATAACCAAGTAAAGCTGGACGACCAAATTCATTATTAAATGCTGCACCACCTAAGGGCCCATCCATCATAATGTCAAACGCACTAACAATTCGATCGGGTTTACCAAAATCTTGTTCCCAAGGCTGTTCAAAATTTGGAATTCGTAAGTTCGAAACAGAAAAACCAACTAATCCTGCTTTTGGTTTAGCTCCTTTTCCTGTCGCTCCTTCATCTCGAATTTCACCGCCACTACCGGTTGCCGCACCTGGCCAAGGTGATATTGCCGTTGGGTGATTATGGGTTTCCACCTTCATTAAAATATCAGCATATTCCTGATGATAATCATAACTTCGACTATCATAATCAGCAAAGAATCGTCCAACTTTCGAACCATCCATAACAGCGGCATTATCCTTATAAGCGGATGACACATAATCAGGCGTATGTTCAAAAGTATTTTTGATCATTTTAAATAATGATTTTGGTTGTTTAACACCATCAATAATCCAATCAGCATTAAATATTTTATGACGACAATGTTCAGAGTTTGCTTGACCAAACATATAAAGCTCAATGTCAGTCGGATTACGGTTTAATTTTTGAAAATTCTCAACCAAATAGTCAATTTCATCTGGTGCTAAAGCCAAACCTAATTTTAGATTAGCTTCCTCTAATGCTTGACGACCTTGTCCTAACAAATCAATAATTGTTACTGGTTTGGGTTGGTCAGCCTTAAATAATTGTTCTGCTTGCTCAAAACTGTTTAATACGGTCTCCATCATTCGGTCATGTATCAATCCTAAAAAAGTATTTTTTTGACAATCAGTTAACAGAGAACTAGCTTGCACATAATAAGCAATACCTCGTTCTATTCGATGGATTTTTGATAATCCACAATTATGTGCAATATCAGTAGCTTTAGATGACCATGGCGAAATAGTACCTTCGCGTGGAGTAACTAAAAAGAGTATTTTACTGGTTTTATCTTCGACATTTATTTGCGCACTTTTGGGACCATATTGTAACAACTTATCTAAGGTTAATTGTTGTTGAACAGTTAATTCATCACTTAAATCAATAAAGTGAATGTATTGGGCTTCAATATTTGTTATAGGGATAGATTGTTCACGACAAGAGGATAAAATTTTATTAATACGAAATGCAGATAGAGCAGAAGAACCAGCTAAAATTTTCATGCTAAGAGTACTCTTTTTAAGCCAAAATAGGAAAAAAATAGAACAACATTATAAAATAAACTGAACAAAGAGGCTATCTTAAAAATCATAATATAATGTAATTAAAGAATTTTGAGGAAAGGGGTTTTTTAATGTTCAATTCGGCTTTTTATGATTATTTAAAACACTACAATTTTTTAAAATAAATCTTTAATGTTTATTATTAAATTAAGAAAATTTTTAATTACAATCTGTTAGTAATCATTATTATTGAGGATTATATTCATACTGCAAAAGTAAGCCAAACTAAGCTTCTGACGATGATATCAATAAAAATATTAAGTAGAGTGGATTAAATCAATACGCCAACCAAAGTTGGCGTATTGATTATGATTAAGCTTCGTTCCAACTGTCTCTTAATCCCACTGTTCGATTAAATACTAAATTATCTTCAGTGGCATATTTACTATCAAGACAAAAATAACCTTCACGTTCAAATTGATAAGCGTGTTCTGCTTCAGCTTTTTGCAAACTAGGCTCAACAAACCCATGTTTAATAATTAATGAATTTGGATTGATAGTTGATAAAAAGTCCTCTGCACTACCTGGATTTGGAGTATTAAATAGCCGATCATAAAGACGAATTTCAGCTGGCTTTGCAAATTTAGCTGACACCCAGTGAATAACGCCTTTAACTTTACGTCCATCTTCAGGATTTTTATTTAATGTAGCAGGATCATAACTACAATAAATAGTTTGAATATTACCGTCCACATCTTTTTCAACACGCTCTGCTCGTATCACATAAGCATTACGCAAACGAACTTCTTTACCTAATACTAAACGCTTATAATTTTTATTTGCTTCTTCCCTAAAATCAGCTCGATCAATATAAATTTCACGCGTGAATGTCACTTCTCGATGACCTAATTCTGGGCGATTAGGGTGATTTGGCATGCTAAGTACTTCATCAAGTGTTTCCGAAAAGTTTTCAATGACAACTTTAACAGGATCAAGTACCGCCATTGCTCGTGGCGCATTTTCATTAAGATCTTCACGAATACAGAACTCAAGTGTACTCATTTCAACCGTATTTTCTTGTTTAGTTACACCAATTCGACGACAAAATTCACGAATTGATGCCGGTGTATAACCACGGCGACGCAAACCCGATACGGTAGGCATCCGAGGGTCATTCCAACCGTCAACAATTTGTTCAGAAACTAACTGGGTTAATTTTCGTTTAGAAGTAATAGCATATTCAAGATTTAGTCTCGAAAACTCATACTGATGTGGTCTTGCTTCAATAGTAATATTATCTAAAACCCAATCGTACAAACGACGATTATCTTGAAACTCAAGTGTACAAAGTGAATGAGTTATATTTTCAATAGCATCCGAGATACAATGTGTAAAATCATACATTGGGTAAATACACCATTTATTGCCTGTTTGGTGATGCTCAGCAAATTTTATACGATATAATACGGGATCACGCATAACAATAAATGGTGATGCCATATCAATTTTTGCTCTTAAGCAGGCTTTACCTTCTGCAAATTTACCTTCTTTCATTTGAATGAATAATGCTAGGTTTTCTTCAATACTTCGATCACGATAAGGGCTATTTTTACCTGCTTGTGTTAATGTTCCACGATATTCGCGGATTTCATCAGCAGACAATTCATCAACATAAGCAAGACCTTTATTAATCAGTTCAATTGCATATTCATATAAACGGTCAAAATAGTCAGATGAGTAACAAATTTCACCATCCCATTGGAATCCTAACCAACGAACATCTTCTTTTATAGATTCAACGTATTCGATATCTTCTTTGGCTGGATTGGTATCATCAAAGCGTAAATTACATTTACCCTGATAATCTTGCGCAATTCCGAAATTTAAACAGATAGATTTTGCATGACCAATATGTAGATAGCCATTAGGTTCAGGTGGAAAACGGGTATGGGTTGTTTTATATTTTCCAGCCGCAAGATCTGCATCAATAATTTGACGTATAAAGTTAGTTGGACGAGTTTCGTTCTCTGCCGGTAATACACCGCTCATAAAAAACCTCTAATTATATATGTTTACTCATGACCAATTTAGAAATGAGATTTTTCACTTTTATCATTTTGAGCAAAGAATATAACAAATTTTTTGTTTTTTCGAAACGTTAAAACGAGAGTTTTAAGTTATCTGAAAAAATATTCTTATTCAAATCCATATCTTTCTTAATAGTTTTTAATTAAATTTTATAAAATCTAGATTGATTATTCATCACCTGATTTTATCGAAACCACAAATCTAGCACCCCCTAATGGGCTAGTCACCACGAATGCTTTACCGTCATGAAATTCAGCCATTAATTTTACATAAGCAAGCCCTAACCCATATCCGCCGGTTGAACGTGTGCGGCTAGTATCAAGTCGAGCAAAAGGCATAAAAATTTTTTCACGAGCATCAAAAGGAATACCAGTCCCATCATCATCAATCTCTAAAATCACTCGATGATCCTGTTTCGTGATATTCAACACAGCTTTATGTGTAGCATATTTAAACGCATTGAGTAGTAAATTTTTGACCATGGTTTCAACCAAATTAATATCAATTTTGGCTTCTACATCTTGACTATTACAAACTAGCTCAAACCCTTCTGGTTTAAATAGTGCTAATGATTGACAAACTTTTTCGCCCCACTCTTTCAACGATACATTAGTAAGATTTAATTCGATATTACTCTGCTGCATTTTGAAATAATTCAAACTGGCATTTATCAGCGTTTCAAGTTCATTAATATCATCGCTCATTCCTTTTTGCAGTAACGCTTTTTCATGCTCATCGCTGGACTCTTCAAGCATACTTAACTCAAATCGCATCCGTGCAAGTGGCGTACGTAGTTCATGAGCCATCGCATGTGAAATCGTTTGGTTGGTACTAACTAAATGTTCTATCTGAGTCCCCATGTTATTAAGTACATTAGCTAACGGTTTAAATAACCAACCTTTTACATTTTCAGTACGCGCTTTTAAATTTCCTTGTCCCAATTGCTCTGCGGTTTGGCGAATATTAACCAAATCTTTCCAAACGGCACTAAAAGCAAAATAGATTAAAATAAAAAAGATAATGGCACTAAACAAGGCCCAAATAATAAGAAATACACTCAACGACATGGTATTCGATTCTAATATATCTCGCATTAAAATCGGACCTAGTTGCAATAGATGTCCATCCTTTAAATCAATATAGACAACCTCGTCATCACCATCATAAGCAAAACCGAGTTTTTCTAACTCTTTTTTAACGGAATGAGACAAGATAGTCTGTTCTGGTAAAACTTTTATTGGATAACCAAAAGAAGGCTGTAATTCATTAACTACATCTTGCAATGGACGTTGCTTATTTTCATCAATGTGTTTACGAATTAAGTTGACAGTTCCGCGTTGTGATTCACGAAAAATAAGATGATCATCGGGCATATCAGTTAAAGACGAAGGTAATGAGTCAAACACCAATAATGCACCATAAGCAATAATACATTGTAACGAAAGCAAAATAACAAGGTAAAAGACGATGCGGCGATTGAAGAATAGCGGTTTAGCTAATAATTGTTTCAATGATTTTCCCCTTCACGCATAAATAAATAGCCTTTTCCACGCACGGTTTTGATCCGTGATGAGTTGTCAGGATCATCTAGTAATTTGCGCCGTAATCGAGAAATGCGCGCATCAATAGAACGATCGCTACCATCAAAATCAATACCTCTTACTTGAGAAAATATATCGTCTCGCGATAAAATCTTACCGGCGTTATTTGCTAATAACCAAAGTAAATCAAATTCTGCCGTAGTCAAATCGATATCTTGCCCATCTAATAACACTCTTCGATTTTCACCATCAATAACCAAATTATCAAAGACCAGAGTATTATTGTTAAACGAAGTTATTAGCTCCTTATAGCTTTCTTTATCGGTTTCGATCTGTTTTCGTCGCAACAATGCACGAATACGAGCAAGTAATAACCGCGGTTCTATAGGTTTAGCTAGATAATCATCTGCACCTAACTCTAAACCAACAATTTCATCAATATTGTCTTCACTCGCGGTCATAATCAGAATATAGTTTGTAAACCACGAACGTATATCTCGACATATATCAAATCCAGATTTTTCTGGCAGCATGACATCTAAAATAACTAAATCAGGATTGATCTGTTGTATTTTTTCTTCGGCACCTGCACCACTATTATGCCAATCAACCATATACCCCTGACGGATTAAATAAACTTGGATTAAATTGGCTAATCTTTCATCATCTTCGATGATTAATATACGTTCACTCATTTTCGGCTCTCTTTACCGTATAATGTGTACTTCAAAATACCTTATTATACAGGTAAATGAAGCCTCGTTACAAAAGATATACAAAGAGCCTACAAAGTTTACGACCGCTATATGAGAGAATTGGCGCCAATATCTATAACTAAGCAATTTTTTCGTTAACTATGAATACTTTTTCATCAATTACTAATCATCTTTTTCAGCCATCTTATACTCACCACCAAAACCCTATTATTTTATGTGATTTTGATGGCACAATTAGTGTTAAAGATGTTACTGATACTTTACTTAGTCAATTTGGTCAAGATGGTTGTGATGAACTTGAAGAGTTATGGGTTAGTGGCAAAATCGGCTCTCAAGAATGTATGAGTAAACAGATTGCATTAATGGATGCTAGCCTAGAGGAACTCAATCAAGCATTAGCAAAAATTGAAATTGATGATAATTTTAAAGCATTTATTGATTACACTGAAAAAAATCATATTCCAGTTCATGTAGTTAGTGACGGCTTAGATTATGCTATTCAGTTTGTGTTAAAACACCATGGTATTGAGAATTTACCTATTTATGCCAATAAGTTAATGCATAATAATCAACGAAGTTGGCGCCTGGAGTTCCCATTTGCCAATAAAAATTGTATTAAACAAAGCGGTAACTGCAAATGCAATCATGTTAAACAACAGCAACATTTTCCTCAGATACTGTATGTTGGTGATGGTACGTCCGATTTTTGCGTTTCTCATCATGTCGATCTTGTTTTCGCCAAAGATAAGTTGATTAATTATTGCGAAAAAAACAATATTAAACACAGTGCTATTGAGAGTTTTGCTGATGTAACCGCAGCATTAAAACAGATGCAACAAACACTAATTCCAGTCATGGCGGTAAAATAAAGGAATAATAATGAGTACAATTGAAGATTTATCTTATTTTTTACCTGGTAATAAAAATGGTGTGCTATTAATTCACGGTTTAACTGGTACACCAAATGAAATGCGTATTTTAGCCAATGGTTTACATAAAGCTGGATTTACTGTGTATGCAATACAGTTAGCTGGTCACTGTGGTACAGAAGCAGATCTATGTAAAACAACTTGGCAAGATTGGTATAAAAGTGTTCAAGATGGTGCTGATTATTTAGCTCAACATGTTGATAATCTGTTTGTCGCAGGTTTATCTATGGGCGCATTATTAGCGTTAAAATTAGCTGCCGATCGTCCCAATCAAGTGAAAGGTGTTGGTGTTTTAGCACCTACTTTTTCTTATGATGGCTGGAGCATGCCATTTTGGGCTAAAAAATTCTTCTTTTTATTAGTCTATTTCAAAAAACTTGGTATTTTTCAAAAAGTATCTTTTATTGAAAAACCACCTTATGGCCTTAAGGATGAGCGGATTCGGGCTGTTGTGTCTGAAAGCATGTTAAGTGGTGACGCCGCCTCTGCAGGACTGGCAGGTAACCCTTTCCCAGCTTTAGCTGAAATGCAGTTATTGGCTAAACATATGCGTCAGGAGTTACCTAAAGTTACCTCACCGTGTTTAATTATGCATTCAGGCAATGATGACATTGCCAATATTGAAACAAATGCAAAATTAGTTGAAAAACACGTTTCCGGCCCAAAACAGTTAATCGTATTAAATGATAGTTATCATTTAATTACCATTGATAGCCAACGCCGAGAAGTGATTAAAGAATGTGCTTCATTCTTTAATCATATTGTAGAAGGAAATCAAGCATAATGTCATCCTTAGTTATTTTTCTTTGGGTTAGTAATATCTGTTTTGATACTTTAGGACAAGTTGCCTTTAAATATGCTGCAATATCACCGACCAATCGAGATGGTTGGTATTACTGGTTGGATTTGGCTAAAAATCATTGGATTTGGGTAGGAATAGCATCTTACATTGCTGAATTTTTATTGTGGCTAGCCTTTTTAACTTTAGTGCCACTATCTCAAGGAGTATTACTGGCCTCATTTAATATTATTACTATTATGTTAGTTGGTCGAATTCTTTTCAAAGAATTACTCACTCTTTATCGCATTATTGGTATGTTATTAATAACTGCTGGTGTTATTTTTGTGGGAATGTCTTAATATGGCTAAGTTTTATTTGATTGGTTTTACCGTATTATTAATGTTTGATACCATTGCCCAGTGCAGCTTCAAATTGGCTGCTGAGCATGCACAACCTCTTGCGATGAGTGTTGAATGGATTATTAGGGTTTTTTCTGGCCATTGGATCTATGTATCAATTGCAGGTTATATTTTTACTTTCTTCACTTGGATGACTTTATTAAAAAAAGCGCCTGTCGGACCAGCTTTTGCGGCATCTCATTTCGAAGTCGTCACGGTAATGATTGCATCAGTTTGGTTATTTAATGAACCAATAACGTTATTTAAGTTAATTGGAACAATATTGATTGTTTCAGGAATTATGTTTCTGGCATTGGCGGAAAGTAAACTAACCAACAAAAACAGTCATAACAGTTATTAATCAAAACTAAAGTCAAGCCTAGCTGTATTTTATTAAAAGAATAATAGATTAATAATACTAGGCTTTTAAAGCGTTTAATAATGTTAAATTGAGTTGATATTGTTCTTGTTGCCAACCATTTAAGTTCTCTAAGGATATTTCTGGTTGTTTATCTAATGAACTAAGCAATCGTTTAAACCAACTTTTCGGTTGCCATATTGATAATTCACCAGTGATATCACTACCAATAATTCGTGGTTTAATTGAGGAAATAGTATCCAATAAGTGATAAGTTTGCAGTTTTCCTTGATCCCAATTAGTATGAATAACCTCTTCACTTAATACGTCTTTATCTATCGATAAATATATTGGTTTAGTATTACGATATTGTTCAGATAGAAACTGGGTAATCAAATCATCAGGCGAATCAAAATGACGAAAAGCTTGATTCAAGCCAATTTTTTTCGCCCAAGAAACATTGACATCTAAGCTCCAATAAGTCAATTTTTTATGAAATAGCGGTGACCATCTATTTTCCCAAAAATGCCATAATCCAATATCATTAGAAGTTATGCCTAACACATGAACATGACTTACGAACGGTAAACTTGCTACATAGCTCACCCATGAGCCACAGTGAACACCAAATAGATAACGCATATTGTCTGGATGATTATCAAAAATAATCACTTCAATTGGATTATCTGCTGAATATTGCTTAGCAAGTTGCTCAATTAGTAATAGCGAAATATGATGATAATCACCGCTCCCCATCAACACTGTGCCATAGTTTTCTGGTAATGATTGTTGTAATTGCATTTTAAATTTTTGGAAATTTTTTTCATTACAACCAAAGCGAATTACATCTTGCCACTGCGTGAAATCAATCGTTTTAGCGTCATTAATTTCACCTACGCTTTGATCAAAATTAAGGATAACCGGCAATGTCATGCTACTTTCTCCTTATCGGTTTCAAAATGGCCTATTAATTTACGTAAAATTATTCTTAACAGAGGATTTCGAATATAAACTAGATGTTTGGTTAAAGTAAAACTAGCACCTAACGAAGCTTTAACTTCGGGATCTGTCCAACCTGCGACATAACTACTTAGTTTCTGTTGTAACGCATATTCAAGATTAACAAACCAGCTAACAAAATAGAGATTCAACTCCCGTGCCTGCGGATAAACCATACCAATATACTTATCAATTAGAACATTATTCACCACAAAACAGATGTTATAACCAATTAATTGGCCATTATAGTGATAAGTGAAAATACGCCCATTTGCTGCTTTACTTTGCAGTAATTGGATAAAAAATGGTTTGGTTAATAAATCAAAATGTATTTCACTTTGTTCATATACATTAAGATAAAGCTGATAATATAAATCAAGATTGGCGTCATCAAAAAAACAGTTATCACCAGTTTGTAAGATATTAATCTCTAATTTTTCACGAGATTTCAGCTTTCTTCTTAAATTCTTTCGACGGCTATATGATAATTTTGCCAAAAAGTCATTTATCGATTCGAAATCGATTGGAACCCACGCTAAAGCTTGTCCTTCAACTTCAATAAAACCGTTATCTTTTAAAGACCCAATAACCTGTTTAGAATATTGATTATCCTGCTTACTTAGTAAAGGCGAATCGGAAGGTAAATCTTTCACAATAGTAAAAGGATATTTCTTTGCGTACGCTGTTTTAACATTATCAGCTAATTGCTGTGCATTCACTTTATCAGTTAACAAACTGTATTCTGAAACTGTCGTTCCGACAAAACATGTTTTTGGTTGTAACCAATGTCGCCATTTGCTATAAAAAGGTAATTTATGAACTTTATGTTTAAAATCATCATCGGCAGTTGTGAGCAAATCAAACTTAGCAGAAAAAGCAGGTACACCATCTTCGCTCATCCAGCTCGTAAATTCCTGTGGTGGATGAGAAATAAAATTATTGATTAGTTCATTGGGTTCTAGTTGATTGATATATCGCATAACTTTCTATAAAGGATCGGGTATAACTAGAATCCCGCTAACACATATTAGCGGGATTATTTTGCTTTAAGACTTAAAGTTCTTTTTTAGCTCGAGTAATTAATTGGTCAAGTAATTCAATACCTTGATCGATTTCTTGACGAGTAATATGTAATGAAGGAGCAAAAGTGATAACATTTTTATAATAACCACCAATATCAAGCACCAAGCCCATTTTATTACCTTTCCAATCAAGATCACCTGACATACCAATATCAACCATTTTATCAACTAATGCTTTATTAGCTGTAAAACCGTCATCGGTACAAATCTCAGCACGTAGTGCAAGACCTAAGCCATCAACCTCACCAATTTCTTTATGTTTCTTCTCAAGTGTTTTTAATCCTTCAAGGAAGTATGCACCACTTTCCATCACCATTTTTTCGTAATCGGTTTCTGAAGTCATTTTTAATACTTCTAAGCCAACCGCAGTACCTAATGGATTTGACGCAAAAGTTGAATGTGTTGAACCAACAGGAAATACTTCAGGATTAATTAACTCTTCACGAGCCCATAACCCACCTAGTGGGTTTAAACCATTAGTTAATGCTTTGGCAAATACCACTACATCAGGTTTAACATCAAAGTGTTCGATTGACCATAGTTTACCAGTACGATAAAAGCCCATTTGGATTTCATCAACGACTAATAAAATACCATATTGATCTAAAACTTTTTTCAAACCTTTAAAGTAGTTACGAGGAGGGACAATATAACCGCCTGTTGCTTGTAAAGGTTCGGCATAGAAAGCAGCATATTCAGCTTGACCTACTTTAGGATCCCAAACACCGTGATATTCTGTTTCAAATAAACGAGCAAATTCAGCAACTAAATGTTCACCATACTCTTCTGAAGTCATTCCTTTAGGGCGACGGAATGGATATGGGAAAGGAACAAACATAGCACGATCACCAAAATGACCATAACGACGGCGATAACGATAACTTGAAGTAATTGATGATGCACCAAGAGTACGACCATGATAGCCACCTTGGAAAGCAAACATTAGTGATTTACCGCCGGTAGCATTACGAACTACTTTTAATGAATCTTCAATACATTGTGAACCACCAACATTAAAATGCACACGGCCTTGGTAACCAAATCGTTTTTCCATACCTTGAGCAATAGTTTTTGCTAGTTCAATTTTAGTTGGATGAAGATACTGACTCGCACATTGCGGTAAAGTATCGATTTGTTTTTTAAGTACGTTATTTAGACGCTCATTGGCATAACCAAAGTTACAAGCTGAGTACCACATTTGTAAATCAAGAAAAGCTTTACCTTCTTTATCATACATGTAGCTACCTTCACAGCCATCAAAAATCTTTGGTGGTTCAACGTAATGCACAGTATCGCCAAATGAGCAATATTTTGCTTCATCAGCTAATAATACTGCGTCGTCAGGGCGACTGTTAATCATTTCTTTAGTTGGTTTACTCATAATTTATCTCACTAATCCATATTCAAATATGACAAAATGTGGCATTATTATCGGAGAAAAGTGATTGTAACAATGTACAATTACTGTATAGATTTTGTGACGACAGACTTGAGATAAAGAAATCACAATAACTCTTGTAAACCATATCACTATGAATAGGTATCAAAATGAAAAGAATAAGCTGTATAATTTCGCTATTATCAATGTGTTCTCTAGGATATACGCAAATTGTATCAGCAGAACCTACCTCATTGGGAATCGGTTTAGGTTGGTCAACTTCACCATATAAAAGTTATAGTTCAAACTACTATCCTATACCACACATTGATTATGACAATGGCTCGTTTTTTATTGATGATCTTTCTGCTGGGGTTTATGCCCTCAATGATGATAACCAAAGTCTATCCTTTGGCGCTCGCTATTTAGCTAATGAATTTAAACCTCACGATTCTAATAATCATAAACTAAAACAGCTCGATAGTCGCCATTCAACCCTACTAGCGGATATTGAATATTCACTTAATACCAATTGGGGGATTTTTTCTAGTAGTATTGGCACTGATATCCTTGATACTAGTAGTAGTATTTTAGTTAATGCTGATTATACTGTACCTTATATTGAAAATAATTTGATTGTTGCACCAACTATCGGTATAAATTGGGCAAATCGTAAACATAATGACTATTATTATGGAATCTCGCACAAAGAATCTGCACGTTCAGGCTTAGGTTATTTCAATGCTGATAGCTCTTTTACGCCTTACTTTGAAATTGCGGCTCAATATTCGTTAACAGATAATATTGCAACCTTTGGTGGAGTCCATATTGATAAACTAACAGGTGATGCAGCCGATAGCCCAATGGTTGATGATAGTACGGTAACATCTATTTATATGGGTGTATCTTATAAATTTTAAAGAATTTCTCATCAAATCTTATTACTAAGGCGATAATATATCATCGTCTATGAAATTTTTATTATAAATCGTTATGATAAAATAAACTTCGTAAAGCAAATATTTGGAAATATAACACTATGCTTTGGTTTAAAAACGCAATTATTTACCAACTTAATAATGACAATTTACTTGATAAACAAACTATTGAACAAGCGCTTAAATCGGCTTCATTTTCGCCGTGCGGTAATTTAGATACCACTAAGATGGGATGGGTATCGCCTTATAATGATAATAACTTAGATGATTTCATTATTGATATGCAAGGACATTTACTGTTACGGATTAAAAAAGAAACTAAAATATTACCAGCGCCAGTAATTAAACAAGCACTAATTGATAAAATTGACAAACAAGAGAAAGCATTAAGTCGAAAGCTCAGCAAAAATGAAAAAGCCACATTAAAAGATGAAGTGATGTTCGATTTAATGCCTAGAGCATTTAGTAAATATAACCATTATTGGTTATGGATCGATACTGAAAATAGAAGAATTATTATTGATTGTAGTAGTTTTAAACTAGCTGAAGATATTTTAGCAATTTTACGTAAAGAGCTTGGATCTTTAGCATTAACCCCATTATCAATCGATAAACCACTTGAAAAGATAATGACCAATTGGGTTAAAGAAAAGTTAAATTTTCCTCCTTTTATATTAGGTGATGAAGCTGAATTAAAAGATCCACTGGAAGGTAATGGAATTATTAACTGCAAAAACCAAGATATTACTAGCGACGAAATGTTAGTTCACTTAGATTCTGGTAAATGGGTAACCAAACTTAAAATTATTGATGAACGTGGTATCAATTTTATTATCAACCCAGACTTTACATTGAAAAAAGTAAAATTTGATTCTATTATAATGGACGAAAATGAAGATATTGGTTCTGATGAGTTTGATAAACGACTTGAAGCGGATTTTTACATTATGGCCAATACTTTATCTAACTCCATAAATGATTTATATATTACAGTTAATCAAATTGGTTAATGCAAATTAAAGTTATTTAATTTTTACAATGTAAGTTTATTCTATCTAGCTTTGCGCAATTTATGTGCTATAATTAAAGCTAGATTATGTGTAACATAATTATTAGTAATATCTATTTATAAGAAGTAAATTTAAACAATAAAATCAAATTAAACAACGTCTATAACAACAAATAAGTTGAGGCAAAAAATGAAAAAAACGACTCTAGCTCTAGCAATTGCAGTTGCAAGTTTAACCGCTACTGCCGCTAATGCAGCATATGAAGACAACACTTTTTATACAGGTGCTAAATTAGGTTGGTCTGAGCTTTATAACTTAGATGCAAATAAAGTTCGTGCTTTTGATAAAGAAGAAGCTGGAATCAAAACTTCTAATAGAAGTAACATCGCTGGCGGTGCATTCTTAGGTTTCCAAGCTAATCCTTATTTAGCATTTGAACTAGGTTATGATTGGTTAGGTTCAGCAAAATATAAAAGAAATTATCGTTATGATAGTGATTCTAAAGCAGGAAACAGTAAAGTTTCTGCTCAAGGTGTTTCTTTAACTGGTAAATTAAGCTATCCATTATCATTTATCTCTGACGATTTAGATATCTATGGCCGCGCGGGTGGAATGGTAACTATTGCTAAATGGAAAAATGGTGGTGATGTTAAAGAAGAATACGGTAAAGGCGGAACAAAAACTGATTTATCGCCTGTTTATGCTTTAGGCCTTGATTATCGTTTTGACGAAAACTTCTCAACTCGTTTAGAATATCAATATGTTCAACATATTCATACTAAAACTGATGCATCTCCAGACGCAGGTACTGTGAGCTTGGGTATCACTTACCGTTTAGGTTCACCAGCGGTTGCAGCTCCAGTTGAAATCAAAACTGAAGTAAATCGCTATGTTTTAAATGAAGATGTATTATTTGCTTATGCAAAAGCTGACTTAAAAGCAGAAGGGCGCCAAGCGCTTGATAACTTATTAGCAACGCTTGTTAAAATTAATCCATCTGAAAGTGCTATCGTAGTAATTGGTCATACTGACCGTATTGGTTCTGATAACTATAACCAAAAACTATCAGAACGTCGTGCCCACACTGTATTAAACTATTTAGTACAAAAAGGTGTGCCAGCTGAAATTATCACTTCACGTGGTATGGGTAAATCACAACCAGTTACTGGTACTAAATGTAATGCACTTCGTGGCGCTGACTTAAAAGCATGTTTAGCACCAGATCGTCGTGTTGAAATTGAAGTTAAAGCACGTAACGTTCAAGAAGTTCAAGTAATTGATCAAACAAAATAATAATTGTTGATTAGTGATATCTGTTAAAACCCAGCTTTAAGCTGGGTTTTTTATTTATACCTTTTGTTAATTAATAAATTATATCTTGCTTTTAAGCTATAAATTATCCACAAAAAAGATTATAATCAATAAAATATTGTTAGTATCCTAGTTAAAGGAGTAGCCGTGTCTACTGCGATTTGGCAAGATTGTCTTTCTCAATTACAAGAAGCTCTTCCAACAACAGAATTCAACTTATGGATTCGCCCTTTGCAAGCAGAAATGATTGAGAATAAACTTTATATTTATGCACCCAATAGGTTTGTATTAGATTGGGTCAAAAATAAATATTTAACGACTATTTCACAGTTATTGAACACACTTTTAGGTAATGATTCATTAAAATTATACCTTGAAGTCGGCTCCACTCTATCGGTAGAAAAAAAATCCGAAGTTAACCAATCTAAATCTGATGTTGTTCCAGCTTGGAAAACAACCAAAGAAAGCAATAGTAACCATACTTACTATTCAGGGATTAATCATAAACATACATTTAATAGTTTTGTTGAAGGTAAATCTAACCAACTAGCTGTAGCAGCTGCAAAACAAGTCGCGGAAAATCCAGGAAAAGCTTATAACCCGTTATTTTTATATGGTTCAACCGGTTTAGGTAAAACCCATTTATTACATGCAGTTGGCAATGGGATTATGGCCGGTAAAGCAAATGCCAAAGTGGTTTATATGCACTCAGAACGCTTTGTGCAAGACATGGTAAAAGCACTACAAAATAATGCTATTGAAGAATTCAAAAATTATTATCGTTCTGTTGATGCTCTACTTATTGACGATATACAATTTTTTGCTAATAAAGAACGATCTCAAGAAGAATTTTTTCATACCTTCAACTCGTTATTAGAAGGTAATCAACAAATTATCTTAACTTCTGATCGTTATCCAAAAGAAATTAATGGCGTTGAAGATCGTTTAAAATCAAGATTTGGCTGGGGTTTAACCATTGCTATCGAGCCACCGGAGCTGGAAACTCGCGTTGCAATTCTAATGAAAAAAGCAGAAGAAAATAATATAAAACTACCTGAAGAAGTTGCATTTTTCATTGCTAAACGCTTACGTTCAAATGTACGTGAATTAGAAGGCGCATTGAATCGAGTGATTGCCAATGCCAATTTTACAGGCAAATCTATCACTATTGATTTTGTGAAAGATGCTTTGAAAGATTTACTTGCCTTGCAAGAAAAATTGATTACTATTGAAAATATTCAAAAAACGGTTGCTGAATATTATAAAATCAAAGTTTCTGATTTATTATCAAAACGCCGCTCCCGTTCAGTTGCAAGACCAAGACAGGTCGCGATGGCGTTAGCAAAAGAGTTGACGAATAAGAGCCTTCCAGAGATTGGAGATGGTTTCGGCGGTAGAGATCACACAACTGTATTACATGCATGCCGAAAAATTGCCGAATTAAAAGAAGAAAGCAATGATATTAAAGAGGATTATTCCAATTTAATTAGAACATTATCAACTTAAAAAAGAATTAACACTATGAAATTTATTATAGATCGTGAAAAACTTATTAAGCCCTTACAGCTTGTTAGCGCACCATTAAGCAGTCGCCCTACTTTACCTATTTTAGGTAATTTATTATTACAAGTCATCGATAATACTCTATCAATGACCGGAACCGATTTAGAGATTGAGATGATATCTCATCTTCCTTTAACCGAATCTTGTGAGCCAGGAGCAACAACAGTTCCGGCAAGAAAGTTCCTCGATATTTGCCGAAATCTGCCAAGTAATGCCCAAATTTCGATAAGCGTTGACGATAATCGATTAATCATTCAATCTGGGCGTAGTAAATTTTCCTTAGCCACATTACCGGCTACAGATTTTCCTAATTTAGAAAATTGGCAAAGTGATGTTGATCTATCTATACCACAAAAGACAATCAAACGACTTATTGATGCAGTCCAATTTTCAATGGCTAATCAAGATGTCAGATATTATTTAAATGGTATGCTATTTGAGATCGAAGATGGATTATTAAAAACCGTTGCGACAGATGGTCACCGTTTAGCTGTGTGTGCTCAACCCGTAGGTCAAAATATCTCAGAATCCTGTTCAGTTATTTTACCTAGAAAAGGGGTAATAGAACTCGCTAAACTGGTTAGTGACAACGATGAACTGGTAAATATGCAGATTGGTAATAATAATTTGCGTGTTAATCTTGGTGATTTTACCTTTACCTCAAAACTTATTGATGGAAGATTTCCTGATTATAAACGAGTAATGCCGCGTAATCCGGATAAACCACTTGAAGTTTCATGCGAAGAACTTAGAAATGCGTTATCACGAGTAGCAATTCTTTCAAACGAAAAATTCCGCGGTATAAGATTATATGTACATAATAACCAAATAAAAATCACAGCAAATAATCCTGAACAAGAAGAAGCGGAAGAAGTGATTGATGTGAAATATGAGTCACAAGAGCTTGAAATTGGCTTTAATGTGACTTATTTATTAGATATATTAAACACACTAAAATGTGATAGTGTACAACTATTATTAACGGATGCAACATCTAGTGTGCAAATTGAAGATATCAATAACCAATCGGCTACTTATGTTGTTATGCCAATGCGTTTATAATAACTCTCTATCAAACTTCCGGCTTCGGCCGGAAACTTTACCAACATGACTCTTTCACAAATCAAAATCCATAATTTTCGCAACATTGATTATGCTGAATTATCATTATCAAATCATTTCAACTATATAGTTGGTGATAATGGTAGTGGAAAAACTAGTCTACTTGAGGCTATTTATATGCTCGGCCATGGCCGTGCATTTAGACATATTCAATCGAATAGAATCATACAACATGAAAAGCCTCAGTTAGTTTTATTCAGCCAAATAGAATCATCGCAACAAATTCGTACAATAGGATTATCAAAAACAAGAAATAATGATAATACGATAAAAATTGACGGTGATGAGGGATTTCGATTAACTGACTTAGCTAAACTATTACCTATTCAACTAATTACTCCAGAAGGATTTGATTTACTTACTGGTGGTCCAAAATATCGTCGATCGTTTATAGACTGGGGATGTTTTCACCATTACCCAGAATTTGTATCACTATGGAATAATTTAAAACGGTTATTTAAACAAAGAAATGCATTATTAAAACAATCGTCTAACTATAATCAATTATTACCTTGGGATAAAGAACTAACACCAATTGCCGAAAAAATCAGTCAAATTAGAGCTGATTATAGTCAAAATATATTTCCGCAAATTATAGAAACTTGTCGGCATTTTTTACCCGAGTATCAACTTAATTGCCAATATTATCAAGGCTGGGAATATGGGATGAATTATTCTGATATTTTATATAAACAATTTGAGAGAGATAAATTCATTAACTATACCTCATTAGGCCCACATAAAGCCGATATAAAATTACGTATAGATAATATTCCAGTAGAAGATCTACTATCTCGTGGGCAACTAAAATTACTTATGTGTGCATTACGTTTATCACAAGGGGAATATTTTTCAGAAAAAACTGGATTATCATGTATTTATTTAATAGATGACTTTGCTTCTGAACTTGATCAAAATAAACGTAATCTATTAGCTAAACGATTAAAATCAGCCAAATCTCAAGTTTTTATTACCGCGGTTAATCAAGAGCAAATTACCCATATGATCGATGAAAATGATAAGATTTTTCACATAAAATCTGGTATAATTTCCTAAATATATAGAATGATATAAATAATTAAACAAGTCGAGAAATCCATGTCTAACTCTTATGATTCTTCAAGCATTAAAGTACTTAAAGGACTTGATGCGGTTCGAAAACGTCCAGGAATGTATATTGGTGATACTGATGATGGTACAGGCCTTCATCATATGGTTTTTGAAGTGGTAGATAATGCCATTGACGAAGCATTAGCGGGTTATTGTCACCATATTGAAGTTACTATCCATCCTGATAATTCTGTTTCAGTACGAGATGATGGTCGAGGAATACCTACCGGCATCCATGAAGAAGAAGGTATTTCTGCTGCAGAAGTTATTATGACCGTTTTACATGCTGGTGGTAAATTTGATGATAACTCATATAAAGTTTCTGGTGGCTTACATGGTGTTGGTGTCTCGGTTGTAAATGCATTATCGGATAAATTAGAATTAGTTATTTACCGTGAAGGTAAAATTCATAAACAGACTTATCATTTAGGCGTACCAGAAGAACCGCTAAAAGTGATTGGTGAAACAACCGAATCTGGTACTTATGTTCGCTTCTGGCCAAGCCCAGAAACTTTTTCTAATATCGAGTTTGTCTACGATCATTTAGCTAAAAGATTACGTGAATTATCATTTTTAAATTCTGGTGTTTCAATAAAACTTACAGATGAACGAACAGGTAAAAGTGAACACTACCATTATGAAGGTGGTATTCAAGCATTTGTTGAATATTTAAATAAAAATAAAAATCCAATCCATCCGAAGATTTTTTATTTTAGTACTGAGAAAGATAATATTGGTGTCGAAGTTGCTTTACAATGGAACGACGGCTATCAAGAAAATATCTATTGTTTTACCAATAATATTCCTCAACGTGATGGTGGTACCCACTTGGCCGGCTTCCGTGGAGCGATGACGCGTACATTAAATAACTACATGGAAGCTGAAGGATATAGCAAAAAAGCTAAAATCAGTGCCACTGGTGATGATGCACGTGAAGGACTAATTGCAGTAGTATCAGTAAAAGTACCAGATCCTAAATTTTCATCACAAACCAAAGATAAATTAGTTTCGTCTGAAGTAAAATCAGCAGTTGAATCAGTGATGGGTGAAAAATTAGCCGAGTATTTACTGGAAAATCCATCGGATGCCAAAATTGTGGTTGGCAAAATTATTGATGCAGCTAGAGCTCGCGAAGCAGCACGAAAAGCGCGCGAAATGACACGCCGTAAGGGGGCTTTAGATTTAGGTGGCTTACCAGGTAAACTAGCTGACTGTCAGGAAAAAGACCCTGCATTATCAGAACTTTACTTAGTGGAAGGGGACTCTGCGGGTGGTTCTGCAAAACAGGGCCGTAACCGTAGGAATCAAGCAATTTTACCGTTAAAAGGTAAAATCCTTAATGTTGAAAAAGCCCGTTTTGACAAAATGCTTTCATCTCAAGAAGTCGCAACTTTAATTACTGCTTTTGGTTGTGGTATTGGTCGTGATGAATATAATCCAGATAAAATGCGTTATCACAGCATTATCATCATGACCGATGCGGATGTGGATGGTTCACATATTAGAACTTTATTGTTAACCTTCTTCTACCGTCAGATGCCTGAAATTATTGAACGAGGTTATGTTTATATTGCACAACCACCACTTTATAAAGTTAAAAAAGGCAAACAAGAACAATATATTAAAGATGATGATGCAATGACTCAATTCCAAATTGCTCTAGCTTTGGAAGATGCATCACTACATGTTAATGATCATGCCCCTGCTTTAGCTGGTGAAGCTTTAGAAAAATTAATTGCTGAATACCAAAAAGTTGAAAAACTAATTACTAAAATGGAACGTCGCTATCCTCGCGCGTTGTTATCAGAATTAGTCTATCAAGAAGTATTAGATGAAGATATTTTAAAAGACCAACAAAAATCTGAATACTGGGCAAAATCAATTGTTGAAAAATTATCAAATAAAGAACAACATGGCAGTAGCTACCATTATAGTGCGGATTACAATGAAAAAGCAGAGTTATATATACCTGTAATCAAAGTAAGAACACATGGAGTTGATACCTGTTATGCTTTAGATCAAGTATTTATTCATAGTAATGAATACCGAAATATTTGCCATTTAGGCTCACAATTGAAAGATTTACTTGAAGAAAGTGCATTTATACAACGAGGCGAACGAAAACAACCAGTAAGCTCATTCGAAGAGGCTGTTGATTGGTTAATTCGAGAATCTCGCCGCGGATTAACAATCCAACGTTATAAAGGTTTAGGAGAAATGAACCCTGAACAATTATGGGAAACAACCATGGATCCAACCAGTCGTCGTATGTTGCAAGTTACCATTAAAGATGCAATTGAAGCAGATCAATTATTTACCACATTGATGGGAGATGAAGTCGAACCTCGCCGACTATTTATTGAGGAAAATGCATTAAAAGCAGCTAACTTAGACTTTTAATAACGATTATTTAATCAATAAAAACCAGACTTTACGTCTGGTTTTTTTACTATTTTTATTAATTATTTTTCTTAAAGATAGCTATTGAGTAAAATCTAGTACTAATCATTTGGTATTATCAATTTTATTTATCTGTTTACTGACAAACAGGACGATTAATTTTTAAATCAGATACCGCTTTATTCATCTGTCTAATCATATCCTTAGGACTTTGTGCGATATAAACTTTGCCTCGAGTAGCATTAGCTACACAATCTATTTTATGTTCACCCGCTATATCAACGATATTTATCTTGAGTCGAGGTTTTTGAGCTGCAATATAATTAGCTAGAGTACAAATATTACTTCTTGTGCAGTTATCATCGCCATCACTAATTATAAGGATATAATCATCTCGTTTTACACCATCAAGCATTTTACTTGCTTTCTCTAATCCACTATAAAGTGGTGTACCTCCGCCACCAGCTGCACTTGGTGTTAATCGATTAATTTTACTTTTTAAAGCGCCTCTGCCGGAATAATTATAAAATGGTGTTGTATCTGCCGCTGAACAACTATTTAATGCCACTAATGCTATATTAATATTTTGTTGAATTTTATCAATACTAGTCAATGCTACTTTTTTACTGGTTGATAAACGAGTCGGTAGTCGAGACATCCTTTTTTCATACGCAATTCTTTCAGATGCAGGCATATAGCTAGGGTAGCCATGGGTTAAATAATTAAAATATTGCTGAACTTGTGAAGGTGGCTCTGCTAATGTTACCGTCATGGATAAAGAATTATCAAAGATCAACGCCATTTTGGATGGATTAGAATTTTTTACCAATTCTTCCTTAGTAATACAATTTGGTGGATTTTTTACTTTTGGCGCTGGTTTAGGTTCTGATTTGCTAACCGACTCTGGTGTTGGGTCAGGTACAACTACAGGTTGTGGCTCTGAAACCTGTGGTTCTGGTTTTAATTCAGGTTTAGGTTTAATGACAAGCTCTGGTTGTTTTGCAAATTCAACGGTTAGTTCCGTTTTTTTCGGTTCAATTGGTTGTGTAATCGCTGGTTCAACGATTGGTTCCATCTTGCTAGTCTTTTTGAAAGGATTAAAAAAGAACCATATCAAACCTAAAATTAATAATAAAAGTAAAATTAAAATTAAGGTATACCACCATCGCCAAAAACTTTTTGGTGCGACAATTGGCGGTTCAGGTAATACAATTGGCTCAAAAGTATCAATAATAACTGGTTCATTATTAATTACATAAATTTGATTATTTGGATTTTTAATTCTTGATAACCATGAAGACACTAAAGCTTTTTGTTGATGATCTAAGGGAATTAATTTGACTGTAGTCTCAATATCATTGATTCGAGTATGTAAGGCGTCTTCAATTACTGTTCTTTGCGACGAGTCACCTATATCATTAAGTAATATAGGTTGGCCTTCAAGATCAGTATACCAGGCAATATATTGGTTGTTTTCTATTAATCTTGATGAAGCAAAAATTGAAAATGTTCTTGCGGTCAAATGAGGTTTAAGTATTGAAAGTAAAGAATTATACTGTTCCAGTAACTGCATCTTGTCTATGTTACTATGATCAAAAGCAATACGAGTTATTCTTTGCATCTCTCAACTTATTCCTTGTTACTTAAAAAGTCTTTATAAAAGTCTATTAGTTAGCTAAATATTTAATTTATAAATTGTCAATTAAATCAAAATTATTATATCTTATTTACAAATAGGTTTACTAATATTCATATCTGAAACGGCATTACTCATTTGTTTAATAAGCTCGGTTGGATTTTGAGCTATATAAACGTTACCACCAGTGCTTTTTGCTACACAATCTATTTTATGCTGTCCGGCAATATCAACAATATTAATTTTTAAACGAGGTTGCGCTGTGGCTATTTCATTAGCAAGAGTACATATATTACTTTTAGTACAATTATCCTCACCATCACTAATAATTAATATATAATCATCACGATTAATACCATCAAGCATTTTACTTGCCTGTTTAACACCACTATATAATGGCGTCGCACTATTATATTCTAATGGCTGCAACCGTTTAATTTTACTTTTTAATTTTTCTCTATCTTCATAAGGATAGAATGATGTAGTTTGCGCAGCCGGACAACTTGTTAACGTGACAAGAGAAATATCTATATTTTGCTGTATTTTATCAATACTGGTTAATGCTACTTCTTTACTACTTGATAAACGATTAGGTAATCTGGTCATTTTTCTTTCATAAGCTTCGGCTTCTTTTTCTGTCATCGAATAAAAATTACTTTTTAAATATTTATCGATACTTTCTTGTGATTCCATCAAGGTTAAAGTCATTGAGGCTGAATTATCAAATATCATCACCATTTTAGAAGCCGATATCTTATTAGTAGCTTCTTCTTTAGTTATACAATTCTTAACTTCTGTTACAGTTTCGTTTTTTGGTTCTAAAACATTAGTTTGTTCAACTACTGGGGTTGATTCAACTCTATTTTTCTCTGTATTTTGTGCCATTATTGATGGAGAATCTGATGCTTTTTCTTTGCCATAAGGACAAAAAAAGAACCAAATAAAACCAAGCAATATAATTAAAAACAGTGCGAGTAATAAAAAATACCACCAACGCCAAAATGATTTTGATGTTGGTGGTATTGCTGTAGGTTCAGGTAAAATCGGAGCTTTAAATGAATTAACAATAACAGGTTCATCATTAATTACATAAATGGTATTTCCTGAGTTTTTTATTCTCGGTAACCATGCAGATATTAAAGCTTGTTCCTCTCTTGTCAATGACATTGATTTGATTACGAGTTCAAGGTCATTAATTCGTGTATTCAGCGTTTTTTCTATCTGTTTTTTATGTTCTTCATTTTCAATATCATTGAGTAAAATAGGTTGACCTTCTAAATTACTATACCAACCAATATATTGATTATTATCAATTAACTTTGGCTGACCTAAAATTGAAAATGTTCGCTCAGTTAAATTATTCTTTAGCAATACTAACAAATAATTATATTCTTTTAACAAAGAGATCTTATCAGATTCACCCTGATCAAATATAACTCTTGTTATACGTTGCATGGCTAAATTATTTACCTAAATTTAAAGCTTTTTGTAGCTGTTGAAGTTTTTTATTTAACTTATCTAATTCAACTTGTTTTTCAAGTTCAGATGAATTTGAATTGTTAACTTTCTTCAACTGTTGCTCAATATCATTAACTTGTGCTTGTAAATCATCACGATTTTTAGCCTTTTGTTTTACTTCATTAGTTAATTGAGTCAATTCTTTTTTTAACTTTTGCAACTGTGCTTGCTTTTGTTTAACACTTGATGAAGTCGAATTTTTTTGTCTTTCAATCGTTGCATAAATTTCTCTGAATTGTGCATTAGCTCGTTTTTCATTCTCTAAAATTTGCTCTTTTTTATCAATACGAGCTTGATAGTTACCTGAATAATTGCAACTAATTTTATCCATAATACCTATGTTAGTATTAGTTGGGTCACATTGTTCTGGCGTTGTCGAACACCCAGTTATAAGTAACAATGGACTAAGTAAAAATAGAACAGATATCTTTTTCATAATTAGCTTACCCTTACAGCTGAACGTTGTTGAGTAACAAGATTAATTTGTTTTTCAAGTACCGCAATTTGTTTATGTAACTGATTAATTTCTTTATCAAGTTTTGACACATTTACACCCGATTGTCGTTCTTGTGATGAAATTGAAACCCAATCATTTTCAACTTTTTTCATGCGAGATAATTTATCTTTCAAATAAGCAATATTGGCGTCTATTTGAGTCAGATCTTTTTGGGCCTGTGTTTTAGTAACGGATTGAGAATTAATTTGTTTATTTAATGATTTTAATGTTGCCAAGTTTTTATCTAAAACAGCTTTTGCACTTTCAGTAACTGCTTGGACTTCATAAGTATTTTGCTGAACATCTTGAATATAAACATCAAGTCGCATTTCAGCATCAGCATATTCAGCTCGTTTATTATCAAGATAATAATTGGCCCCCATCATTACACCACAACCAACCGCCGCTGAGGCAAGACATGTGCCAGTTTTACCGCCCAATAATACACAACCAATACCACCGATACCAGCCCCTATAGCACAAGACTGCCATGCTGATTTACTAAAAAATTTGGCACTATTACTTTTGCTTAAAGCTGGATCAACATCTTTTGAACTTGCACCACCTGATGCTTGGCAACCTGATAGAATCAGTGAGATACACAAGGTCATTGTTACTATTAATTTATTCATTATTACTTTCCTTTTATTTCATTACACGTCTCAAGCCAATTTGCTCGGTCGATCTTCCCGGATTCAATATATTTATTAATATGTTTGAAATAGAGTTTTAAATAATCGCTCATGTTGGCTTTACCACTATTTTCAAGTATAAATTGCGTAGGCTTAGATTGATTGTTAATGGTATCCTTCTCATAATTTGTTGCAGTATTTACAATAGTATCTGAATAATATTTTAATATAAAATCACGGGAATTTTTAGATTCATTTAGGACATTTTTTAAATCATTTAGCTTCACTTTGGAACACATATTATCTTCATTCAATGTTTCTATTTCATTTGGATCACATACCTCATTAGTCATTATTTCATATAAATTATTGTTATATTCAAATTTAGCATTTAAATCGGAAACATTAGCACATAAAAAAGCACCTAATTGTAAAGCTGATTGAATAGAGCGATCTCTCTGTTCATCACGAGCTTGATTAGCGCTACGTAAAAGAGAATTAAGTTGATTTAATTCTTTTTTAGTTTTTTCATCATCGACTTGCTTGGTAATTTTTTCCAGCTCGCTAACCACATTATCATCTTTTGAAAGACCCGCTTGGTTACCCAGTTCATTCCATTCTTTGTCCAGTTCTTTTACTAGATCATTCGACTGCATAACTTCAGTTGTATAAACTAACCGAAATCCAACATCTTTGCTTCTATAAGCACTTTGAAGATCATAGTAAGGTTTTTCTATTTTGAATGCAGTAGTTATCGATGCTTCTGGCGTTAAATAACTTCCACCGCGAACAGTCATACCTCCTTGCTGACCATGATAACGATCTAGTTTATTCATGCGAAATGAATCGAACATCATTTCATTCGCATTACCCAAAATGTCGTAAAGACCAAGCGGATTAGCATCTAACCGACCAATAAGTTGCAGTTTACCATTGGCTGATTTTGCACCAGAAAACCAAGCATAATTTTCTAAACTATTCACCATAGGAAATTTTGATTCACGGAATTCTGATTCGCTAACTTTAGAACCACCTCTTGCCGCATATTCCCATTCAGTATTAGTTGGTAGACGAACATACCCTTTGGGTAAGTCTTTTGATCTATTTTTTGCTTGTTCAATTAGCCAATGATTATATTTATCAGTAAAAGCTACAGCATCAAACCAACTGATATCAGTAATAGGAAAAGCAAGATTAGTTTTGGCTGTTGGGCAATTATCATTCATAACTGATTGATATTGAAGGACGGTAATTTCATATTTACCAATAAGATAATATCTTTCTGCACCATCATCAGAAAAGCTACCTGAGATATAATTCGGTGTTGCATACTCAGCGAAACCAAGTTCTTTTTGGTTATTACCTAAAACAATTTTAACATCATCCAATGGTTTACGTGTTGGTGTAAAAACTTTTCTCATCACCAAACTACCTTCACATGGCATAGGCAGAATAACATCATCATTGGCTGGTTTAGGATTATAAAATTTACTATCCCATGACTGAGCATATCCCATACTAGGAATAAAACCGAAAATAATCCCCAAAAAAATAGGCTTAAGCTTACGCTTCACGTAGGCTTTCGGCGGGTTGAATATTGATAGCACCTCGTCCTCCTATCGCAACAACAACAAATGATATTAATAGTGTTAATATAAATGCGATAATGAAATGATAAAATTGTAATTGACTAACGATTGGTTGTGAAACTAAATTTTTACCTAAAACCAGATTAAATGCACAATTTCCTAATAAAAATAGCAAACATGATACGATAAAAGCTAAAAAGCTTAACGTCATTGCTTGTATCAGTAAATAGAGCATAACTTGCTTAGACTTAAATCCTATAAGCCTCATAAAAGCAATATCCTTACGTTTTCGCTCTATATTAGATAAAAATGAACCACTGAAAGATAATATACATCCAAAAATTGCCGTAATAGCAATCACACTAAAAATAAAACCTAAGACTCGATCAATAGCTTGCATATTTTCAATCGCATTAGCCTGAGTTCGCGTTTCTATATTTTTTTCACGCAATTTAAAGGCTAAAGGAGCAACATTATCAAGCGAATTAGCATAAATTCGAGCTCTTGCAAATGAGTTAGGGTAGGAAGAATCCGTTAAACCTGTTCCGGTTGGAAAAATTTCACTTTGATAACCATCATAAAAATGTTCCATTTCAATTAAAAGATCTAAGCTTATAAAACCTGCTGCACGACTATAATACGCTTCAGGAATGATACCTATAACCTCTAATTCAGTTCTTCCTTTTTCCAATTTACCATCTAGTTGTCTAGTAATAACCATTTTTATTCGGTTACCAATTGCTGCTTGCATTTTCTCGGCCGCCAAAGAACTCAATAGAATTTGATTTTTTTGAGGAATATAAGGCATATCTTGAGTTATTGGGTCACCTTTAGCGGTCGGAATAACTTCAGCATTATTAACAAAATGACTTGAATCATTAAGCAAATCCGCTTGAGTATTCAAAGAACGAGTAAGAGGAATAACAAATGCCGTCTCAGGTTGCTTTGCAATCCAATCGAACATTTGCTGATCAAGTTGTAAATTACCAACAATTTTTATCTCTAAATTTTGTGGGTCATTAAGTAATTGATGGCGTAGCTGAGCGACTACGCCATATTTCAAACTAAATAATAGCAACAATGGTGTAATGACTGATATTATAGATGCGATAATACAAAATGATACTTTCTTATCATAACATAAATCGGCTAATGATAACCGAATAATAAATCGCCATTTTGATGTTACATTATCCATCTTCTATACCTTACTTGATAACGGTAAAAATTCTGATGATTGTGTAGAAGTTAATTTTGCCGATAAAGTAAACAATCCTTTATTTTCAATTTTCTGCCAATCATGAGTGACAATCATAGCCGCAATATTATCTTGCCGGGCTTGCTCTATAATTAGATCAAATAGTAAATTAGCATTATAAGGATCAAGTGCAGAAGTTGGTTCATCAGCTAACAGTAACGCAGGTCTATGAATAATCGAACGAATGAAAGATGCTCGTTGTCTTTCACCTATTGATAACTGTTTAGGATATTTATTTAACAAATGACCAATATTCAATTTATCAATTAAGTAATCAAATCTGGTTGGATCAATATTTTTTTGTAATAACTTCGCAGATAATAAAATATTATCTTTAATATTTAAAAAAGGTAATAATCCACCCGTTTGTAACATAAATCCCAAATATTTTGCGCGTATAGTCGCCAATTCATTCATATCATTGCGTTGAATTACATCGGCTATATTGTAATTTTGATTATCAACTATAAGATGATAATGGCTGATTTCATCAGGTTGAAGAATCATACCAATCATTTCGAGTAAAGTGCTTTTACCACAACCACTATCACCTTTAATGACAACAACTTGACCAGCTTTAACCGAAAGCTCTGGTAAGCAAACTTTAAAGAAAGATTTGCCTATCGGTCTGGAAATTACCAGATTATTAATAGTTAACATTTTTTATGGCAACATTTCTAATGGTACAGGATAAACATTTTCGCGCGGATCACTACCTTCAGATAATGAAATCCAACGATCAACATCAGCATTACATTTTTGATAATAACGAACTTTACTATTTAGATTACGGATAAACTTTTCTTGTTCAATGCCACTCATACTCTTCCATGTTTCTTGATCAAGACCAGTTACATCACTTTTATAAGGAATATTATCTAAATACTCGCCAAGTAAACCTAAATCAGCAATCTTAGTGACAGAATCTGATTTTAATTTATTTGGATCTTGTCCCATTGCAGCAGCAACAGAACGTAGTTGTGAAAACATATCATCAGCTGAAATTAATCCATCATTAGCTGCATTAGCTATCTTAGTCACAATATCACTCAAATCACTTAATTGCGATTTAGTTAACAAAATTCGTGGTTCCGCAGTTGGAATAGTCGGTTTAACAAAATCTTTATCAGCAATCCATGCTTTAAAAACAGTTGGCGCTTTAGTTCCTTTAGTATCACCTAGATAAGCTAATTGCATCGCCTTACTCAATAGTAAAGCATCTTTTAACATATCGGCATCATCATCTTTAGCATTAAGCGCATTACCAACTGATGATTCCCCTTTATAAGCTAATTTAACTTGTTCTGATAAAGCTTGTGCTAATGAATCGACTTTCTTTCCAAATTCATTAACATCACCAGCATTAACGGGATAATACAATGATTTATGAATAAAATCGTTATAAGTCAAATCAGAATATTGGGCAGCTGCTACTTGATGATCCTTTTCACCACTCGGTGTTTTTAAATGTAAAGCATAAATTGCAACTCCTTTATGCTGTGCTTCAAGTCGCAACTGGGCTGCATCCATTCCGGTACTTGAAAGTTTATCATCACCTGGAATAGCACTTGCATCGGTAATCAAAATCATATATCGAGCACCAAAGCTATTCCAATTAATATCATTTAATGCTTGAGATACACCTGCATAAGAGTCCTCAGCAAAATAAGCGGTGGATACAGATGCTTGTTTGAGTGAAGCACTTAATTTTTTAAAATCATCTTTATTTTTTACTTTATTTGGATCTGCAAAAACTTTACTGACAAATTCTAATTTATCTGAGGCTTTTAAACTTGAGCGAAACGAAATCAAACCAAATTTAACCTGATCTTGTAAATGTTCTTTTTCAATATGTTGATAAACTCTTTCCACTGCTTCCTTGGTTCTAGAAATATAAGGATCCATTGAAATAGTTGAATCGATAACAAATACAATAGCTGCCTTAAATGGGGCAACTTGATTAGTATTATCATCAGCAGACTGATTAGTCGACTTGTTATTATTTTTAACAACTGTTTCTTGTTTACTAACCGAAGCAACCTCTAAAATTCTTTCATAAAAGCCTTGGCCATTCATTACCTCTTCCCCCTGTAAGATAGGTAATAAATAGAAATTACTTTTAAAATCAATAAATTCTTTAGGTTCTTGTGCCACCACTTGTGGTGTGGTTTTATTTTCTTTTAGTGCATCACGAATAGGTTTTATTAATGTTTCTGGTTTATCAGCATCAACAATTGCTGATAAAGAGTCTCTATCTTTGAAAAATAATAAAGGATCACGTTCAACAGGATTAGTAAAAACTAAAGTCAGTTGCATATTCCAAGCAACAGCACAGGAATTATTAATCCAACCAACAGTTTTGCCATATGAATCAGGCCCCACATTCAACCATTCTTGATTATTTTCATTTTTCCGTTCATACACATAATAACGAGAAAAGGCAGGTACTGATTGACCAGTAGCATCATTAATATTTTTTTTTAACTCACAAGTTGGTGTACTCAAAACTCGCTGATAAAGTGTTGTTTTGCCGGCTTGCTTTAATGGTTCTAAAGCCAAACTAACCAAAGGTAAGCAAGTTAGGCTAAATCCGAAAATCAATGTTGAAATTACTGTTTTTTTCATACCTGCACCTTAATTATTTTTGTAATTCAGCTAACCGCTCTTTAGCCAACTCGTTATTTGGATCATTATTTAATGACGTTTCATACCAATAAATTGCCGTTTCTTTATCTGCCTTGAAGCACTGGTTATCTTGATAAAACTTCACATCGTATTCTTTCGCATAAAGTAAGGCCACTTTGGCATTCAATAAAGATTGATTGGCATATAAACGCTGTGCGATATTACATTTATTAGCTTGTTTAGCCTGATTTATGACATCAATTACTGCACCAGTATCTGGTTTACTCTGTAAACATTGTTGAATAAAAGATAAATCATCAGTTGTTGCATTAGCAATATTACATTGACTATTACTTTGAGTTAGAGAAGTTAAAGGATTTTTATCTTGAGAAAATAAAAAATACCATACTGCAAAGCCAATCCCAGCTAAAGTCAGTAGAATGACAAAAATGATAATAATCAACCCTAATTTACTTTTTGCTTTAGTGGGTTGTGAAGCTGACACCTCTTGTTGTGTTATCGTTGGTGTTGGCGTTACCTCTATTTCAGATTCCATTTCAGGTTCTACTATTACCTCATTTTCCATCCCAATTGTTTGTTCTTCGGTTTCAGGTTCTACAGGCTGAGAATCATCAGATTCAACAAGATTAGAAGCTACTTTATCCGACTCAAAGGTATTTTGCTTAGTCTCATCAGATATTGATAATTGGGTATTTAAAGCAGACGAAGGGAATACTGTTTCAGCAATATTTACCACCCCTCTATCAATATAGCTTTGATTCTGTTTATCACGAATTTCAGCAAGAAATCTAACACTATTTTCTTGAGATAACAGAGAATCAACTAGCCATTCATCAACGAGACCACTTAATTGCTCATTCTCGACAGACATGCTAGTTACAGTATGCCAATTTTTTTCTGGTCCCCATTGATTAAGACCGGACAAATAATAACCATCTTGGTTACGTTGAATAAGTATATCAATATCTGCACTACCACTCCATTTTTGCGCCAAAAACTTAGCAACACCCGGTTTATCGCCTTCTAATTCAATTCTTAATGCCATGATATCCTCTATTTCATCACTATGATTGTATTAATATTATTTTATGGATATTTCATATATGTAAGGTAGTTTTAAAAACCACCTTATTGTTATTAATAATTATTAAATTGTTGTTATTAAATATATTCACAATAATACTATTATAATTGTGATTCCTTAAAACAAGTTAAAATTTCACCAAGACGAGAGTTTTGTTCTTGGCTTATTTCACGACCAGCATGATGACCAACATTTTCTTGAGCAAGCGTCGCAAAGGCAATAAACCAATCAAATATAGCAAATTGAGAATAATTTTTGGTCTTATCATCAAGTACTGGCAATGGATGTGATAATTGACTTGAAAATTGAGTCAATGGCGATGAAAATATCGGCTTACCTTGATTAACTCGGCTATCAGGAATATCGTTTGTTTGCCCAGGAATAAAACCAAGCCATGCAATAAAGTCAGCCAATAACATATTAATAGAGCTAATCTGCCGAGACTCAAGCTCATCACGCTTACTGCCTACATTTTCATTAGCTAAAACTTTTTCAGTTAAGCTTGTTTCAAGTTTCAAACGGTTAGCACCAGTAATCAACTCTTCAACAATAAAAGAGAGTGCTTTCTGATCAATACTGAAAAATTGTAGAATATGTTTATCTAATACAATATTTCTTAAATGTTCTAGCCATGCAGTAAACACATTTTTAGCAAATTTTGATTCGCTTGCGATATTAGCAACTACCTGAGGTTGTAAAGGCGAATTTACTTCCGGAAAAAGTTCAAAATCGGTATTTAAGCCAAAATCATTTGAAGAATTATCGATTACGTCATCACCGCTAGTATTGCTGATATCATTATCCATATGGCTAGAATGATACAAAGCTCGAATAGTTTGATCCGGCAATTCTAAAACTTTAAGTAATTCACCTAATAATAATGCTTTTCCTTGTAGTTCTTTTACAACATTATTAATTATCTGTTTTTTCTTACCTAATTCTTCATCGCTACCAGCTTGATACCAAGTATCAAAACGTATATTGATAATATAATCAATTTGTTCATTAAGTTGTTCAACAATCCGCTGTTGTTTAACTTCAGTAATGGCGACTTGTTCTAAATACTGGCTAATTCGACCAATGCCACCATCATTTAATTGTAACATCGCATCCCACGCTTGATCAGGAGCGTTGACATACTCTTGAATATCCGGATTTTCAACAAATGTATTTTTCAACATTAACATTTCTTGTTGATAATTATCATTGTAGGATAATTCAACGTTTGCTTTAGCATCGACATTTAAAAATGGCACGTCAAATCCTGGTTTACGTACCAAGAATACATTGTTAAATTTACCATCATTTGACCAATTGGATAGCCAATCATAACTACCAAAACGTTCTAAAATGGTCTGCTGTAATAAGCCACCTTTACCCCAGGTATTTCTTAAATTGTCTTGGGACAGTGACAATGATGCTCCAATTCGTTTATCAAACATCGTAATAGCCCATAGCAATCCAGCTTTTTTTGTTGCTCTTTTATCAGCTGTTTCGCCTTGGGTTTTATCAATCCATCTTTCTAATACTGGACCAACATCATTAACATCTGATTGTTTATCCGATGGCGTACAAACCACCAAAACATTCATCTCTTGGCTATCAGTATATTTCTCAAAAAGATAAGCAACTTTACCACGTAATAAAAGTTGAGCGATAGGATTACCCTCTTTGACATCAGAAATAGAAATTAAATTTAATCGACCTCGATATCCTGGAAAATCAAGCAGATCGACATTCTCAAAAGTAGGTACACGAGTTTTATTCACTAATGGGAAGATTAATTCTGCTGTTAAAAAGGCTAATTGCGCTAATGATATTGAAGTTGGCACTCCATTAAATGGCGTAACGGTTACCGATGAATCATTTTCAGTATTTAACCTTTCAAGTATATCAACATTCATGATGCTATCAATCTGCGACTTGGTACCATCACCATTGTCCTTGACTAACACGTTAAGGGGCGCATAAACGGTATTTACATGATTTAAGCTTGATAAGGTTGTCGCCAATTGAATATAAATTGCCGTAAGTTCACTGATACCACCCCATAACACAGAAAATAAACTACCACGGTCGGTAATTGAAAGATAAGGTAGCAATGACATGGCTTTTTCCCAATAACCACCTTTCAATCCTTCAAGTGAATTGCCAAAATTTTCAGATAAATAATCATACAAATCAACGATATCATCTTCAGTTATACCGCCGGTATAATCGACTTGCTTTTTACTTTCGATACGTTGAATAAGTTGATTTAGCTCAGAAAACTCAACTTTATTGATAACTTTTTGCTGATCAAAATCTTTAAAATAGGCGTTAATCAGGATTTTAACAATTTCTATTTCTTGAAATAGTTTTAGCTCTAGTGGATAGTTGGCAATACCACCTTTAGCAGTACGACTAAATCTAGTAACAAGACCAGTAGCCTCTTTACCCCCGCCGACAGGATTGACGTGATCAATAAAATCTAAGATTTCATTATCAACCACTGTTTCAAGTTTTCCATTTTCACCTGCTGCTAATGCTGAAATAAGGTAAGATTTACCTGCTTGTGACAAACCAAAAAAACCGACCGCAACCGACTTAGTCGACACATCACCTAAACGTTTAGCACTATTACGTAATCGGCGTAGATCAAGAATTAAATTATCAGCTTCATTATGCAAACGCTTTGATGAGTCTCGGGTTTGATTGACCCATTCAATTGCCTGTGCTGATGCTTGATAAATCTGCTCCCAAGATTTAGGAAGTTGTTCGTTTAAATTTTTCATCGTTTTATCATTCCACTATCAAGCCAATATTGTGTGCTAATTAAGCCAGAATTTACCATTGTATTCAGACTAAGCTTTATATCCTTGGTTTTACTGCAAGCACGTCCATCTGAAGCTTTAACATCTTTAATATAGAAATTCTCAACTGTTTTTTGTCGATTTTTTATTCCTAATGTTACTTCTAAAACAACCCCTTCAGCACTCAATCTTTTAGCTACATCACTATTTTCGATCGTTAAAATATAAATTGGTGAAGCAGGCCAACGGTCAATTTCTAACTGTTTAAAACCAAGTCTTGTCGTGCCTCGAATTTCAAAAGAGACTTCAGGAAAATCATAATCAGGATTATCTAAATCGATATCTTGATAATAGATATTTTCTTTTTTTATCATATTTAGATTATCTAATAGACCAATGTATTTAACTGTTGAGTACAACTCCATATTTGCTGATCTAAAATAAAAATTCGCTAATCTTAGATTTTTACTTAAGAAACATAACATAGCACCAACTGCAGCAGTTGTTTTAGGATCATCAATGCGCTCTTGTTTATGGAAAGGATACCAACCACCAGTATAATAACCATGTAGCGGCAAAACACGTCCTGCAGGGATAGATAAACGAGAACGGAAGTAACTTTGTACACCAGGTAAACGAGATGGTCGTCCGGTCAATAACAGCACATCACATTGGTAACAGCTAATAATTTCAGATAAAGCATCGAACGTTTTACAAATATTATAATAATCACCACGAATAAATAAGTGATGAATACGTTTAAGATTTATTTCAACATTTAAATCAAGAACGGAAAATTCAGGATTATTTAGAGCTCGGCGAACTGGTTCATTAATAAAATTCAGAACATTATCTGTCATCACATTATTTTGTAATAACTCACCAAAAGTCATATTATAAACATGTTTTTCAGCATGTAATGGTTCATAAAGCTCATAAAGTTTTAATACTTGTAATCCGACAGGTGTAAATAACTGTAAAGTTAATTGTTGTCGTAGTACTGCGTCTTGAATTGATACCTGTTGTGAACCAATAATTGTCGATAAAATCGGATTAGGATCAACAAGTCCAACCTGTTTTAATCCATTAGTTAATGAAGTCAAAACAGTATCTTGGATGATATCAAGCAAAATATCATCACCTGCAACTTTAAATCCATCACGAAAACGTTGAGTTGGAACAAGATAAGCATTACTACTATTAAGTTGTTTATTGGCACCATAATCAAGTTCGTAATCATTGATGACCAAATCTGTTGTTCCACCTCCAATATCAACAGTGGCAATTGTTAGTTTCTGTTTATTGGTTTTGTCTGGTCGCACCATTGAAGCAATAAATTCTTCTGAACGGCCATTATAATTGTTTTGCGTTTCGTTAAAGAGATAAACAACTTGTCCGCAGGTTGCTTCATCCCATTGAATATAAACTTCAGGAATATTTGGCCAGATACTTTTTAATTGTTCAGGATTACTAAAATCAATATTATCATCAGAATTATCCCAACCTAAGCTTTTCCAAACTAAGCCAATAGCTTGATAAACACAGCTTTTGAATATCGCTTGTTCTGGTTTAGGCATTGCCGGTGGAATGGTAAGAATAATAGAACGCAAATTACGTGGTGTTCTTGCGTGTTCAAGCTTATTACGCTGAGCGACACTATTGATTTGCATTAGAGCATGCATCAATACTTCACATAGCATAAATGTCATTAATGAACTACGTGAATATTTTGGGTGAAAAACGGGCATTTTTCGGTCAAATTCTTCCTCAATTTCATTACTGAGGATATGCAGTGCTTCACCATACTCATTGATTAGACTAGAAAACGGCTCTGCCGTTGCAAATGGCTCATGATCACTTTTGACATAATGTGAATTAAAGCGCCAGCCTTGCTCATACTTTTCTTGATCCCATAAATAACGTTTTGGGCTTGAAAGTCCGGTAGCTCCTTCATTTCCTTCGCGGCGACTAGCTAGACGGCTCGCTTCTTTTCCGACTCGAACAATACTTGGCCAGCGGAATGTATCTCGTCTTCCACTTTGTAGCGAAAAATGTTCTTTACCAAAAAAAGTTTGCGCAAATTCTACTCGACTTTCAAATGGCTCATTATAGATATGTTCGGGTTGGGTTAAATCTCGAATTTCAAGCTCATAACGACGATTTAAACTATCTTTATCTTGAACGTGATCTTCAATTAAGATACCACAGGTTCTTGAATTACCAACATCTAAAATCATATCAACAGGAATCGATTTAATCACATCATCTCGATTATTTGAAACAATTTTAATTTTTGGTAACTGTAATGAATCAGCCAACAAATTGAGAATATTTAAATAATGTCCATAATAAGCTTTATTAGCTATTTCTAAATTAATATCATCTTTATGTACTTTTAACCGTTCAGCTTGAGGGGCTAATTCTTGGAATAAATCAATTAACCAACTGGTGATCCATTTTTGCTCTAAATACCATGAGACTTGATCTGAACGATGAGCTAAACTAAATACGGCTCCAGTTTTGACATCATTTTCCGTTGGTGCCAAATAAGCAACATCCTGCATATTTGTAAAAATTTTTGTATCAAAGGCAAAGGTAATACGATGAGTATTGCCATCTGGATCTTCACCTTCTGGAATATTAACAATTCTCACTCGACTCCAGTTATGAGGTCCTTTATCAAAACGCTCTGGTGGAATAGATCTTAAAATTGGAATAGGCAACCAAATACCATCATATAGTTTTAAGGATTGCTCAACACTAATCTCTTGAGTAGGTGTGACAGCAAAAGAGAGATTATCTGGTGCAAAAAATTTACCATTATCGATATCTTCAATTAATCTAACTAACGCTCCACTTTCTGATGGATCAATAAAACAACCATTAACTTTACTGCGCCATTGATTATCTTTCCAATCTATTTTTAATGCAAAATCAAGAAATTGAATTCCACTATTCATGATCAGTGTAACTTCTTGACCATAGTTGCGTATTTCTGGAAGCATATACAATCCTATTGTTTTTTCATCGTAATTGGGAACGAAGTCCCGTTATCATAAATTCCCTGACAATCAGCTTGATTGTCTTTACCTGATTTACACTGAATTTTAGGTAATTGATATTTAGTATTATCACTGCAAATGGCTTCAGAGTTGCCAGTAATATTTAAATTAGAATTCTGGATCCCAGTACCCACGTTACCAACACATTTAACACCATCACTGCGAGTAACCGTTACTTCACCATTGCCTTGATTAAAATTATAACTTAACTGCAATGGCTTACCTGTTGCTTTATCTTGAATACCAGCACCAACTGACCATTGACCATTTAAGAAATTCGTTGATCCCTGTTTTAACACGTCAGCAGGTAAGGCTAAATTATTTGCTTGGCTAGCATTTACATTAGGTTGATTACCTTGATCAGAATTACTATTCGTTACGTCAGATTTACTATCTAAATTAGGTGTTGGAGGTACTTGTCCATTTTGATTATCTTTTTTATCATCAGATGGATTTGTATTACTGCCTTTATCATCTTTATCAACCTGATTTCCCTGTTCACCTTGCTCTCCATTATTTCCTTTATCATCAGGTGAAGACGTAGGTTGTGGTTGATCTGTAACACCATCTGGATTTACATTATTAGCCATTCCTTGATCTGGTGCGGTAGCTGCCGAATTATCTACTACAGCTGGATCTGTAGCAATACCATTAACAGGTAGTGCGTTAGGATCTACTGCAACTTTTCCATTTGGTACTACGCCATTAACGATAGTAACAGGTTTATTATTAACCTCTTTGATTTCTGGCTCAGGCTCTTTTTTCTCTTGTTTGTCCTCTTTATCATTTACAACTGTTGGCTCAGGAATATCAACTTTACCATCTAATGATATTTTGGGATCGATAGATATACTTGGGTTCCAGCTACAACCTTTTAACCAAAAAATTGCTAATAATAGTAGTAATAACAAAGGTAATAATCCTAACAACCATATCCACCAGCGCTTCCACCAAGGTTTTTTAACAATAACAGGGGCTTGTACTGGAGCAGTGGCTGCAACCTTTGGAGCAGCTTTTCGAAATGCTTCTAAACAGTAGAAAGGTGAAGTTGCTTGTGGCGTCTGAGGGTTAACAAATCCCCAAAAAGTGATAACAGGTTTACCATTAACAATATAAACAAATTGATTGCTAGGGAAACGTATCGCCATCAAATTCGGTTCAAGACTATTTTCGTTTTGTTTTGGATCGTAAATCAATCGACTAAAAAGTAATTGATCGCCTTCTAGATTAGGATTACTAGCTAATTTTTGGCCTAACTCAATAACTTTACTTTCGAATTCTTTCAGTAAGCCTAATGCAGACTTTTGTTCATCTTCACTAGCTGAAGTCCACGGGATAATATCATATTGACCATCAGGTTGTTCTGAGTCGAAGGGAATGTACCAATCAACAATATTACCTTGATCATTACGTTGAGGTATCGCTAAACAATCAGAGTATTGGCGACCTAATTTAACTCGAAACATTTCACGAATTTGCGAAGCGACAAGATAAGCAGCTTTACCGTCATGTCCGAGCATTTTAAAATCTTTAATATCGCCACTGCGCAATAATGTATTTGCCATATATCCTGATATTCCTTTATTTTAATTATATTTTTTATAATTATTATTTGTATTAAATCAATTCTATCAAAAAAACTAGGTTATTGTCATTGTCAATCAAATAGATATAATATTTTTAGTTATTTTTAATAAGATAAAGATAACTTAATTAGCTATGTTTAATTAAATAACAAAACTCACCATCTGTCATTGATAAATTGAACGATCAATTTGACAAATTATGCTTAAAAAACCCCTTTCCTCAACTTTTTTTGTAAAGTTGTTTAATAAATTCTTCATCAGTTAATACTCGTAAAGGCTGCATATCACTTTCCCCTCTTATAACTAAAGAGGGATCCGAACGTAAACAAGCACCGCCATAATGGCCACCAACAGTAAATGTACAAATTTGTAAATAACGATCATCAACTTTAGGTAAACACCATAGCTCTTGATAAATGTTTTCTTGTTTAGCAAATCGGCCAACCGTTTTATCCAATATTTGCTCATGACAACCAACTAACTCTATATCGCTACCTCTACGCCCAGCAATCGGTTTAATTGCGTAACCTTTTTTAATTAAATTGTCATTGAGTTCAAATGAAGATTCAAGTAAATAGCGGTGGTTAGGAAATAATGACCATAGCACTGGCAAAATAGCTTTATTACTTGGAATCACCGTCCATAAAGGCTCAAAAACCGATACCTCAGGTCGAAGTAATACATCTATTAATCTAACCGAATTTTCCGGATGCCATGTTCTAATTGGTAACCCTGCCACTTGAGCTTCACTTTCTTGGCGAAGTTGTTCAAGTACAGTTTCCCATGCCCAAGTCTTCCATACACAGGTGACCTGGCGTTGCTCATCATCTACTAATCGTCCTCGTTTATCCCAACTGAGTCCCGATAGTCCGCGTAAAATTTTGCTTTCAAATCCGGCTTGAGTTAGTGCTTTTTGCATAAATAATGCATGATAGTTTTCTTCACTATCATTATCTTGCATGATATGTACAAACGCTTTTGCATCACTATGTTTCCAACAGTCGGCTAATGCATTAAGTAAACCCGCACTAGGATTAACACCAGCATTTAATTCGGCTTGTATTGCCCAACTTTGCAAAATTTGCCCTGCTTCGGTATGGCATGAGGCTGAATCAGCATTATATTCATAAACTTTAAAGCCCCTTTCATCCATACAAAAATCTAACCGTCCGGTGATCATCTGATAACGGCGTTGTTGCCATGATAATCTAAGCCGTGGCCAAAGAATTTCAGGAATATTGAAATTACACAATAAATTATCATTTTTTAAAACTTTATCGGTAGCATGCAAATACATCAAATGAAGTTCGTTTGTTGCACGAATAAGCTCCAGCTCAGCGCTTTCCGAAATAGTAAAATAACGATACTGATCATCATGACTGATGGCGTGTCCAGTTGCTGACACATAGGCACTTTCTAATGTATCACTTTCGTTCAACCATTTCTTATCAAATTGACCATGATTTTCGATATGGACACTATGAATATCAAGTAAATGCTTAGCAACATTCGGTTGTGGTAAGCTATGAAGAGTATTCTCAGTTTGAATCATCCAGCCTAAAATTTTGGTATCATCGAAAGTATCGTGTAAATAGTAGCCATCATGAGATACCGTCATTTTTAATTCTCGAGTCCATTGTTGACCAATGGGAAGCCGAGTATGGACAACATTTTGTTCGGCAATCCTAATTTTATTATCAAAAACTTCAGTAATAATCGCTACATGACCTGTCCTATCGAACATACCGCCATCATCCCATATTAACAATGCTCCCGCTTCTGGCATTTTTTTGCTACCATTAGCAAATGCTTGCAATGGTAAAATGGCTTCATTAATCACTTGACGAAGAAATCTTAACGAAAATATTTCATGTGCCATACCGACATCGGTAAAGACTATCCCATAATTTAGAAATAAAAATCTTCTAGCAAATTCGACACATTGCCACTTATAACCCATATACTCATGACCTGAATAACTTCGAAATGACGCATCATTAGGGTATTGTTCAGGATCCAATGTTTCATAATCAGAAGAGTAAATAGCAACACCACCCGGCGCATAGCCAAGTAATGTACCAAAAGGTTCTTTGTTAGCTGATTGGGATAACATGTTATTTTAGCCTTTTAAAATAATAGTAAGGTAGGTTTTACTAAGCTATGTTAGAATTTAACTATCATAGATCAAATTATAGGCTTTAAAAAGTAATGTTTATTATTCTGAACTTGAAGAATAATAAACTGACTATATATATGCAATATATTTAATAGCTATACTGATAAAACGAGAAAAAGACTATTATGCAACAAACAAAATTAAATGAATTATTAGATTTCCCTTGTTCTTTCACTTATAAAGTAATGGGTGAAGCAAAACCAGAATTAGTTGATAAAGTTGTATCCGTGATTCAACGTCATGCACCAGGAGATTATACGCCGTCAATCAAACCAAGTAGTAAAGGTAATTATCATTCAGTATCCATTACCATTAATGCAACCCATATTGATCAGGTAGAAAATCTATACAAAGAATTAGGTGAAATCGATATCGTAAGAATGGTTTTATAATCCTTTACTTTTTAGTAATTCTTTGCACAAAATAAGAGCCTTATAGTTGAAAAATAGTTATAAATATGAGGCTCTAACATGAAACCAGAAACGATTGCTTTACACGCAGGCTATACCCCTGAACCAACAACCCATGCCGTCGCTGTTCCGATCTATCAAACCACATCTTATGCATTCGATGATACCCAACATGGCGCCGATTTATTTGATTTAAAAGTTGCTGGAAACATCTATACACGGATAACCAATCCAACTAATGCTGTACTTGAAGCGCGTATTGCCGCACTAGAAGGCGGTATAGGAGCATTAGCGGTAGCTTCTGGAATGGCAGCAATTACTTATGCTATACAAGCCATTACATTTGCTGGTGAAAATATTGTATCGGTTTCCAAACTCTATGGTGGCACCTATAACTTATTGGCTCATACCCTGCCTAATTTCGGTATCACAACAAAGTTTGCACCACACAATGATTTAAATGCGATTGAAAAGCAAATTGATGACAAAACTAAAGCCATTTACTGTGAAAGTATCGGTAATCCAGCAGGTAATATTGTTGATTTATCAGTACTGGCTGATATTGCCCATCGCCATGGTATACCGCTAATTGTTGATAATACAGTTGCCAGCCCTGCGCTTTGCCGACCATTTGAATTTGGAGCTGATATAGTAGTACATTCATTAACTAAATATATTGGTGGGCATGGTAATAGCTTAGGCGGAATGATTGTTGACTCAGGTAAATTTCCTTGGAAAGATCATGCAGATAAGTATCCAATGCTCAATCAACCTGATCCTTCTTATCATGGTGTTTCATATACTGAAAGCTTTGGAGACGCAGCTTATATTGCTCGTTGCCGAGTAATACCACTGCGTAACATGGGAGCAGCTTTATCACCATTTAATACTTTTTTATTACTACAAGGTCTTGAAACACTCTCTTTACGCATTGAGCGACACTGCCAGAATACGATTAAAGTAGCCAATTATTTGGCTTCACATCCTCAAGTTGAATGGGTCAATTATGCAGGTCTGGCTAATCATCCTGAGCATCATTTAGCGGTAAAACAGATGGACAATGGTTTACCTGCTGGTATTTTATCCTTTGGTATCAAAGGAGGTAAACAAGCTGGAGCCAAATTTATCGATGCTTTAAAATTGATTATCCGTTTAGTTAATATCGGTGATACCCGTTCATTAGCTTGTCATCCAGCATCAACTACCCATCGACAACTTAATGATGAGGAATTGCAAAAGGCTGGAGTAAGTCAAGAAATGATACGCCTCTCAATTGGTATTGAACATATTGATGATATTATTGCTGATTTAGAACAAGCGCTTAACTTAGCGAAATAATTGATTGGTTAAGATGAGGGATGAAAAAGTCTATCATCCCTCTTAATAGCAATTAGCCTAAAATTTTAGTCAATTCATTGGTCACAGATGAAACAGCTTGTGTACCATCAATACGGAAATATTGAGTTCGGCCTTCTTTGGCTTCATGTTGATAATATTTGACTAATGGTTTAGTCAAATCATGATATTCAACAAGACGTTTACGGACGATTTCTTCACTATCATCTTTACGAATAGTTAATGGTTCTCCAGTTACATCATCAATATTTTCAACTTTTGGTGGATTATGACGAACATGGTATACACGCCCTGAACCAGCATGAATACGACGACCACTCATACGATCTATAATCACTTCATCAGGTACATCAAACTCAAGTACATAATCAACATTGATACCCGCTTCTTTCATTGCATCTGCTTGTGGCACAGTACGAGGAAAACCATCTAATAAAAAGCCATTTTTACAATCGCTTTGCGCAATACGCTCTTTGACTAATGCGATAACTAACTCATCAGTAACAAGCTTACCATTATCCATTAGCTCTTTTGCTTGTAAACCTAATGGACTCTCTGCTTTTACTGCTGCACGCAACATATCGCCAGTTGAAATTTGCGGAATTCCGTATTGTTGCATAATAAATTGTGCTTGAGTTCCTTTTCCTGCTCCCGGTGCGCCTAATAAAATAATTCGCATAAAATAACCTCTTATGGCTTTAAATATAGATACAATTTTCTATTCTGGTAAATAATGAAATATCACTTTACTGCTGGAAATTAAGCCATCAGTGTGACAAATATAGTTAATAGCGCCACAGCCTTTAACCATTTGCGCATTTTGTCGGCAAATTGGGCAAATATACTGTTCTTGATAATGCTGTTGGCAATGAGGACAATCATAATATTGTGGCGAAACAATACTCATTCTATTATGACACTTAGGACAAATACCTTCTTGCCCACCATCGATTATTTTTGTTTCTGTCATAAGTTATTTACGACCTCGTACATGTTTCATTAAACGACGACGTTTACGTTGTTGCGAAGCAGTCAAACTATTTTTTCGACCTTCGAATGGATTGGCGCCTTCTTTGAATTGAATTCGTATTGGCGACCCCATAATTTTTAATGAACGTCTAAAATAGTTCATTAAATAACGTTTATAAGAATCAGGTAAATCTTCAACTTGATTACCATGAATAACCACAATTGGAGGATTATAACCTCCGGCATGGGCATATTTTAATTTAACCCGACGTCCTCTGACCAATGGTGGTTGATGGTCATCTTGTGCCATTTGCATTATTTTAGTTAATAATGCGGTATTAACACGGCGTGTAGCGCAATCATATGCTTCTTGAATTGAATCAAATAGGTTTCCTACGCCACTACCATGAAGCGCAGAGATAAAGTGTAAACGAGCAAAATCGATAAAATCGAGTCGATCATCTAACGTAGTTTTCACTTGTTCTTTAATATCTTGTGATAATCCATCCCACTTATTAACAGCAATAACCAGTGAGCGCCCACTATTAATAATAAAACCAAGCAAAGACAAATCTTGATCAGAAATACCTTCTCGGGCATCAATAACCAAAATTACGACGTTAGCATCTTCTATTGCTTGTAACGTTTTAATAACCGAAAATTTCTCAACGGTTTCCGTTACCTTACCTCGCTTACGAACACCAGCTGTATCAATCATGATGTATTCACGATCATCTCGTGTCATTGGTATATAAATACTGTCACGAGTTGTACCTGGCATATCATAAACTACAACCCTTTCTTCACCTAAAATCCGATTGGTTAGTGTTGACTTACCAACATTTGGTCTACCAACAATAGCAACTTTTATTGGCTGATTAATCAGCGATTCTGCATCATCTTCAAAATCTTCATAAGATTCATCAAGCATCTCATTTTGAAGATCTGCTGTTGAAGTATCAATTTTGTCACTTTCAAAATGAAAAACAGGATCTAAAACTGTCTCGATTAGTACGCTGACACCACGACCATGACTCGCTGCAATCGGATGAATATCACCTAATCCTAAACTATAAAAGTCAGAAATTGCACTATCTGCATCAATACCATCAATTTTATTAGCAACTAAAAACGTTGCTTTTTGGCGAGATCGAAGATGTTTAGCAATTGCATGATCTGCAGGCATAGCACCGGCTCTCGCATCAACAAGAAAGAGCACAATATCCGCTTCTTCTATTGCTTGTAAGGATTGTTCCGCCATAAAGCTTTCAACCCCATCTTCAGTGCCATCAATACCACCAGTATCAATGACTATATATTCATGCCCTTTGATTTCAGCTCGGCCATACTTACGATCACGAGTTAATCCAGGAAAATCAGCCACTAAGGCGTCTCGAGTTCGAGTTAATCGATTAAATAGAGTCGATTTTCCTACATTCGGACGACCAACTAGTGCGACAACAGGTACCATATTTATTCTCTAATTACCTTAATTTTTTGCAAATGCGTAAATATCACCATTTTTAGCTTGGACAATAATTTTATTATCGACAACTAATGGTTTCGAAATCAATCCACTGCTACTTACTTGTGTTTTTGCAACTACCTCACCATTATCTTTATTTAACCAATAAAGATAACCCTCGAAATCACCAACCACAATGTAATTTTGATAAATAACCGGATCGGTTAATTGACGATGTAACAAACCTGTCTGAGTCCAATTCACTGCACCACCATTTTTAGTCACAGCTTGAACATTGTCATCTTGATCCACAATGAATAACTGCTGTGAATCAACCGCAAAGCTATGTGTAGATCCCATTTCTTTACGCCACACAATTTGACCATTACTTAAGTCAAGTGCAACAACATTACCATTATAGCCAATTGCATAAGCTAAATTACCTTCAATAACTGGGGTTGAATCAACATCATTCAATTTGTCAATTTCAGTCGATCCACTTGGTTGAGATATTCGTTGCTGCCAAATAAGTTGTCCATCATTAAGATAGTAAGCATTCACATGACCAGTATCATCGCCAAGTATAGCCGCACCATGAGCAATAGTTGGTGTAGAATTACCTCTCAATGAAAGTGTTGGCACTTCAAGCACTACATCCCATACATCTTCACCTGTGTTACGATTCAAAGCTTGTAAATTACCACTAGCGGTATGGATTATGACTTTATCATCAGAAGAAACTGGACGAGCAAGTACTTCACCATGTACCGATTTTTCCCAAACCACATTACCATCATTACGGTCTAATGCATAAACAACTGCACGTTCGCTACCGACATAAACATATCTATCATCAGCGCTTACACCGCCAGAAAATAACGCTGTTTTACTGCTAAATAATGTACTTTGTGATAAATTTTTATCCCATATAGTATGGCCAGTTGATAAATCAATTGCTTTAACTTGCCCACTACGGCTAGCAGCATAAATAGCATTATCGTAATTAATCGGCCCCAATAATGAATAAACATTTGTATTGCCTGCTGTGCTATTTCGCCATATTTCTTGAATTGGAAATTGGTTATCCACTTTTGGTGAAGGTGAAATCTGGACAATTTCTTCTTCTCCACCAAACAATGAACACCCTGCAAGTGATAACATAAAAACACTCATAGACAGACATTTTGATAACTTCATTGTATAGATCCTTATATCAGGATAAATTAATCTTCATTTTCGTGAGCTGCATTTTTTTTGGCTTCAGCTTCTTGCTTAGCTTTTTCCTTGGCGGCAGCTTCTTCTTGTTTAGCTTTTTCAGCTTGTTGTTTATCTTTAAGATATTGAGCTTGATTTAACTTCATTTTGATATTTTGCTCTAATGCTTGAGTCGGTGATGAACTTAATGCAACATTGTAAGCAGCCACTGCTTCATCATAATTATTCATTTTCACCGATATATCGCCACGAATATCATTAACTACTGGCGCCCAACTTTTTTCGGTTACTTTATTTAAAGTAGCCAAACTTTCTTGATAATGTTCAAGTTGATATTGTATTTTTGCAATACGAATATAACTTATTGATTTAATAACATCTGAATCAGTTTTACTTAACGTATCTGTAAGTAATTTTTCTGCTCCAGCATAATCTTTTAATTGTTCAACATAAAATTTTGCTGCTCTAAAATTAGCAAAAACACTATAAATAGTATTATTATCTTTAGCAAAAGAGACTAATTCATTAACTGAATCAGGATTGTTGTTATCTAATTTAGCAATTAATTGTTCATAACGATCTGAAGATTCTATCGCTTTTTCTAATTTGTAAGATTGCCAATAACGCCAGCCATAAAAAGCCAGTAATCCAATTACAATAACCGCAACAATAATTTTCCACTTTTTAGCAAGAAATTCTTTTATCTCTGAAAATTGATCTTCGCCAGATAACTGATAACTCACGTTTTTCTCCTATTTCCTTTAATTTACAATATCGCCAAACAAGTTTGAACAATCTCTTTTTCTGCAACTTCAACTTGTTCGCCTGTTTGTAAATTTTTAATTGTAACTGATTGATTAATAATTTCGTTTTCACCAATAATTACAGCTATTTTAGCACCTAATTTGTCCGCTTTGGCAAATTGTTTTTTAAAATTACTACTACCATAATTAGTCACAATTCGCTTATCAGATAACCCATCACGGAGTACTTCTGCCATTTTTTGGGCTGCAGCTGTCGTTTTTTCATCACCCGAAGATATCATATAAATATCAATTGAACTATCTCGATTTAATGAAGGATTAACCGCCTGCACTAATAATACTAAACGTTCTACCCCCATAGCAAAACCAACTGCTGGTGTTGGTTGTCCACCAAGTTGGCTAACTAGACCGTCATAACGACCTCCGCCACAAACTGTACCTTGAGCGCCTAAACTACTTGTTACCCACTCAAAAACAGTACGGTTATAATAATCTAAACCACGCACCAATCTTTGGTTAATATTATATTTTATTCCTGCGCTATCTAATAATTGACACAAGCCATCAAAATGAAGTTTAGATTCTTTATCTAAATAATCAAATAATTTCGGTGCTTGATTAAGTAATTCTTGAATAACAGGATTTTTCGAATCTAACACCCGTAATGGGTTAGTATACATTCTACGTAAACAGTCTTCATCTAATTTATCTTTATGTTGCTCAAGAAAACTGACTAAAGCATTACGGTAATTTGCTCTTGCTTCAACTGAACCGATAGAATTAAGTTCAAGTGTCGTATGCTCTTCAATACCAAGTGCTTTCCAAAAACGTGCAGTTAATAAGATAAGCTCTGCATCAATATTAGGCCCTTCAAGGCCAAAAACTTCAACACCAAATTGATGAAATTGACGATAACGCCCTTTTTGCGGTTTTTCATAACGAAATGCCGGCCCTAAATACCATAGTCGTTGTTCTTGGTTGTAAAATAGACCGTGTTCAATACCTGCACGGACACAACCAGCTGTAATTTCAGGGCGAAGAGTAATACTTTCATCATTACGGTCATTAAAAGTATACATCTCTTTTTCAACAATATCGGTAACTTCACCAACTGCACGTTTAAATAGTGCGGTATCTTCAACGATTGGTGTTCTAATTTCATTATAACCATAACTATTTAGTACACCTTTAACAATTTTTTCAATTTGTTGCCATGTAGCACTATCATTAGGGAGTAAATCATTCATTCCCCGTATTGATTGGATTTTTTTCTCTGCCATTTGTTTATTCGCTATCTAATAAGGTTATAGTTCAGTTGTTGCAATTCTATTTTTTAAAATTGATGCCTTAGCACGAATTTTAGCTTCCAACTCATCTATCATTTGTTCATTATCAATACGCCCTATGCGCACACCATCTTCATAAAAACCGCTTTTGTTGTGACCACCAGCAACACCCATTGTAGAAGCTAAAGCCTCACCAGGTCCATTTACAACACAACCAATAATTGATACATCCATTGGTGTTATTATATCTTCTAATCGCTGTTCTAATGTATTAACGGTACTAATTACATCAAACTCTTGCCTTGAACAGGTTGGGCAAGCAATAAAATTAATACCTCTTGCTCGAATGCGTAACGATTTTAAAATATCAAATCCAACTTTAACTTCTTCCGTTGGATCAGCTGCTAGTGAAACTCTTAATGTATCACCAATCCCTTCCGATAATAATAAGCCAAGCCCAATCGCTGATTTTACCGCTCCACTACGCACTCCACCAGCTTCCGTTATACCTAAATGTAAAGGTTGCTTAATTTGTTTTGCTAATAATCGGTATGAATCAACCGCAGTAAAAACGTCTGACGCTTTTACACTTACCTTAAATTGGTCAAAACCTAGCCTATCAAGTATATCTACATGTCGCATAGCTGATTCGACTATAGCCTCTGGTGTCGGCTCGCCATATTTTTCTTGGATATCTTTTTCTAGCGAACCAGAGTTTACGCCGATTCGGATAGGAATATTTTTATCCTTGGCACAATCAACAACCGAGCGAATCCGTGATTCATTACCAATATTACCAGGATTAATCCGTAAACAATTCACTCCATATTCAGCAACCTTTAAAGCAATGCGATAATCAAAATGAATATCAGCAATAAGGGGGACTTTTGCTTGTTGCTTAATTATTTTAAACGCCTCAGCAGCATCCATAGTTGGAATAGAAACTCGGACAATATCAACCCCTACACGCTCAAGGGCTTGAATTTGAGCTACTGTTTTTTCCACATCTGTTGTTCGAGTATTTGTCATCGATTGCACAGCAATCGGCGCACCACCACCGATTGGCACATTACCAACATAAATTCGGGTTGATTCTCGCCTAATAATTGGTGACTCTTGATGACTCATAAGATGCCTAATCATATTACAAAATAACTAGGACGCAATCTTAACAAGATTTAAGACAAATGTCTGTATGTGAATGAGAAAATTTGCTAACTGTTAACGCGATCTGAAGGCTGTGGAGAAATATAATGACTAACTTCAATAAAGTTACTTTTATTTTGAGAATTGACATAGTATAAGCCACCACCTAATGCACAAATTAAAGCAAACAAACCAAAAAAGAACGGTTTCTTACTACGATTTGTTTTACTATATATTGGTTTAGGTTTTTTAGTTTCTTTTACTAAATATTGTTCAGCTAAAATTTCGAGATAAGGTTGATATTCATCAGCTGATAAACCAACAATATTGGCATACGAACGAATATAACCTTTAACAAAAACAAAAGGGGCATGAAGTAGCTGATCATTTTCAATTTCAGAAATGACAGCTGTTCTAACATGAATTTGTTCAGCAATATCTTTTTGCGATAAACCCATATTACTTCTTAAATCGGAAAGAATCTTACCCAATGAAATATTTTCTTCCATACCCCCCCTCATTGTCTTACTATCCGCAATTTTTTGTTATTTTTACATATTTTCGCAATTAATCAATTTTTTTCGCATTAAACCACTGTTTAGGGGTTTCTATTTCATTTTGTGCGGCAACTAATTGCAATTCATATTCATTTTGTCTTAATGTTTCAAGCATAACCGCATAAACCGCCGATGTAGTATGCTCAAATGCTTCAACAATGGATTTACCAAGCATGATATTTGCTAAAAACAGCCCACTAGTCATATCACCAACACCAACTGGTTGTTTGACGCCAAAATCAACTAACGGGCGATCAATATGCCAAGCTTCATTTTCTGTTACTAACAACATTTCAAAACGATCTTGTTGATAGTCAGCTCGACTTAAATGTTTAACTAAAATTGCTTTAGGCCCTTTTTCACAAATTGAACGGCATGCCAAGATTGCTTGCTTGACATTATTGATCGGCTGTTTACCGTTAAGTTCTTCTAATTCTAAAATATTTGGTGCCATCATATCAGATATGGGCAAGGCTGTATTACATAAAAATTCTGCTACACCAGGAGCGACAAAGCATCCTTTTTCGGGATGCCCCATTACAGGATCACAAAGATAAATTGCTTCAGGATTCTCAGCTTTTACTTTTTTCACAATTTCAATAATTGCATTACCTTGTTCTGGTGACCCCATATAGCCACTTAATACGGCATTACATCGTTGTAATTCGCCAATAGCATTAATCCCATCAGCGATATCGGTTAAATGAGATGCAGGCATTACCGTTCCAGTCCATTGCCGATATTGAGTATGGTTTGAAAATTGTACCGTATTTAATGGCCAAACATTCACACCTAAACGACGCATTGGAAATACAGCAGCACTATTACCTGCATGACCAAATACAACATGAGACTGAATCGATAAAATATTTTTCATGAAATCATCTCCAAATAAGTAAGCAGTAGTATTTTTTACCTCGACGCAGTAATGTGTAACGATTAAATAACTTATCACTATCAGAAAAACGATAATCTGTTGTTGAATTACGTTCACCATTAACAGAAATAGCATTGGAATCAATCATTGTTCTTGCTTGCCCTCTTGATGGTGCAAACTCAGCATTAACAATAGCTTGTTGTAGATCTACATCACCTTCAATACTGACTGTAGGCATACCATCTTGAGCTAATTGTTCAAAATCAGCTTCAGATAAATCAGTTAATTTACCAGAAAATAGACTTTCAGTAATACGTTTAGCAGCTGTTAGTCCTTCTTCACCATGAACTAATCGAGTCACTTGTTCGGCAAGGACATACTGAGCTCTCGGTGCAACGCCACTGTTTTTATCTTCTTCTTCCAAAGCATCAATTTCTTCCAATGACATGAAGGTAAAGAATTTAAGGAATCGATAAACATCAGCATCAGCAGTGTTAATCCAAAATTGATAAAATTTATATGGACTAGTTTTTTTCGGATCTAACCATACTGCACCACTTTCAGTTTTACCAAATTTAGTTCCATCAGATTTAGTAATTAATGGTACGGTTAAACCATATACTTGCTTCTGGTGTAAACGACGCGTTAAATCGATACCAGCAGTAATATTACCCCATTGATCAGAACCACCAATTTGTAACACAACATTATGAGCTTTATTAAGACTTGCAAAGTCATAAGACTGTAACAAACTATAAGAAAATTCAGTAAAAGATATACCTGATTCATCACGGTCAATACGTTGTTTAACGGATTCTTTGTTAATCATTGCATTAACAGAAAAATATTTTCCAATATCTCGTAAAAAAGATAAAACATTCATGCCACCAAACCAATCATAGTTGTTAGCAACAATAGCGGCGTTATCACCACATTCAAAATCTAAAAATGGCGATACTTGTTGTTTAATCTTTTCACTCCATTCAATTACCGTATCTTCAGTATTGAGTTTACGTTCAACAGCTTTAAAACTTGGATCGCCAATTAATCCTGTCGCACCTCCAACTAAAGCTATTGGTTTATGACCAGCCAATTGAAAACGTTTCAAACAAAGCAATGGAACTAAATGACCAAGATGCAAACTATCAGCGGTTGGATCAAAACCACAATATAGTGCAATAGGATTTTGCTCAATCAGTTCCATTAACGCTTTTTCATCAGTAAGTTGAGCAATCAGTCCACGCTCTTGCAGTTGTTTGATCACATTTTTTGTCATGATATTTTACCTATTAAATTTGTTACGTTTATATTCTACTTAATTAAATTCTATACTGTTTTATTGTGGTATTTTTTATACGCTTGTTTGAAATGGTCTTCAACTATTTCGTTCGGTTTTTTATCTAATAAGCTAAAAATAATGATTGCTATTGACGCAAATAAAAAGCCAGGAATTAGTGAATATAAATTAAGCCAATTAAAATTAATCCAAAGCAAGACGGTGATTGCACCAGTTATCATTCCTGCTAATGCACCATTGCGAGTCATTCGAGCCCAAAACACCGAGAATACAACAATCGGACCGAACGCAGCACCAAAACCAGCCCAAGCATGGCTAACTAAATCAAGCACACTGTTATTAGGATTGATCGCTAATAAAATAGCAATAACAGAAACTAATAGCACCATTACACGGCCAACCCAAACTAATTCTCGTTGCTTAGCCTTAGGTCGGATAAAAGCACGATAAAAATCTTCTGTTAATGCACTTGAACAAACCAATAATTGACAACTTAAGGTGCTCATTACTGCGGCTAGAATAGCCGCAAGCAAAATACCAGCAACCCATGGGTTAAATAGTAATTTAGATAATTCGATAAAAATACGTTCATGTTTCCCATTATCAATTAGATAAGCTAAGTTAGGATTATTGGCAAAGAAAGCAATACCAAAGAAACCAACTGTAATTGCGCCAGCTAAACATAAAATCATCCATGTCATACTAATTCGACGAGCATTTTTCATGACTTCATGAGAATCAGCAGCCATAAATCTAGCTAAAATATGTGGTTGACCAAAATAACCAAGTCCCCAACCTAACAATGAAATAATGGCAATCAAATCCATATGAGCAAAGATATTAGTATAATCAGGATTTAATGATTGAATATTAGCCATTGCATCAGTAAAACCACCCGCATTAATCATTACCATAATTGGTGTTAATATTAGAGCAAACATCATTAAACTAGCTTGAATTGTATCGGTCCAACTTACTGCTAAGAAACCACCAATAAAAGTATAAGCAATTGTCGCGCCAGCGCCTGCTAGCATTGCCCAGCCATAACTAAGCCCAAATGTACTTTCAAATAATTTAGCACCAGCAACTACGCCTGAAGCACAATAAATGGTAAAAAAGATTAAAATTATTACAGCTGAAATAATTCTTAATAGCGAACTATTGTCATCGAATCGTCGAGCAAAATAGTCAGGTAAAGTTAATGAATTATGGTTTATCTCTGTGAATACTCTTAATCTACCGGCAATTAGCAACCAATTTAGATAAGCGCCAATTATTAATCCTATAGCAATCCAGCTTTGCGAGATACCAAATAAGAATACTGCACCCGGTAGTCCCATTAATAACCAACCACTCATATCTGAAGCACCAGCAGAAAGTGCAGTAACTACACTGCCTATGCGACGTCCACCTAATATATAATCACCAAAGTTTCGTGTTGCACGAAATGCAAAGAAACCAATCGCAATCATTCCTAATATGTAAACAGCAAAGGTGACAATCATTGGTAATGACATTTTTATAATAAACCTTGATCGATGAAATTAAAAATAGTTGGCTAGCTTATCATAAAAAGCCCCTGCTAAAAAGCAGGCGATTTTGCTATATCTATCTCAGCTATAAAAGCTAGTACTACAATTCAATCCATAAAATAAAAATATCTTCAATTTTTTAAATAGATACATTGTTAATAGTTTCAACCTATATAAAAACTCAATATATCCTAAGGTTAAATATCATATAATGTATATAATATTAATTAACTTTTTTTATTTATAAAATATTGTGAAACAATCAACTCGAATTGAAATTTTAGAAAGATTAAAAGAGCATATTAAAGATCCTACAACTGAATTGGTATATAAAACACCATTCGAGTTACTTATAGCTGTTGTACTATCCGCTCAAGCCACCGATGTTAGTGTGAATAAAGCAACTAAACCATTATTTGCTATCGCAAATACCGCAGAGCAAATTCTGGCACTAGGAGTCAATAAATTAAAAGACTATATTCGGACAATTGGTTTATATAATAGCAAAGCAGAAAATATTATTAAAACCTGTCAGATTCTCGTAGATAAATACCAAGGTGAAGTACCAGAAAATTTTGACTCATTAATTGCGCTACCTGGCGTAGGAAGAAAAACAGCTAACGTAGTTTTAAATACCGCATTTGGCTGGCCAACTATTGCTGTAGATACACATATATTTAGAGTAAGTAATCGAACAGGATTTGCTCCAGGCAAAACAGTTGAAGCTGTCGAAGAAAAACTACTTAAAGTGGTTCCAGATGATTATAAAATAAATTGTCATCATTGGTTAATATTACATGGTCGATATACCTGTATAGCTAGGAAGCCGCGCTGCGGATCTTGCGTTATTGAAGATTTGTGTGAATATAAAGAAAAAATTTATCCAGAGTAAAAAATCAATGCCAAATAAATTTAAATTAGAAGATGAAGATATCAACTTGTTTAAAAGTAGTATTGGAAATACCAAACAACTTAAACAAGATACCGTTATTCATAAACCAGTAAAACGATCCCAAAAGCTAATTGATAATCAAAAGCTTCAACATGAAAAAGTAAATAATGAATTTTATTTTTCCGATGATTACCAACCACTACTACAAGAAGATCCTATTCGTTACATTCGTGAAAATGCGGATAGCAATGAGTTAAAAAAATTGCGACGAGGATTTTATTCACCCGAGTTTTTTTTAGATTTACATGGATTAACCCAGCAAGAAGCAAAAAAAGAAATTGCAGCACTTATTGCTGCTTGTTTACGTGAAAATGCTAATTGTGCTTGTATTATGTATGGTCATGGTAAAAACATATTAAAAAAACAAACTCCAATGTGGTTAGCTCAACACCCACATGTAATGAGTTTCCATCAAGCACCAAAAGAGTTTGGCGGTAATGCTGCATTATTAGTTTTATTTGATATCAATAATCCATCTGTTAATCTAAGATAATTATTAATAAATATACACTAAATAATAAAAAAGCCAGCTTAGTTTTACTAAGCTGGCAAACATTGGAAGCAATGTGAGCAATGTCATACTTTTTTAGAAGTCTTTCGACGCTCTAACAAAGTACAACTGAATGATAATCATTCTCATTATTAAAAGCAAGTTATTTTTTTGACTATTTTCAAAAAACTGACAAAATTTTGTCAGTTTAACATGTGTTTTTATATTAACATTTTGTTTTTATAAGGAATTTAATTGAGAAGAGCAGGGTGATTTGCCCCTGCTTTTGGGAATATTTAACTATAAACAAACCATTATAATTAACTTTTGGGAATAGTTTTATTTTTGATAGATAAACTCAACACCCTCTTCATCACTCTCATCCCAGTCATCAAAATCATCGTCGTCGTCATCAAATGCATCATCGATTGCTTGTTGATGATAATCATCCCACATAAATTCGACTTTTTCAGGCGATGTTTCCTCTTGTTCTGCCTCTCGAGGATGAGCCGTAATATAATCCATTAAATCCCAACATAATGCTTTTACGCCTTCGTGATTCACCGCTGAAATAAGATAATATTTCTCATCCCAATTTAAGGCTTCCGCAATTTCAGCTGCACGTTTTTCACTTTCATCAGGACCTAATACATCCATCTTATTAAAAACTAACCAACGCGGTTTATTTGCTAATTTATCACTATACTGATGCAATTCTTGAATAATAACTTTCGCATTTTCAATTGGATCTGAACCATCTATTGGCGCTATATCAATTAAATGCACTAATACGCGACAACGTTCAAGATGTTTTAGAAAGCGAATACCAAGCCCTGCACCATCAGATGCCCCTTCAATCAATCCAGGGATATCTGCAACAACAAAACTTTGTTCATTATCCATTCGCACAACACCCAAGCTAGGTACTAATGTTGTAAATGGATAATCAGCGACTTTAGGTTTAGCAGCTGAAACACTGCGAATAAATGTTGATTTACCAGCATTAGGTAAACCCAACATACCCACATCAGCTAGCAATAATAATTCCAATAACACATCGCGTTTTTCACCAGGCGTACCATCGGTTTTTTGTCGTGGAGCACGATTCACTGATGATTTAAAACGGGCATTACCAAGTCCATGAAAACCACCTTTAGCAACCAGAACTTTTTGTTGATGATGTGTTAAATCACCAATAATTTCACCAGTATATTTATCAGTTATACGAGTTCCTACTGGCACTTTAACGGTAATATCTTTACCTCGTTTCCCCGTACAATCAGAACCTTGTCCATTTTGACCACGTTCTGCTCGGTAGTTTTTTTCAAATTGAAAATCAACCAATGTATTTAAGTTTTCATCGGCAATAAAAAATACATCACCACCGTCTCCACCATCGCCACCATCAGGGCCACCTTTAGGTATATATTTTTCTCGGCGGAAACCAACACAACCATTTCCGCCATCTCCGGCTTCGACACGAATTGAAGCTTCATCTACAAATTTCATTATTTGTCCTCTTTCTTTCGGTTAATTAGCCAGCCCTTTCGTGGTTGCCACAAGTAGTGTCCAACCGTTGCAAACATTGCACCAGCGACCACTGATACTGCACCAATATAACCTAAAATATTTAAATATTGCATTGCAAACTTTTCTGGCCATAGCAAAGCAAATAAATCTGAAAAAATCAGTGCAAAAAGTGGTGTTAATGTGGTTATTGCACTTACTTGTGCTGCTTGCCAACGTTCCATTGCCATAACCAAAGCACCATAAGCAATAATAGTATTAAGTCCGCAAAAAATAATGGCAAACAGTTGGCTAAAATCAGCACTGGCTATTTTCGTTGGTGATGCTAGAGGCCATAAAAAAATACTACAAATAAGATAAATCAACCAAAGTAGCTGTTCTGCTCGTAATTTTTTTAATAATACTTTTTGCGCTAACGCATAACATACCCATGAGATAGAAGCCAGCAAAGCCAACCAAACACCTATGCCATATGAAGACATATTAGCAAAAAGATCAGCTAGATTTTCATTAAAAAACAATCCTAACCCAATTAATAATATGGTAATACCAATAATTTGTGTTGGTCTTAATCTTTCTTTGAAAATAATTGCACTGGAAATCATAAATATTACAATTCCTGTTTGGCCAACAACTTGAGCAGTAGTTGCAGATAAATACTGAACAGCGGTAGCGAAAAGTGCAAAATTACCGAGTAAACCAAACCCAGCAATCATCAATAAGATAAAACGGCGACGTTTTTTGAACATAGCTAAATTAGGAAACTGTTTTTTATAAGCCAGCCATAGTGTAATACCGATAGCAGAGATACTTAGTCGTGACCAAGCTAATGTTAATGGATCAATAACAACTAATGCATATTTCATAGCTATTGGCACTAGCCCCCACATAACGGCGGTTAACATGGCTAGTGCAAAACCTAATTTAACATTCTGCTGTTTTATCATAATGAATTAATTTATATAAATTTCAAGAAATGAAAAAAGCCCCACAATAACTGTGAGGCTTCTATAACTTCTTAAACCGCTAATTTATTAGCTGTTAGCAACTACACTAACATAACGGCGGTTTTTAGGTCCTTTAACTTCGAACTTAACTTGTCCATCAACTAAAGCAAATAGGGTATGATCACGACCACAACCTACGTTAGTACCTGGGTGGAATTGGGTTCCACGTTGACGAACTAAAATGTTACCCGCAAGAACTTCTTGAGAACCATAACGTTTAACACCTAAACGTTTACTCTGGGAATCACGACCATTACGTGATGAACCACCCGCCTTCTTATGTGCCATTGTTCGATACTCCTATTAAGCGATTGCAGTGATCTTCACATCAGTAAACCACTGACGGTGACCTTGTTGTTTACGATAGTGTTTACGACGACGGAATTTAACAATCTTCACTTTGTCACCACGACCGTGCTCAACAATTTCTGCTTTAATTGTTGCACCTTCAACAAACGGAGCACCAACTTTGATGTCTTCACCATTTGCTACCATTAAAACTTTATCGAAAACAACTTCTGCACCTGTTTCGACTTCAATTTTTTCCAAGCGAACGACTTGTCCTTCGCTAACTCGGTGTTGTTTACCACCACTTTGGAAAACTGCGTACATACTTAACTCCGCAATAAAAAGCAGACGATTCCTGATTAAAAATATATGTCTGCATTGATTAATCTTATAGGGCGTGAATTTTACGCAAAATTTATGCTTGTTGCAAGCGCTGTTTAATAAAAGATCGCAAAAAGTCACAAAAAAGATCTTAGACCAGCTATTTTCACGCTACAATATAGTTAAATTATTATTTATTTGCATAATATTTAACGCAAAAATATTGAGTACCTATATGCTAAAAAGAAAATTTCGCTACAGTGCTTCTATTATTAATCGTTTAACACTTTTAATGCTCTTTTTAGGCGCTATGGCATTATTGGCGCTATTTTTGTCAATACAAGTCGCTAATGATACTAAAGGTAGCGCTTATATGATTAATCAATTAGGGTTAATCAGAATGAAGAGCTATCAACTTTTAGCAATGACACCTATAGAAAAAAAGGATATTTATCGACTTAACATTTTTAATGATATCCCATCATCACAACAATTAAAATTATTTGAACGTTATCAGTTAATTGATGATTTTAATCAATTACAGTCGCAGTGGTTCAAGCATATTGTTCCGAAACTTCAACAAGCAAACAATATAAATGAGATAAAAAATGAAATTGATAATTTTGTTGCTCACACCGATAAACTGGTTCATCAAATTGATCAAAAGACAGAAAATCAAATCCATTATCTTTCACAATTACAACTCGTTTTTATCATTCTAATTGCACTATTTCTTCTGGCACAAATTTACTATTTACGTCGTTATCTTCTTGCGCCATGGCGTAAATTAATTCATATGGCAGAATCGATTTCGCAACAGAATTTTAGTCAACGCTTTAATAGTAAAACAACCAAAAGTGAGTTTGATTTACTGGGGCAAGCCTTTGATAAAATGGCGGAACAAATTGAACAACAGTATCTATTGTTAGAAGAACGAGTCACTGAAAAAACAGCTGAATTACAACAAATCAATAAAATTGTGTCATTTCAATATCAAGCTATCAAGCAACTCCATACCTCAGACCCCTTATGTGAGCGTTTTTTAATTATACTTCGTGGACTAGAAGAATTAGTACCATTAACACAGTTTCAAATCCGATTTTATGAATCAGATAACATAGAACATTTTCAACAATTCAGCTATGACAACCAACAAAAACTCCCTTATTGCCAAAATTCAGAATGTAATGCTTGTCTTATTCCATCAAAATCTTATCAAGAAAATGGTTTTCAGCGCTATTGGTATCTGCAAGAAAAAGGAGAAAAATTTGGCATTTTATTTGCAATACAGCCATCAAAAGTACAACTAGGAACAGAACAAGAAAATTTAATTACTGCTTTAGTTGAACAAATGACTACAGCACTAATGCTTGACAGGCAAATAGAACAACAAAAACAATATCTATTAATGAAAGAACGTTCAGCAATGGCTAGGGAACTACATGACTCGATAGCGCAATCACTTTCTTGTTTAAAAATACATCTTAGTTGCTTACAGATGCAATCGGATTTAACTTCCCAAACCAGTATCGATTTGCTGACGACTATGCGTAAAGAGGTTAATATAACCTACTCTCAATTAAGAGAGTTAATTACCTCGTTTCGCTTACGTCTTAACCAAACCGGTTTTTATGCCAGTTTCATGGAGTTAATTGATGAGTTTAATCAGAAATTGAAATTTACAATTCAGATTGAATATCAATTACCTCTCAATATCATCAATAGCAAATATGCCTTTCATTTACTGCAATGTGTCCGGGAATCTTTAAATAATATCTATAAACACGCCAATGCCACCCAAGTCAAAATAAGCTTAACGATTGATGAGAATCAAATTATTACCGTTAGCATAAAAGATAATGGTATTGGTTTACAAAATAATATACATCAAGATAATCACTATGGTTTAATTATTATGCGTGATAGAGTTGGCGTATTAAACGGCAATCTAGTCATTAATAGTAAGCCTAATATGGGAACAGAAATTGTGGTAACATTTAAAGCAACAAACACAATTCCTTGCAAGATGATAAAAGAGTAACCAATGGATCAAGTTAAAAGTTCAATATTACTTATTGATGATCATCCCATGTTAAGAAATGGGGTAAAGCAACTTATTAACACCATCAATAATTTTGAAATTATCGGTGAAACTGGTTCAGGGATAGAAGGAGTTAAGCTGGCTGAAACACTTGATCCTGATATTATTTTGTTAGATATCAATATGAATGATGTCAGTGGACTAGAAATTCTACGCTATTTACGCGAGAAAAACATTTCAAGCAGAATCATTATGTTTACTGTCTCAGACGCTAAAGAAGATATTATTACCTCGCTCAAAACTGGTGCTGATGGTTATTTGTTAAAAGATATGGAACCGGAAGATTTTCTTAAAGCCTTAAAGGATATTTCGGAAGGGAAAGTCATTATGGATGAAGCTATTTCACATATCATTCTTAATTATATGCGTGATGATAAAAACCAGACAACCAACCAATCCCATGATATCAATTTACTTACCCCAAGAGAACATGAAACATTTAACTTATTAGTGCAAGGATTATCGAATAAACTTATCGCAAAAGAGTTAGATATTGTTGAAAGTACGGTAAAAGTTCATATTAAAAGTATTTTTAAAAAACTCAACTTTAAGTCACGTATGGAAATGACTGTATGGTATTTGCAGAGTAAAGAATAACCTTGGCAATGTATTAATGCCGATTTATATCATATATCCGCTTACACTTTTAATTGGATAGAATATCTAATCCTAATCATTAAAAATTTTCTATAACAACCGTTTTCTTCTACTTGATTCAATTGAAAAACAATATTTATAATTAGTTAAATCAATTAAATTGATTTATTGAACAAAATTAAAAAACAAAAAATTAAAAAATAGGATGAAGTTGTAAATGTCTCTATTAGTCAATGCTTACTCTACACTCACAAATCCAACAGCAATTAATTTTAGTTGTAAAAAATTAAATCAACGTGGATTGAACTCACTCAATTTTACAGATCATCTTAATGGTTTTATTGGCTATGTTATGCAAGCAGGTGACGGTGAAATGAATTCCCGCCGTTATGAACTTTATCGACATATTCAAAAAACTAAACATCAGTTTACGTTTGAAATAGAAGAAAATCAATTTAATGAACTAGCGCATTGGGCTGAGCAGGCTAATGTTATTTTATTTATCCCCGATGGTACGATTCGCAATCCTAAGATGGATGTTTTACAAGATCCAGATGGAAAATTTGATATAAATGTTAAAATGCCTTATCCGTCAGAAGCATTACAACGCAAAGCAAAAACTGAGCAGTATTTAGCAACGTTAGGATTACATCCGCTTGTAAGCTTACCTCCTGTCGTTGCCGAATCTGAAGTAATACTTAGAACACCCGATGAAGTAAAAAAACGATCCTTAGCCCTGATGTTAACAGGAATTCAAGCCGAAAGCTTTCGAGAAAATGCCCCATTAGATCCTGAGGAATTCAAAGCGCGTTGTCCGTTAGGGTTTGCTGCTTTATCAAATATTGAATATGATTTTATTCACGCACCTCAACCGCAAGAACAAGATGTTATGAATATGAGTTGGCGCTATGAAGCCTTATTACCACTACAATGGGCACTAAATTGGCAATCAAAATTACCTTTTGCGGATACTTTTTGTAATGTATCTTCATTAGTTGAAACTGGTTTAGAAAATAGTAATCCCGAACTATCTACTTTAACCTTAAGACCAACAAGTGAACTGCTAGATGCATTAGATTTAAATTACCGATTACATTGGCTAGCAAGAGATTGTCGGCTTAATAATAAAACACTACCTGTAGAAATAATGGAAGGCGTTATTCAAGAAAGACAACATGCTTTAAATTGGCTAACAAACTTTGAAAATGCCGATTGGGATGATGTCGATACGCCTTCTTAAATTTTGATAAAAAAAGCAAAGTCGATATTGTTATAAAACACTTTGTAACAATATTTTTTAGTCAAATTGTTTGGAAACAAAAGGCAAGAAAATAAAGAATATTATAAAATATCCTATCATTTCCTTGCCAATTTATACTAATTCTGTGAAAACCAGTTAAGTTTTTCTCGTAATGCCACCACCGGACCAACGATAATTAAACTAGGGCTACGAGCTTGTAAAGCTAGCTGACCAAGTTCGGATAATAAACCATTGATGACTTTCTGCTTAGTAGTGGTACCCTCTTCAACAATAGCAATAGGAGTCTGACCATCCATACCGTGTTTAATTAAATTCGTTTTAATATTTTCTGCTTGCGATAGCCCCATATAAAAAACCAAAGTCTGCTTTTCAGCCGCTAAACTTCGCCAATCAAGATGAGATCCATCTTTTAGATGACCAGTTATTAAACGTACACTATGTGCGTAATCACGATGAGTTAGTGGTATTCCACTATACGCCGAGCATCCAGAAGCCGCAGTAATGCCAGGTACTACCGAAAAAGGAATATTAGCATTGAATAATGTTTCAAGCTCTTCTCCTCCTCGACCAAAAATGAAAGGATCACCACCTTTAAGTCGTACCACTCTCAGGCCCTTTTGTGCTTGTTCCAATAATATTTGATTAATTTGTTCTTGCGGAACACAATGAAAACCGGGGTGTTTACCAACAAAAATTCGTTGCGCATCTCGTCGAGTTAAATTCATTATTTCTTTTGAGACTAATCTATCATAAACAATAATATCCGCTTGTTGAATTTGTTGAAGACCTTTTAAAGTTAACAACCCTGGATCACCAGGGCCAGCACCAACTAAGACCACTTCGCCACGACAATCCAACGAATCATCAAATAATTCATTAGTTAATGTATCGACATTTTCTGAATCATTATTCGCTATTGCTTGAGCTAATCTATCATGAGAAAACAATTTCTCCCAAAATCGTCGACGTTCAGTCATACTTCGGTAAGTCGCTTTTACTTTATTGCGTAAATAACCGGCATATATGGCTAATTTACCAATATGTTGTGGCAATATTGCTTCAAATTTTTCACGTAACAAGCGAGCTAATACAGGAGCATGCCCTTCTGAAGAGATGGCGACCATAATAGGGGAACGATCAATAATTGAAGGCATAATAAAACTGGCATCTTTGGGAGAGTCGACCACATTACAAAAGATACGACGGTTTTCTGCGGCGCTACTAACTTGTTGATTGGTTTTTTGACAGTTAGTTGCAGCAATAATTAACCATTTATTATCTAGCAGTTGCTCGTTAAACTCACTTTTTATTAAAACTAACTGCTTTTGTTGCTGCCAACAGATAAATTGTGGGTTAAATTCAAGTGCATTGACAGTTAATTTTGCACCAGCTTCAAGTAATAATCGAGCTTTACGCTCAGCTATTTCGCCACCACCAACTAATAAACAATCACGATTTTCTAATTTGCAAAATAAAGGTAAATAATCCATACAATTTCAAAACAACCATTAATATATTTTTGATTTAAGAGCAATTTACTGATTGCTAATTACCATACCAATCAGTAAATTGAACAATAAAAACTTCTGTTATTTATAATTAAGGTCGCTCTGATTTAGGTGTTGAAAACCAATATCCTAACCCCATAAATAGCGCGCCGGATACTAAATTTCCTAATGAAACCCATAACAAATTATGACCAATGCCTGCTAATGTGTAAGAATCAGAATGATTACCAAACCAAGAAAGTGAAAATAACGTCATATTGGCAACACTATGTTCATAACCACAAGCAATAAAGGCTAATAAACACCACCATATTGCAATAAATTTTGCTGACCCCTCTACTCGGTTTGCCATCCAAATAGCTAAGCAAACTAACCAGTTACATAAAATTCCCCGAAAGAATAATGCTGTTGCTGGCGCAGATGTTTTTGCCAATGCAGCGGTATGCACAAGCGAAGTATCTGTTGCCAATAATGGACTTGCCGCCCAATAAAACAAAGCGGCCACAAAAATTGATCCAAGCAAATTGCCTAACCATGTTTGTGGCAATACACACCACATTTGACAATGAGTAATTTTTTTAGCCTGCACGCCCAAAGTTAAAAACATGGTATGGCCAGTAAATAATTCTGAGCCGGCAATTACCACTAAAGTTAATGCTATACCAAAGGTTGCCCCCATAACTAAAGGCCTAACGGATGGATCAAGCAAATTACCTAGTGTGAAAATTAATATAATTCCTAAACCAACGTAAGCACCTGCCATAGCAGAACTTAACCAAAATCCAATTGGATTGGTTTTAGCTAGTCGAACGATCCGCGCAGCATTAGCTGCACATTTATTAATTGTTTCTGTATACATTTTGTATTCCTAATGCGATTAATTAGATTTTATTTGCACAAATTCATCATTATCTACTTTGACTTCATAATGAGTAACAGAATAATCTTTATTTTCAAGGCAATAACCATCCTTTAAACGAAAACGCTGTTTTTTAAGAGGACTTGCGACCCATAACTCATTTTCATGTTCAGCAATAATGCCACGAGAAAGGACGCTGGCATTCGCAAAAGGGTCAATATTACTAATCGCATAAAGCTCATTAGTATTGTAGGGACGAAAAACTGCAACATGTTCTTTGCCGACTAGAGCACATATTCCTGTTTCAGGTAAAATATCTTGTAATTTACAAATAGTAATCCATTGGCTCATGATCTATTCTCCTAACATAGTTTGACGTTCTTCAAGAGTTGCTGGGCGATGTTGATCGCGTTCAGGCACAAATTGAACATTATCATCACGCTTAGAACTATTAACAAAATGGGCAAAACGGATTTGTGCTGCTGGGTTATCCACTGTTTCTTTCCATTCGCAGACTACTAATTGTCGAACCCGATCCATCTCTTTTTCTAGTTCGGCATTAATACCTAACTTGTCATCAATAATCACACTACGTAAATAATCGATTCCTCCTTCAAGATTCTCAAACCAAACGGAAGTTCGTTGTAATTTATCAGCTGTGCGAATATAGAACATGATAAAACGATCCAAATAACGTATAAGCGTCTCTTTATCTAAATCCGCAGCAAGTAAATCAGCATGACGAGGCTTCATACCACCATTACCACAAACATATAGATTCCAACCTTTTTCAGTAGCAATAACACCAATATCTTTACCTTGCGCCTCCGCACACTCCCGAGTACAACCTGATACACCAAGTTTAAATTTATGAGGTGCTCTAATACCTTTATAACGATTTTCTAATTCAACGCCAAAACCAACACTATCGCCAACACCAAAACGACACCAAGTACTACCCACACACGTTTTAGCCATACGTAATGCCTTCGCATAGGCATGACCACTTTCAAAACCAGCGGCTATGAGCTCTTTCCAAATAGCAGGAAGATCGTCTTTTTGTGCACCGAATAAACCAATTCGCTGAGATCCGGTAATTTTCGAATATAGATTATATTTCCTTGCAATCTGGCCGATCGCAATTAAGCCTTCTGGTGTAATTTCACCACCAGCACTACGTGGGATAATGGAATAAGTACCATTTTTTTGGATGTTACCTAAAAAAATGTCATTACTATCTTGCAAAGGAACAAGATCTGGTTTAAGAATATAATTATTCCAACATGATGCTAATATTGACCCTATTGTTGGTTTACAGACTTCACAACCATAACCAGTACCATGTTTTGTAATCACTTCACTGAAAGAAGTTAATCCTTCAACTCGAATAAGATGGAAAAGCTCTTGACGAGAATATTTAAAATGTTCACAAAGGGCATGACTGACTTCAATACCTTGCTTAGCTAATTCTAAATTAAGGATTTGTGTTACTAATGGAATACAGCCACCACAGCCAGTACCTGCTTTCGTTTCGGCTTTAATTGCTGCCACCGTATGACAACCAGCATGAATAGCTTGCACAATTTTTGCTTTTGTTACATCAAAACAGGAACATATTTGTGCATTATCCGGCAAAGCATCAGCGCCTAATACAGGTTTAGCTCCGGCATGAGAAGGTAAAATTAAGCTATCAGGATGCTCTGGCAGATCCATATTATTAAGCATTAATTGTAATAAATTACTATAGTCTGCTGTATCACCAACTAATACAGCACCAAGCAATTTGCGATTATCATTTGAAACCACTAATTTTTTATAAACTGGGATATTTTCGTCTAAGTAAACATAACTCCGACAACCGAGCGTCTTAGCTTTGGCATCGCCAATACTACCGACATCGACTCCCATCAACTTGAGTTTAGCACTCATATCAGCGCCTTCAAATTTAGCATTTTCGCCGATTAAATGGGCTAACGCGACCTGCGCCATTTTGTATCCAGGGGCAACAAGACCATAAACTTTACCTTGCCAACAAGCACATTCCCCAATCGCATAAATATCAGGATCTGATGTTTGACAATAATCGTTAACAACAATCCCACCACGAGGGCCAATATCAAGCTCACATGCTTTAGCTAATTGATCGCTAGGTCGAATACCTGTTGAAAAAACAATAAAATCAATTTTAAGTGATGAACCATCAGCAAATTGCATAATTTTACCTGATGGTGTATGAATAATTTCTTGGGTATTTTTACTGGTATGAACACCAACCCCCATCTCCTCAATTTTTCGACGTAACTGTTCACCTCCCATAGAATCAAGTTGCTCTGCCATTAACACTGGCGCAAATTCAACGACATGAGTTTCAATGCCTAAATTCTTTAGCGCCCCAGCAGCTTCAAGCCCAAGCAAACCGCCACCCACTACTGCGCCAGTTTTACAATTGCTGGCACAATTACGAATAGCATCAAGATCTTCAATAGTACGATAAACAAAACAATTCGCACCATCAGCACCTTTAATTGGTGGTACCCATGGATAAGATCCCGTTGCAATAATCAATTTATCATAAGAGATTATTCGTCCTGTTTGTGAATGCACTTCTTTACGTTGTCGGTTGATTAATATAACCCGCTCATTAAGTAGAATATTTATATCATTTTCTTGATATAAACCCTCTCTAACTAAAGATAATGCTTCTGCGGTATGTCCTGAAAAATAGGATGAAAGATGAACACGATCGTAAGCTACTCTAGGTTCTTGGCAAAAAATAGTGATGTTGAACTTATCAGCCTGCATTTTATCGATAATCTCTTCAACAAAACGATGGCCAACCATCCCATTGCCAATAATGACGAGATTGGTTTTACTCATAAAAAGCTCCAAATTTATTTTTAATTCAATTATTTAATTTTTATCTAATTGATATTTTAAGGAACTTTAAACAGAATATAATTATCCTCAAGGATTACCTCTTTAGTAGTAGATAAAATAATAATTTTGAAAACAATGAGTTATCATTTTTCACGATTTAACTATCAAGTAACATTAGAATATTATTATGATAAACATCACAAATTACGAATAAAAAAAGGATTGCCAATTAGGGTTAAATAAGTATAATTAGCCGACTAAATAAATTAGGTAATGACAATTGAATTACAATTCAAGAATACTTCCTTCTCGCGAAACTTTAGCAAAAGCACAAAGATTTAATGATGAAATTATTGAGGTTTCAGGCGTTGATCTTGTCTTAAGTTTAATCACCACCGCCGATTTAATTCGATCAAATATTTATGCACAACTAGCCAAAGATTATGATGTATCTGAAGGAAAATTTGCCTTGCTAATGTCATTGTATAGTGAAGGAGAAACTTGCGCTAGCGAGTTAGCATTAAGAGTTGGCGTAACACCAGCAACCGTTTCGGTAATGGTGAAACGAATGTTAGCAGCACCCGATCCTTTAATATCAATGACCAAAAGTGGAGAAGATGGCCGTTCTCGACTAATCACCCTTACTGCAACTGGGGTAAATCTTATCCAAAAAGCATTACCTAATCACTTAAAATCGATTCGTGCTTTTGCTCAAGTCTTAAATCCACAAGAGCAGGAATCTTTAATTGCAATGTTACGCAAATTATTGCGTAAATAATTGCCAATAATTATTCATAATCATGATATTTTAACAATATACTTAGCTGACTAAATAAATGAAAAATAAATTAAACTTAGATTTACCCAAAAACATTAAAATTCCTGCTATATTTTTATTGCTACTTTTATTTGGATCTACATTAATATGTCTTGGTTCAAGAAATGATGCAGTAACTGTTGCTAAAAGTATCAAATCAGGGGTATTAACCGCTGATGAAATCAATGTTGCCTTTCAAAATGTAGGTGGAAAAGTGATTAAACGATTTGTCCAAGAATCACAATTCGTTAAAAAAGGCGACCCATTAATGCAACTTGAAGATATTGATACCAAGCTATCAGTTGATCGCTTGCAAGCACTAGTTGATAGTCAAACTGCTGCTGTTAATCAAGAACAAGCAGCAATCGAAATCACTGAAAATGAAATCAATCTTAATGAGTTATCAACATGGCGAAAAATTGAGGAAGTTAAAGCTAATCTTGAAGCGGCAAAGTCTGCTCGTGATCTAGCTAATACTGAGTTTCAACGCCATACTCAATTAAGAAAAACGGGCGGTACTTCTCAATCACAACTTGACGCTGCACGAAATGTCTACATTAGTACCAAAATGCAAGTGGTACAGATTGAAAGCCAATTATCAACCTTAATGATTGGAGCAACTCAAGACCAAATTAACCAGTTTGAACAAACTAGAAATGCTACGGGTATGACATTGCAATCGATCACTATTGATCGACAAAAACTGCAAAATCGTCAAAATCAGCTTGCTCAGATTAAAGCGCAATTAGCACAAGCTCAAGCTGATTTAAAACAATTACAAGTCAATTATGATCGACTAACATTAGTTGCGCCAGAAGATGGCAAAGTACTAAAACTGATGTTTGAAGATGGTGAGATGGCACCTGCTGGAGCTCCAGCTGTATTATTAGAAACTGATCGCAAATATGTCGATATTTATGTTAATGAAAAAATGGTCAATGATTATCAACCAGGCACAAAGGTAAAGGCGAATGTTATTGCATTAGATAAAACCGTAAAAGGCACCGTTCGATTTGCAACTGCTGCGCCATCATTTGCTGACTTACGCATGACTCGAGAACGTGGACAGGCCGATTTAACATCTTACCAAGTCAGAATTTATATGGAATCTATTCCACAACTATTAACCGGTATGACAATTGAGGTTGATCAATGATGCGACAAAACATCATTAAATCTATGCTTGAAGAGCTTGATGCTATGTTATCAGGCCACTTCATTCCTTATTATAAAGTGTGCTTAGGTTTAGCAGCCATCGTATCACTTATTTTTTCAATTGTTCTGAGTCATGGTTCAGTTTTTGAAGGAAAAATCGCCGTTATTGATCTAGATGGTTCTAATTATTCAACTGAATTAATCAGTAAGGTAAATACGTCACCATTTATTGAAATAACAGAAGTGATTCGATCGCCAATTAATCCAATTACCTTGGTTTCACATGATCGTAATTTAGGCGTTTTATATATCCCTAAAGGGTTAGAAAAATCGCTAAAAAAAGGTGATCAGACGGTTAAATTAGGTTATTTTGCTGATGACTCAAATGATGCCCAAAATGCTAAAGTAATGCAAAGCCTTAATGAAATTATCCCTGAATCAGGTGCAGAATTAAGTGTTGGTAAAGTCGCAGCATTAGGACTAGGTCGAGAAGCAACAGAAGCGACCTTATCACCAATGCAATTAAAAACGAGAACCATGTTTAATCCGGCTAGTTCATCAACAATATCCACTATTATCTATTTTGTTTACTTCTTTTCATCATTAACTTATGGATTAACCTCATTAATGATTATTGGTCGATTAAAAACCATGGGGATGTGGAATACAGTAATTGAACGTGGTTTTTTACCATTATTAGCCCGAACAGTGCCTTATGCCCTATTTTATACCACTGCTTTAACCTTGATTACGGCAATATTGGTAATATTCGGTCAACTACGTTTTGATGGTAACTATTTTACTTTCGTACCAAGCATTTTTATGACTGGTTTAGCTTTTGGTTGGTTAGGTTTACTACTATCTTGGAAAACTAACCATCCCGGCGAAGGAGCAAGTAAAATGATTTTCCTTGTTCCTCCCGGCTTTATTATGGGTGGTTCAACCATGGCAGTAGGCATTATGCCAATATGGGCCTTTTATGTTAGTCATGCCTTTCCATTAGTTTGGTTATTTCGCTTCTTCCGTGACATAGGTATACGCGGACGTTCATTTGTCGATATGTTATCAACATATGGTATCTTCATTATCTATTTAACCGTTATTGCTTTTGCCGTGATGATGTTTGTTAAGCGCAGTAAAAATAGCCAACCAGAATGAAAAAATAACCACAATTAAGTTATTGAAACACCAATCGGTGTTTCAATATCTATATCAACCTCTATATTCTCTTAGTTATAATTTTTGATTAACAATCTTATAATCAATGAAATTTACAAATTTGTGACATAGATCACTCTAAACAATGAAAGCGGATATTTTTTTATTGTTTAGCTGTCTTTCTTTTATATGATTTCTCTTTTAAGTTAAAAATTTGAAAAATAACATTAATATTCTTTTTACTGCTTATCTTTCACATTGAAAGCTTTCGTTTTATTTTAAATGGAAATAATATTTCAATTTTTTCTTACCTAACCAATTTTGTGACCTATCTATCATTTTTCGATCCCTTATCTATGTTTAAATTTAATAAAGAAACGAAAGTCAAATGAGTGGTAGAAAATGAATAAAGAAATAATCAATACTTTACAACGTAGAGAAAAAATTATTCATTTACTTGATACAGAGAATACCGTATCAGTTAACAAATTAAGTAAATTATTTAAAGTATCAAGCGTTACCATCCGAAACGATTTAAGACACCTTGAAGAAAAAGGTTGTATATTGCGCTGTTATGGTGGAGCAATGTTAAATAAATCCTTTGCTTTAGATAAACCATTATTAGACAAAAGCCGTATCAATTCGAACATTAAAAATAAAATTGCTCAGCAAGCAGCTGAAATGGTTAATGATGGAGACCGAATCATTCTCGATTCAGGATCGACAACAGCAGCTATGGTTCCCTATTTACGTAACAAAAAAAACTTAATTGTTTTTACTAATGCAGTAAATATTGCCTATGAATTATCAAATAATAATGACATAGAAGTAATTATTGCTGGAGGGAACATCAGAACAAAAGCTTACTCTATTTCCGGCCCTACAGTAGAACAACAATTAAGAATGTACCATTTTGACAAGCTTTTTTTAGGTGTTGATGGTTTTGATCTAAATGCTGGCATTACTACACCAAATTTCGGTGAAGCTAATGTCAACAAGGTAATGTGTCAAGTTTCAGAGCAAATTATCGCAATGACTGACTCAACAAAGTTCGGTCGTAAAAGTTTCTGTACGATTGAAAAAATTAATCTAATTAACACTATCATTACTGACACAAAAATTCCACAGGATTATCTAGAACAATTACATCAACTAGGAATAAATGTAGTCATTGTAGATTATTAAACTTTATAAATTTATTGGAATGATTAAAAAGGATATAGATTATGCAAAAATATTTGAATTATTCGTTAGATTGGTTAGAACAACACGGCGCTCAACATACTGCGAAAGAGATTTGTCAGCAACCACAAATTTGGCGAAATTTATTACAAATCATTTCACAACAGCAAAGTCAATTACAATCATTTTTACAGCCTTTACTTTCCGATCCAAACTTAGAAATAATATTGACAGGTGCTGGCTCGTCCGCTTTTGGCGGTGTAGCTCTGGCACCATGGCTAAGAGAACAGACTCATCGTAACGTTCACGCTTATGCGACAACAGAGATTGTCACTAATCCTCAGCAATATTTATCACCAAATAAAAAAACGTTAATTGTCTCATTTGCGCGATCAGGAAATAGTCCAGAAAGTGTTGCTGCAGTCAAATTAGCAGATCAAATAGTTTCTGACTGCTACCATCTGTTTTTAACCTGTAACCCAACCTGTGCATTAACAGAATATACGGCAAAAGAAAACAATCCTAAGCGTATTTTTCATCTAGTCATGCCTGAGGGAACACATGACTTAAGTTTTGCAATGACGTCAAGTATAAGTAGTATGATGCTTGCCACACTTCTACTTCTAGACAAGCTTGATCTTGAAAAAGCACACAATGCTGTAATGGAAATTGCTAGTATTTGTGAAGACAAACTATCAAGCTGGCAATCAATAACTAAACAATTAGCTAGTAAAGAACATGATCGCGTTATCTATGTTGGTAGTAGCTGCTTCACAGGTATTGCACAAGAATCTGCCTTAAAAATTTTAGAACTAACCGCCGGTAAAGTAGCAACCCGCTTTGATTCAATATTAGGACTACGTCATGGCCCAAAATTTATGGTTGATACAAAAAGTTTAGTTGTCTGTTTTTTCTCAAGCGAGCCATATGTTCACCAATACGATATTGACCTATTTAATGAGCTTGTTCATGACAAAATTGCATCCGACGTCATAGCACTGACAAGTCAAGAGAGTATAGATCAACAAATATTATCGGTAGATTGTAAACTCCCTGATTGTTGGTTGATTTTTCCTTATCTAGTTTTCGCACAAATGTTAGCGTTTGAAAAATCACTTCATCTTGGACTGACTCCAGATAACCCTTGTCCAACCGGAGAAGTTAATCGAGTAGTAAAAGGCGTTAATATTTATCCATTTAATAAAAACTAATTACCTGAATCTGTTAAACAAATAAACAAAAGGACTTAATAGCAATGAGCACACCTAATATTCTTATGACACGTATAGACAATCGTTTAGTTCATGGTCAAGTTGGCGTAACTTGGGTTAATGCACTTGGTGCGAATCTATTATTAGTCGCCAATGACAGTGCTTCGCAAGATCCAGTCCAACAAAATCTAATGGACATGGTTATTGCTGAAGGCATTCAAACTCGTTATTTTACCTTACAAAAAACTATCGACATTATTGGCAAAGCCGCTGAAAGACAAAAAATTTTTATTGTCTGTAAAACACCACAAGATGTATTAACCCTCGTTAAAGGTGGCGTACCAATCAAATTTGTCAATGTGGGTAATATGCATTTTTCTGAAGGTAAAAAACAAATTCATAAAACCGTTTCTGTCGATGAATCAGATATCGCAGCATTTAAAGAACTTGAACAATTAGGTGTAACTTGCGAAATCCGCCGAGTACCTGATGAAGCTGGCGAAAAAATAGCGGATTTAATCAATCTATCTTAACTTGAGGGAGCATACTATGTTAATGGATGCATTATTAATTGGACTTCTAGCCGGTATAGCTGGCGTAGATTTATTTGATGGCCTGACTCATTTACACAGACCTATCGTAATAGGGCCGTTAGTAGGATTAATTTTAGGCGATGTTACAACCGGTTTATATGTAGGAGGATCATTAGAACTGGTATGGATGGGAATGGTACCGCTAGCAGGAGCACAACCACCTAATGTGGTTATCGGTGGTGTAATTGGTACCAGTTTTGCAATCTTAACTCATGCAGATCCTAAAGTTGCAATAGGTATTGCCGTACCATTTGCTATTGCAGTACAAGGATGTATCACTATTTTATTCACCATATACTCACCAATGATGCATAAATGTGATCGCTTCGTTGATCAACTCAATTTTAAAGGAATTGAATGGGTTAACTATCTTGGCATGATTATTCTTTTTTGTTTCTATTTTATTGTTGCTTTCTTACCTATCTACTTTGGTGCTGACGCAGCAACAGCACTAGTTAAAAAATCACCGCAATGGTTGCTTGATGGACTTAGTGTTGCTGGTGGTATGATGCCGGCCATCGGTTTTGCAATGTTAATGAAAATTATGATGAAGAAAACCTATATTGCTTATTTCATTTTAGGTTTTCTTGGTGTGACTTTCCTTAATTTACCAATTTTAGCGATTGCATTAGGCGCTCTAGCTATAGCAATGATTGATTTCTTTAATTATGGCCGTGAAAACAACGATAGTAACAAGCCAGTAAGCTCAGATTCAATGGAGGTGGAAGATGGAATTTAATAACGATCACGATAAAAAAATGGCCGAGAAAGAAGCAAAACGTATGGAACAAGCATTAGCGACAAGTAAAGCCACAGCCGATACTTTTTATGATCAAAGCCAAGATGTAACACTAACCAAAGGTGATATTAACCGAATGGCGTTTCGTTCCCTTGCTTTACAAGCGTCATTCAACTATGAACGTATGCAAGCTGGAGGTTGGCTTTATACTATCTTGCCAGCATTACGTAAAATACATAAAAACCAAGATGACCTTAAAAATTCGATGCATATGCATATGGAATTTATTAATGTCCATCCTTTTGACGCCACTTTCCTTTCAGGATTAGTTCTTGCCATGGAAAAAGGCAAAGAAAATATTTCAACTATACGCGCGGTGAAAGTCGCGTTAATGGGACCTTTAGGTGGAATAGGAGACGCATTATTTTGGTTAACTTTACTGCCAATATGCGCTGGAATTGGTGCATCATTAGCCTTAGAAGGTAGTTTTTTTGGGCCAATAATTTTCCTACTAATGTTTAATATTGTACATTTTGGCTTACGTTTTGGTTTAGCTCATTATGGCTATCATGCCGGTACCAGTGCCTTACCTTTATTAAAAACGCATACTAAACGTATCTCACATGCTGCATCTATAATCGGTATGACAGTAATAGGAGCATTAGTTGCCTCATATGTACATTTATCTACACCATTAGAAATAAATGCAGGACAGGCTCATGTTGCGCTTCAAGCTGATGTATTAGATAAATTGATGCCAAATATATTACCACTTGGCTTTACGTTAATTGTTTATAGTTTGATGAAACGTAATTTCTCACCAGTAAAACTAATTGGTTTAACGGTTATTATTGGTGTTGTAGGTAAATTAGTCGGATTTTTATAGAGGGAATTATGTTAGGGATAATATTAACCGGCCACGGTAGCTTTGCTACCGGGCTTTACGAAGCCGCCACACAAATTATTGGTAAACAACCACAATTTACGGCTATAAATTTTCCTGATGGTATGAGTAGCGAACAATTAGAGGAACAATTGCACCAAGCATTTCAGGAAACTAATTGTGGTGACGGTGTTTTATTTTTAACTGATATTGTCGGTGGTTCACCATTTCGATTAGCGGCAGTTTTAAGTTATCAACACCAAAATATTGAAGTAATTAGCGGTGTTAATATGCCGCTGTTACTTGAAATTTTGTTACTACGTGAAAATTTAGATATCACAACCATTCGTCAAGAAACTATTGAAAATGGTAAGCAAACAATAACTAGCTTATGGCATGAACATCAAAAACAGTCAACTATTGATAAGGAATGTTCTGATGGAATTTAAACAAATTTGCGCTCAAAAGGTTTTAACACCTGTTGGTTGGATTGATAATGCAATTATCAGTATTAATAATGGAAAAATTATTGATATTCAGCCTAATGATAGACCTTGTACGAACCAAATAAAACTCTTACCAGCGCTCATAGATACTCATATTCATGGTGTTATGGGCGCTGACACTATGGATGCTACTCATGAATCATTAAATACCATAAGCTGTTTTTTAGCAAAACACGGAGTGGGTGCTTTTTTAGCGACAACAGTAACTGAAAGTTATGAAAAGATTGAAGCAGCATTAATACAAGTCAAAAACAGTATAAAAAAAGGCGTTTCAGGCGCAACAATATTAGGTTCGTATTTAGAAGGACCTTTTTTTAGTGATATACATAAGGGCGCTCATCCTGAAGAGTTTCTATGCGCACCGGATCGAGCAATAATTGAAAAATGGTTATCATTGGCTGAAGGGACATTAAAATGCATTGCTCTAGCACCAGAATACCCAAATGCCCTCGCTATTATCAAATGGCTAAATGAACAAAATATCCGTGTTATGTTAGGTCATACTAATGCCGACTATCAAACAATTAAAGATGCAATATTAGCTGGTGCCAGCGGCGTGGTACATTGCTATAACGGTATGTCCGGATTACATCATAGACAACCAGGAGTTGTTGGTGCAGCATTAAGTATCGATAACTGTCAAACCGAAATTATCGCCGATGGACATCATGTTCATCCAGCTGCGATTAACATCGCCCATAAATGTTGTGGAAAAAATCTGTTACTAATTACTGATGCGATGCAAGCAACGGGAATGCCAAATGGCGATTATTATCTAGGTAAATTACAAGTACATATGCAAGATGGTGTTGTTCGGACTAACAATGGTGGTTTAGCTGGTAGCACATTGACCCTTGAGAATGCGGTAACTAATTTTGCTGATTATACTAATATGCCTTTCGAACAAGCTTGGTTGCATGGTAGTTATTATCCAGCTAAAGCATTAGGAATTGACGATATTTTAGGTAGTATTGCACCTAACAAATTAGCCAATTTAGTATTATTAAATGATGATAATCAAATTGTTGCAACCATTATAAACGGTAATGTTGTTTATCAAACATCAGCTGATCTTAGCAATATTTTGATTTAAAAATCTATACACTTTTTTAACAAAATTAAGAGGCATAAAGGTTAATCGTGTAGACATCTACATGTCTATTAAATCTATTTTCTTTCTTCTTATTATATTAGGATCGATAAGTAATATAGAGTAAAAATATACTATTTAATTGAAGTAATTATTGGTGTTTACCTCCTACTTATCACAAGCAATATCATGGTGATCTTATCTCCTCGAACGTTACTTAAGAGGTTATTTATGCGAAAATTAAAATTAATATTAGGCCTATCTTTTGCTTTATCTTTCTCAACACAAGCATTAGAAACAATAGATAATTATACATTAGAACAAGTGGTGGTTTTCAGCCGTCATGGATTGCGAGCTCCATTAGCTAGCCCAAATAGTACTTTAGGTAAAGTAACCCCTAATCAATGGCCACAATGGGATACACCTGCTAGTTATTTAACTACCCGAGGTGGAGTATTAGAAAGTTATTTTGGACATTATTTTAGTGAATGGTTAGTTGATAATAAATTATTAAGCGAAAATACATGTCCAACAGAAAAAGAAGTATATATTTATACTAATAGCTTACAACGAACTATCGCAACTGGTCAGTACTTTGCGGTTGGCGCTTTTCCTGGTTGCATTGTTCCAATTGTTCATAAAGAAAAATTAGGGACTATGGATCCTACATTCTTTCCTGTAATTAAAGATGATAGCCCAACATTTAAAGAGTCTGCCATTGCATCAATCAATCAAATTGCTGATGCAAATGGTATTGAAGGATTAAATAAAAAATTGGATAACGCCTATAATGACATGTCCAAAATAATCAATTATGCAAATTCGGCAAATTGTCTAAATGATAAACAATGTGATTTTACTGCGTTACCAACCAAACTCATTATTGAAAAAGGCAAAGAACCCGGTATAACAGGCCCGCTTCGTACTGGAACATCAATTGCGGATGCCTTTATATTACAATATTACGAAGGGGCACCATTAACAGATATAGCCTGGGGTAAAATAAAGAATAACGAGCAGTTTGAGAAATTAGTCGCTATCAAAGAAAATTATAATACCGTATTATTTGGTTCGCCTGTTGTAGCCAAACAAATCGCAGCCAATTTAGTTAATTATATCAATCAAACATTTTCAGAAAAAAACAACAAAAGCAAATTTACGTTTTTAGTCGGCCATGACTCAAATGTTGCATCACTATTTTCCGCCATAAAAATTAAGTCGTATACACTGGCAAATCAATTTGAAACTACGCCAATTGGTGGAAAAGTTGTATTTCAAAAATGGCGCGATAACAAGACTGGTGAAGCATTAATGAAAATTGAATATTTTTATCAGTCAACCGATCAAATTCGTAATTTGACCCAATTAAATAGGAAAACTCCTCCGCAAAAAATTGTATTAGAAATGGAAAATTGTCCAATTAATAAAGATGGTTTTTGTTCATTTTCTGCATTTAAACAAATCATGAATGATGTTACTAAATAATGCTTGATATATTGATTGTATGCTTAGGTTTTTAGGCATACAATCAAAAAGTTATTAATTAATCATTATATTAGTAATTTATACTTAAATCATGACTTATCAAAGTCGACACACTATCTAAAAAGTTTACTACAACTTTAATAATTAATTTAATCAACATAGATGTAACATTTTGATTATAAAAATTATTTTCAAATCGTTAACTAGCAACTAGTTTCATATCTACAAGCCCCAGTACATTCACTTTAACTTGGTTGCAAAAAATGGCTATAAATAATAGCGAAAACAACAAGACAAAGAAAAATAGCTACATGAATATTTTTTGATCGCAAATAAAAATATGATCTAGGTCACAAAAGAAACTTTTTTATATTGCAATAAAAGATTATAGTGACAAAATGTTACCCGTAACAGAATGGTTTAGAGAATAAGCTAATGACCGAAAAAAAGAAAAATATTTTCATTTTTATGGGAGTATCTGGGAGTGGTAAATCAGTTGTAGCTAAACAAATTGCCGATAACCTAAATGCGGCTTTTTTAGATGGCGACTTTCTACATCCCAAAGCCAATATATTAAAAATGCGTAGTGGTATTCCGCTAAATGATGAAGATAGGCTGCCGTGGTTAAATCTAATTAGTAACGCCGCATTTGCGATGAGTAACGTCAATGATGTTTCGATCATAATTTGTTCCGCATTAAAACAACAATATCGAGATATTATTCGTGGCGAAAATGAAAATATTCACTTTATTTACCTAAAAGGAAGTTTTGCGGTTATTGAACAGCGTCTAGCTGAACGTAAAGGACATTACCAAAAATCTGGCATGTTACAGTCACAATTTGACACCTTAGAAGAACCTACTGCCGATGAAAAAGATGTCTATGCCATCAATATTGAACAATCGCTAATTGATGTTATTAATGAAACTACGCAGGTTATTAATTCAATATGTAATTGTGAATAAATTTATAACAATAAAAAATAAAAAGATCGGAGAGGTTAATGTGAATTCCACTATTTTAGCTGTAACTCAGCGAATTATTAATCGTTCTAAAGCATCACGTGAGGCTTATTTACAAAAAATAGAACAAGCTATGTTAAAAAAAGTCACTCGTGCAAGTTTACCTTGTAGCAACTTAGCACATGGCTTTGCTGCTTGTTGTTTAGATGATAAAAATGATCTTAAAAATATACTAAAAAGTAATATCGGCATTATCAGTTCTTATAATGACATGTTATCTGCACATAAACCTTATGAATATTACCCCGAACAAATTCGCAAAGTATTACATGAAATAGGTGCTGTTGGTCAAATGGCCGGTGGCGTACCCGCCATGTGTGATGGAGTAACACAAGGTGAACCAGGGATGGAAATTTCCCTCATGAGCCGAGATGTCATTGCAATGTCAGTTGCTGTTGGCTTGTCGCATAATATGTTTGATGGTGCTCTTTATCTTGGTGTTTGCGATAAAATTTTACCAGGGTTATTTATTGGCGCTCTATCTTTTGGGCATTTACCGGCTATTTTTGTCCCTTCAGGACCAATGCCTTCAGGCCTATCGAATAAAGAAAAAGTCCGTATTCGCCAACTTTATTCAGAAGGAAAAGCATCACGTGAAGATCTATTAGAATCTGAATCTGCATCATACCATTCTAGCGGAACCTGTACTTTCTATGGTACCGCGAATAGTAACCAAATGGTCATCGAATTAATGGGTTTACATTTACCTGGCGCAGCCTTTGTACATCCAGAAACAGCATTACGTTACGAATTAACAAATGCAGCAGCAAAACAGATTACGCGCTTAACAAACCAATCAGGTAATTATATGCCTGTCGGTAAAATGGTTGATGAAAAAGTCATTGTTAATGGCTTAGTTGCTCTATTAGCAACAGGTGGGTCAACCAACCTAACTATGCATATTGTTGCTATGGCTAAAGCTGCTGGTATTATTATTAATTGGGATGATATTTCTGATTTATCAACTGTTGTACCTCTACTTAGTCGAATATACCCAAATGGACCAGCTGATATCAATTATTTCCAAGCGGCTGGTGGAACGTCATTACTAGTAAGAGAATTATTAGCTGGAGGCTTATTACATGAAGATGTTGAAACAGTTGTGGGGCGTGGATTAAGCCGTTATACCAAAGAACCAATTTTAGAAAATGGCAAACTCATCTTCCGTGAAGGCCCAACCAAATCTTTAGATGAAAATGTGATTGCTTCAATTAAAAAACCTTTCAATTCCCATGGTGGACTAAAGGTCATGTCGGGCAATTTAGGTCGAGCCATAATGAAAACGTCTGCTGTTACTGCTGAGCATCAAATTATTGAAGCACCTGCAGTAGTTTTTAACAGTCAATATGATTTAGATGCAGAGTATAAAGCTGGCAATCTCAATAAAGATTGTGTTGTAGTTGTACGTTATCAAGGTCCAAAAGCAATCGGTATGCCTGAACTGCATAAATTAATAACACCATTGGGTGTGTTACAAGATCGCGGTTATAAAGTTGCCTTATTAACTGATGGCCGCTTATCTGGCGCCTCAGGTAAAGTACCAGCGGCAATTCATGTCACCCCTGAAGCTTATGCTGGAGGATTATTGAGCAAAGTACAACAAGGTGACATGATTCGAGTCAACGGTCAAACTGGCGAAATTACATTATTGGTCGACGAAGCTGAACTAGCAATGCGACAAGCAGAACCAATCGATCTAACTGATTCACATCAAGGTTTTGGTCGAGAACTTTATTCGGTTATTAGAGAGAATCTTACTTCAGCGGAAGAAGGCGCCGTTAGCTTTTAATTCAACTTATCTGCCGCTATATGCGGCAGATATCGTTAAAGTTAGGCTAAAAAACCCCTTTCCTCAAAATTTTTTTAGATAATACTTAATTGTTAACTTAATGATTTATTTTTTAACAAAATTATCAATTAACAAATTAACCACATCTTTCATTTTGCCATGTAATGATGCTTTTACACTATAAAGCGCCATTCCCATCACTTGTGAACTATGTATTTCTGGCGGCATGACTAATTCATACTCACTAGTTTTAACATCTAATAAAGCTGGACCAGGATGAGCTAAGAATGATTGTACAGCCACTTCTAGCAAATCGGAATTATCAACTCTAATTGAATACAAACCCATTGCATTGGCAACTTTTGCAAAGTCAGGATTTTTTAAATCTGTATAGTGATCGACAAGCCCTTCCGATTTTTGCTCTAATTCAACAAAATTAAGTGAACTATTATTTAGAACGATAACTTTGATGGGTAGATCCTCCTGAATTGTGGTCAATAAATCACCTAACAGCATACTAATACCTCCATCCCCTGATAAGGTAATAACTTGACGATGAGGAAAGGCCTTTTGCACACCCAATGCTTGTGGCATCGCATTGGCCATAGTGCCGTGTTTTAGACTAATAACGGTACGTCTTTTACCATTGGTTGAAAAATGGCGACATGCCCAAACCATTGCCGAACCAACATCAGCACACAGTACTGCATCATCATTAGCATACTTATCAATCAATTCGGTTAAATATTGCGGGTGAATGACGGTTTTTGATGGTATCGCTTTTTTATTTAATTTATCGATTGCTTTAGTGTGTAATTCACGACATTTATCTAAAAATGTCGTATCTGTTTTGTCATCAACTAGTGGTAATAAGGCCGCTAAAGTTGGTTTGCTTGCCCCGACTACACCAACCTCTACACTATGACGGTGGCCAAGATGAGTAGCATCGATATCGACCTGAATAATTATTGCATTATCTGGATAAAACTGAGACCATGCAAAATCAACACCCAACATTAAAAGCACATCACACTCTTTAATAGCCGTGGTACCTGATTCCATACCAAACATCCCCGTCATACCAACATTATAAGGGTTATCATATTCAACAAAATCTTTAGCTCTTGATGTATGGACTATCGGTGATTTTAATTTATTGGCTAGAGCAACTAACTCATCATGAGCATCTGACACTCCATGCCCAGCAAAAATTGTCACTCTACTATTTTTATTTAAAATTTCAGAAATTTTAGCCAATTCATCATCAGATGGACGAATTATTGGTTTGGGATGATAGATTTTATGTCCACTGTTATCCTCAACTTTGGTTAAACTAATATTGTAAGGAATAACTAAAACAGCAACCCCACGCTGATTAATCGCAGCTTGAACCGCAGCAGTTGTAATTCGTCTTGCTTGGGTTGGGTCAGTAATTTGCTGACAAAAAACAGAACAGTTTTTATAAACAGCCTCAAAGTCAACTTCTTGCGGAAAGTCCGTTCCCTGTTGAGAAGTAACCAACTGACTAGCCAATAAAATAAGCGGTACTTTATTTCGTTGTGCTTCATAAATACCATTAATAAAATGTAAACTTCCCGGTCCACAAGAACCAGCACATGCAGTTATTTGATCGGTCAAATAGGCTTCAGCGCCAGCAGCAAAAGCACCAACTTCTTCATGACGAACATGTACCCACTCAATATCATCACTTTTTTTAATAGCTGAAGTAATCTGATTTAACGTATCGCCAACAATACCATAACAATGTTTCACACCGGCTTGAGCTAAAACATCAACAATAATCTGTGCAACTGATTTTTTTGATGACATATGGTCTCCTCAACATGGTTTAGATTTAAACAATTCAAGTTGACTAACTTACACCTAGTTTTATGAATACGGATAGTCGAAAAATAAAACAGCAGAAAATGTCAAAAATGTCATAATGGCAAAGGTTTGCCGCAATAAACTTTATTTGAAGATATTCCCTATTACAATGAATCAAGGTATTATGTCGAAAATCTACTCAACACTATAGAGCTACTTTTTGTGGAACAGTTGTCATCTGGACATAGTTTTGTATCATCAATGTCGGCTTTTTTGCCTAATTATATAATCGAATATTATCCTCTTATTACTGTTTGTTTATTACTTTTTATTGCTATTTTGCTGTTTTCATTCAGTAAATTAAGAATGGATATTATTGCACTTCTCATTATAACTGCAATCACCGTTACCGGTGTCTTAACACCTGCTGAAGCACTTTCAGGATTTAGCGATCCAAACATTATTTTAATCGCATTACTATTTGTTATTGGAGAAAGCTTAGTAAGAACCGGTATCTCTTACAAAATGAGTGAATACATATTAAAAGCCGCCGGTCAAAATGATATACGTATTATAACATTTATTATGTTAGGTGTAGCATTATTAGGATCGGTGATGAGCTCAACAGGCGTGGTGGCGATATTTATTCCTGTAGCGATTAGCATTGCCAATCATACCGGTATACATGTTAAAAAATTAATGATGCCGCTATGTATTGCTGCGCTAATTAGTGGCATGATGACCCTTGTTGCTACCGCACCAAACCTAGTAGTGAATAGTGAACTGAGTCGAGCAACTTTAACTGAATTTGGTTTCTTTTCTATTACGCCAATAGGTATAGGGGTATTAATTGTCGGTGTTATTTATTGTGTACTAACTCGCAATTGGTTACTGACAGCCGACCAAATCACACCAACCAACAGTCAACCACAAAGACGCAAAATTACCGACCTAATTAGAGATTATAGATTAATTGGTCGAGCGCATCGAGCACAAATTCTTGCTGGCTCTCCTTTTGTTGGTCGAACTATTGACGGTTTACATTTACGTAGTGAGCACGGGGTAAATGTTATTGGTATCGAGCGTTGGCGAAAGTTTCAAAAAGTCCTCATTCCGGTTAACGGTTCTACCGAATTTAGAGAAAACGATATTCTTTTGTTGGATATGTCCCATTCCGAAGCTGATTATCGTACATTTTTAACGACCAATAATCTTGAACCCAAAATTCTACGTGGTGAATATTTTTCTGAACAAGTAAAAGAAGTTGGTATGGCCGAGGTAGCATTACTACCAGAATCATCATTATGCGGTAAAACGCTTAATGAGATAGATTTTAGAAGTAAATATTTTTTAACCGTGATTGGTATTTGGCGAAATCATGCTCCGGTTGAGACAAATAACTTATTCCAAGAACGCTTAGAAATGAGTGATACGTTATTAGTTTGCGGTGATTGGGGATCAATCCAAAAACTTCAAACTCGTACTAGTGATTTTGTGGTGTTAGATTATCCATCAGATATTGATGATGTTGCCCCCGCTAGCTCGCAAGCTTATGTAGCACTATTTAATCTAGCCTTGATGATAATTTTAATGGTTACTGGAATTGTTCCAAATGTGGTTGCTGCACTTATTGCCTGCCTATTAATGGGAGCAACTCGTTGTATCGATATGGCTAATGCCTATAAGTCAATTCATTGGCCAACATTAATTCTTATTATTGGTATGATGCCTTTCGCAGTAGCTTTAAATAAAACGGGAGGAATTTCATTAATCTCGGAATGGCTTGAAATTCATTTACGATCGTTTGGTCCTTATATGGTGTTAACCTTTATCTTTTTATTGTGCTCAACGGTAGGATTATTTATTTCGAATACCGCAACAGCAATTTTGATTGCGCCAATTGCGATTGATTTAGCCATAAAATTTGGCTATTCGCCTTATCCATTTGCTATGACAGTGGCGATTGCAACATCAGCTTCATTTATTACACCTGTTTCATCACCAGTTAAAACAATGGTAGTGGCTCCAGGAGGATATAGCTTTAGTGATTTTGTTAAAATTGGCCTACCATTAACTTTTCTAGTGATGGCCGTTGATATAGCATTAGTGCCAATTTTCTTCCCATTCTAAGTAAAAAAATATTTATTAAACTATATTTTATGGTTACTATAAAGTGTCTGGATGACCAGCTAATTTAAGGAATAAGGTTTTAGAAAATGAGTAATGCTCAACAATTTTTAATGTTTATAGGTATAATGTCATGTATTATTTTAATTTTTTGCACATTTATTTATCTATTAATGAAATTATACATGTTCGTAGTAAAATCAACAATAAAGAATAGTAAGCTGACAGATGAAAGATTAACCAAAATGTACAATAATATGAAGGTTAGCAAGGATAATAAATCAAAACTTATTATCCTTGCAATTGTCACCGGCATATTTTGTGGTGGCGTTTTTGGTGGAATTTTTTATTATTTTTTATACAAAAAAATCTTCTCTAACACCTACGAACTTTACAAACAAGGCATGATTGAACGTAACTTACCGCTATAACTCAGTCAATACTTTTATACAATCCAAAAGTGATAGATATTAAAAACTCATTTTTGTGGTTGCAGATTCTTAATTTAATTTAAAGTATAATATCCATAATATTTTGATTATGGATATATTGCACATGTTACAAGCCACTAAACCCTTAAATATTATTTTTGCAGGTACACCTGATTTTGCTGCCACACATTTAAAAGCCCTAATTGACTCAAACCATAATGTCATCGCCGTCTTCAGTCAACCAGATAGACCCGCAGGTCGAGGAAATAAGTTAACGGCAAGCCCTGTAAAACAATTAGCAATCGAAAACAATCTTTCCATTTATCAACCAACCACACTCAAAACCATAGAAAATCAGCACGTCATTGCCAATCTTAATGCCGATATTATGATTGTGGTTGCTTATGGATTAATTTTACCTCAAGCAGTACTTGATATGCCAAAACTTGGATGTTTAAATGTCCATGGTTCTTTATTGCCTAAATGGCGAGGTGCAGCGCCAATTCAGCGTGCGTGTTGGGCTGGAGATAGTGAAACAGGTATCACCATTATGCAAATGGATGCCGGACTTGATACTGGTGATATGCTTTATAAGTTAGCATGCCCAATTGAACCGTCTGACACCAGTGCAACACTATATGAAAAGTTAGCTAAATTAGGGCCACAAGCATTACTTGAGACACTAACACTGATTAATCAAGGAAAAATTAAACCAGAAAAGCAACAACAATCACAAGCCACTTATGCAGAAAAATTATCTAAACAAGAGGCTAAATTAGATTGGAATTTATCAGCAATACAACTGGAACGATGTGTGCGAGCATTTAACCCTTGGCCAGTTAGTTACTTTGAAGTAAATGGTGAACCTATAAAAGTTTGGCAAGCTCAAGTTATGGCAACTCAACATAATCAACCCGTTGGCACCATTTTACAGGCGGATAAGAAAGGAATTTGTATTGCCACAAGTGATGGATCATTAAACATGACAATATTACAACCAGCAGGTAAAAAACCAATGTCCGCCCAAGACCTACTAAATTCTCGTAAATCTTGGTTTGAAGTGGGTAAAATACTAGGTAGTAATCAATAGTCAAAAACAAAATATTACAGGATGATATCCTGTAATATTATCGTTTTTTTGCTAGTAAAGTCGCAAAACGAAGTTTTATCCGGTTACCATTAATATCCGTCTTGTGCAATTCGCCAACATCTTCATTATATTTTAGAATATCCCAATCTTGATAATAATTACGTAATTCATTCTCTTTAAACGTAAATGAAAACCCGACTGAACAAGGAAAATCGTCTGTTGACATGGCACATACAATTAAATTATAACCGCCCGTTTTGGTTATAGTTTGCATATTATCAATAATATCAGGAATTCGATCTGGTTGTAGAAACATCATTACAACTGTTGAAATAATTAAATCGTAATTACCTTTAAGATTAGCTTGGTTTATATCATAAATAGATGCCTTGATATGAGATAGATCATCATTGGCAATAATTTGTTGTAAATTACTGATACTCATCTCCGATTTGTCAACAGCATCAACATCAAAACCAAGTAGTTGCAAAAAAAGTGAATTACGACCAGAACCACACCCTAAATCTAAAGCTTTTCCTGCTTGAATAATTTGACAAACATCTAACACATCAGAATGCGTTTTCGTCATTTGATATTTTTTCTGGGTATAATCTTCAGGTTGACAATAAAAAGCCAGTTGACACTGTAGATCATCAGATACTTGCGCAATTCGATGCCATTGTTGAGGCAAAATAAATGGAGGTTGATGATCAACATCGAAAATATGCTGAGAGATAATATCTCCCTGTTCGGTTAACATATCAAAATTCACATAACCTTTAATAATGTTTAATTTCGCCCATGTACCTATTTGTGTATTATGCTTTTCGCGAAACAAAGTTGGTAAAGTATTAACATCCCAAATAGGTAACGTTTTATAACAAACTAAATTTTTCATCACAATACCATTAATAAAATCACATAATAGTTGACTATTATAGTCAACTATTAGTCAATTCAACAACTTTTTTTAAAAACTTTTATTTAATAAAGACATAATACATAGTTATGCATAAAAAATGTGATATATGTCACATTTCTGTCAAATTAAATTGATTTAAATGATAATGATAATAAGATCCATTCTTATTTAAATTAGTTATCATTAAATTTATCATGTGTAAACCTTATCAAATCTACTCAATCTTCTGTTGTTTATTATTTCCAATTTATATTCAAGCCAAAGATGTTCAAGATGAAAAAAAACATCAAGATAACAAAGAAGTACTAACTGAAGAAAATAAAGAGGATAATAAAAAAGAGGTTATGGTTGTAAAAGCAAAATTTAACTCCAATCCTATAGCATCACAACCAGAACTTATTACATCAGAAGAAATTCGTACCGGTACAATGGGTAACGGCAATATTACCGATATTTTAAAAACATTACCGTCAATTCAAGTATCAAATAGCAGCAATAATGGCAATCAACAAGGGGAAATCAAACCCTCTAAAGTTACAATTCATGGCGCATCAAGCTATCAAAATAATTTTATGCTAGATGGTATTAGTTTTAACAACGATATTGATCCGTCAAATCCTAATGATGATATTACGGCTACACGTATTAATTCTGATGAGCAAGGTCTATATATTGACAGTCGTTTAATCGATAATGTCAAAGTTTATGATAAGAACATTCCTGTGGAATATGGTGGATTTACTGGCGGTGTTATTGATGTTACCGGACGTCGTTGGAAATATACTACAGGAGGTAGTGTTTACTACAATACTACTCGTTCAGCTTGGAATAAAATACATACCGATAAACGTGTTGATTTTAGTCCTACACAAAATACTTCAAACCGACCAAATCGTTTTCAACCACATTATAAAAAAGAAAACTTTGGCGGATGGTTTGAATCTGGTATCACTGATAATTTAGGTTTTGTTTTCTCCGCTTCTCGAAAAGAATCAGATATTTCATCTTACGCTTATCGCGGTGAAGCAATTATTCTAGACTCATCAAACGAAATTGCAGATATTGAAGCTGCTGGTGGCTATAAAGATCAAACACGAACATCCAATAACTACTTATCTAAATTTAGTTGGTATATGACAGATAATACCTATTTAGATTGGTCAGTAAATTATTCTAATTACCAGGACTATTCATTTTCTGCCAATGTTGCTAATTCTGGATTTAAAACTAACCATACTGGCATTGGCTCATCATTACAGTTAACTTCGCAACAAGATTTAGGTGAATTAGAATTGACTACCGGTTACCAAGTGCTAGAAGATAAACGTAAAGATGACCAAAAATATTATGTTTCTTATCGTTATGAAAATTGGATAGAACAAGATGAAAACTTTGAAAAACAATCTGGTGGTATTGGTGATTTAAAAACTAAACAAAAAAATACCGAATTAAAAGGTAAATTCACATTTACACCAATTAATTGGGGTAACACGATACATCAACCAAAATCTGGATTTGAATTCAAAAAAACAAACGCATCTTATATCCGTAATAAAGACTTTTTTAGATATAACTTTGTTAATTATAATGATGTCTGGAAGAATTGGATGATCAATGCCTTTAAGAAAGGGACTTATAGTGCAGATTATAAAAACTACGCACTTTATGCTGACGATACTATCACCTATCACCGTTTAACCTTACAACCAGGAATACGGGTTGACTACGACAATTTTGTGAAAAATTATAATGTCGCTCCACGAATAGCGACAACCTATGACCTATTTGGTACTAAACAGACTAATTTAATTGCTGGTTATAACCGCTATTACGGTAGAACAATGATGGGCTATGCATTATATGGTGCACAAAATGGTGGATTATATAACTGTTACGGATGTAAGCCAGGTGATGTCATTGATGATAAGTGGATAAACGAAACTGATTTTGAAGGTTTAAATCATCTTTCTACACCTTACAGTGATGAAATTAACTTTGGTATTGAACAAAAAATTCTTGATACACTGTGGAAATTTGAATATGTACACCGTAATAGCCGTGACGAAGTAGTCAGTAAACCTAAATATGCTAGATCTTCGGTACGCAAATTTGACAATACAGGTAAAAGTGAACATAACAGTTTTGCTATTAGTGTAACTAATCCTGAAAAATGGAAGATCGCTACAACTGAAAATACCTTAAAAGCATCGATTATCTGGGAAAAAAATCAGAGTAATACACCAAAAGTAGGTTATGCTCATTATGATGCTGCCGGAGGAAGAATTAATAAAGATTATGTTTATTATAATGGGAAAGTTATTAAAGCGTCCAAATTACCAGCAACTGATTTTAATCTTCCATTAAGATTTAATTTAGAGCTTACGACTGCGTTTCCTGATTATGACCTGTCAATTTATAATCAGTTCCAATGGCATGCTCAACGCTCTCAAGCTGTGAGATATGAAAGCTCATACAAATGGGATCCAGACAAAGGCCAATTAGCACGTTATGATCGTGAAGATTTTGGTAGTACATTTCGTTGGGATGTAAAAATGCTATGGAAACCGAGTTTTGCTTATGGTGCGAATATGTCATTGGAAGTCAATAATTTATTAAATAAACGCAATGTAACTGATCGATATAATTATGGTGTTGACGCTAATGGCAACCCTATTATCTTAAATTCTTATGATATAGGTCGCCAATTTTGGATGCAAATCGGCTATGATTTCTAGTCTAGACATCATTTATCATTTTGTTTTTTAAGTAACTTAATAGAAATAATAAGATCGTGAGCAAGTTAAAACAATTTTATTTTTTAGTTAAACCTTTTTGGCGATCATCACAATCAATGGTCGCTTGGTTATTACTAATTGTTACTATTGGATTGAGTTTAACATCAATCTGGTTTAATGTCTTAATCAATGAATGGAATGGTAAGTTCTTTGATGCTTTACAACGTCTTGATAGTACTACTATTTACAGTTTATTATTACAATTCATTCTATTGATTGCCATTCTCATTTTATTAGTTGTTTATGCTGATTATTTAAGAAAAAAATTATTAATAAAATGGCGTAATTGGATGACAGTGCATATTACCCAAAAATGGCTGTCAAAAAATGGGCAGCATTACCATTTACAAAATCGACAACTTGAACCTGATAATCCAGATCAACGTATTGCTGAAGATATACATCTATTAATTTCGCAATCATTAGGTCTACTCATTTCTTTTTTAACATCAACATTCACTTTTGTTTCGTTTTCAATGATCCTATGGAATTTATCAGGATCAATTTCATTCACCTTGTTTGACGTCACAATAACCATACCTGGTTATATGTTTTTCGTCTGCCTTTTATACGTCACTTTTGGTATATTAATTACCCATTTAATTGGTAGAAAACTACATGGTATTAATGTTGAAAAACAAAAAAATGAAGCAAACTATCGTAGTGCCCTAATTCGATGTCGCGATAATAGTGATAACATTGCTGGGCAGCATGCACAGGAGCAAGAACAAACAAAACTACAACACCATTTTTCAGCTATCATCCGCAATTGGTACCAGTTGATCAATAAAGAACGAAACTTGCTGTTTTTCGTCAATGGCTTTAGCCACATCTCATCATTAGCTCCAATATTTTTTGCTTTACCTAAATTTATTAGCGGTGCAATCCAATTAGGTGGATTGATGCAAATTAGGATGGCATTCACTCAACTCAATAGCGCATTAAGCTGGTTTATTTTCAGTTATAAAGATATCGCAGTATGGCAAGCAACAGTAACAAGACTTTATAATTTTGCCATATTACTAGAAGAACCAATTGAACCTAATATAAAAAATGATGATTTAGAATCTAACTATCTATTAAAGGTAGCTAATTTACAAGTCATGAATACTAATAATTTCCCATTAGTTTCCATCTCTTGCCAATTAAAAGCGGGACAATCATTACTAATAAAAGGTGTATCAGGAAGTGGTAAATCAACATTATTAAAAAGTTTAGCTGGATTTTGGCCTCATTTTTCTGGATCGATAAATCGGACAGATAACTATATTTGGTTACCACAAAAAAGTTATATTGGTTTTGGCAAATTAGCTGATCTAATAAGTTATCCACAAAATGCCAATGTTTATAATCAAAATGAATTAGAAAAAGCATTAGAGTTTGCAGGATTAACAGAGCTAAATCATGAGCTAGAAAAAGAAGATAACTGGGAAATAAGATTATCTGGCGGTGAAAAGCAACGATTATTATTTGCTAGGTTATACCTGAATAAACCTGACTTATTATTACTTGATGAAATCACATCATGGCTAGATGTTGACAGTGCAATAATCATGATAGATCGCTTAAAAAAAACGTTAACACATAGTGCGATAGTATTAGTTTCACATCAAAATGAATTAGAGCCATTAGTTAACCAAGTAATTAATATTAATAAAACATTGTAGATATTTATATAGATAACAATATCTAAAGTATTTTTATAGGACGAAAAATGAAAAATTTGATTGTTTGTTGTGTTTTATTTGTACTAACAGCCTGTGTACAAAGCACATCACTCCCACAAGATCCCATGATAAAACGTTATCAATTGGATAATGGTTTAACAGTAATTTTAATGCCAAAACAGAGTGATAACGCTGAATTAAGATTAGTTGTCCATAGTGGATCAGTGCAAGAAACAGAACAGCAAAAAGGGCTAGCACATTTTGTTGAACATATGGCATTTAAAGGTACAAAAAACTTCCCTAACCAATCAAGCCGGAAACAGTTAGAAAAATATGGTATAACATTTGGAGCGCATATTAATGCCGTTACTAGTTTTAACTCTACAATATATAAATTATCATTACCAACCAATCCACAAGCCATTCAAACTGGTCTACAGGTAATGGCAGACTGGGCTTATAATATCTCATTTGATCCTGCAGATTTTAATCAAGAACGCAATGTAATTGTCGAAGAGTGGCGCTTACGACAAGGTGTTGCTTATCGAATTAATGAACAACTCGATCAATTACGTTACCAAGGAAGTTTATACGCTAATAGCTCACCTATTGGATCGTTATCTTTAATCAAAAATAGTCCGGTTGAAGAAGCTAAAACTTTTTATCAAAAATGGTATCAACCACAAAGAATGAGCTTAATTGTAGTTGGCCAATTTAATGAACAATCTATACGCCAAGAGATAAACAAATATTTTGGTGTTGCAGATAAAGGAAACTCACCAGTAGATATACCATCTTTACGACAATTTTCTTCTCAGCCGACTCCGCTAGTTAAAATGATATTTGATGCAGAGCAAGGACAACGATTGATCCAAATTATGCTGCAACGCGATGCTATTGCACCATTAAATACTTCACAAGGAATGACTGATGATATTGTAGATCAAATTTGGCTATCTATTCTAAATAAACGCCTGCAATTGATTACTGAAAATCAAAAATTGCAACTAGCTCAAGTGAAAGAGCAAAGTGTTTTATTAGATGAAAAAAGAATACAATACCTACTATTTGCTATTCCAAATCAAAATCATTATCAAGAAACCCTACAATTAATGTTTGATGAGCTGCAACGATTAGCGATAATACCTGTATCTAAAAAAGAGTACGAACAGGCCACTAAACAGATATTAACCAAATTATCACAACAAGCAGCAAGTGAAAATAATTATCGTAATAACCAATTAGCTGAACGCTTAACCACCGCAGTCGAATACCAAATGCCAATGATAAATAAAAAACAGCAATTAGCTATAACACAATCAATTATTAATCAAATAACGCCGGAAAAGCTTAAACAAGTTATTTCTCGTCGTTTAGAGCAAAGTCATTTACGCCTTGCAATTATCGGACCTGATAATGATAAAAAAATAATATCACAAAGTGCTATTGTTGCACTATGGGAAGCAACTCGACATAAAGATGATACTCAACTGAGTGAATTTTCTTATCAAACTCAAAATAAACCCTTAATTATTGCACCTCCAGTACAAGGTACTATCGTTAAAACAAATGCATTAAAAGAGCTTGATAGCGAAGAGTGGATTCTTAATAATGGTATGAGGGTTATTGTATACCCAAATCAAAAATTAACTGATAATATCCAAATCAATTTAAGAATTCCAGGCGGTCAATCATTAGATGCTAATTCACAATTAGGAGCAGTAACTTGGTCTCAGCAATTAGCTGAACTCAGCGGTTATGGCAATTATAGCAGTAAAGAATTACGGCAATATGGAGAATTAAAACCTTATGCTGAGCTTCTACATCATGGTTTTCAAGGTAGTACAACCGATGATCAATTAGAAACGTTATTTTCTATACTCTATTTAAAATTAACAGCGCCACAATTTAATTCACAAAAATTGTCATTAGCACAGCAAAATGCGATGTTGATGCAAAATAAATTACCAATAGAAAGAAAATTTTTAGATTTTATCCATAAAAATACATTTAATAATAGTCAACGTTTAATGGTTCATCCAAATGGTAAATGGCGTCACTTTACTAGCACACAATTACAATCGACTTATCAAATGCTTTACTCATCACCAAATTCGATGGTTTTAACGATTTCTGGTAATGTAGATACAAAGCAACTAAAAGCATTAACTGTAAAATGGCTTGCAGGGATTAACGGTAATTCCACTAAGTTACATTGGCATAACAATCATATCACGCCAATTAACAAGCCAATGCAATTTAATTATCCATATGGTACCAGTGATAAAGCAATGGTAAGTCTATTGTATACAAGTGAAGCAGATTGGAGTCAAAACAATCAACTTGCTTTAAATTTGCTTGATAAAGTTGTAAATGCTCGCTTACATACTGCTATTCGAGAACAAAACTCTGGTGTTTATACTATTATTTTTTCAGAGCAGATAATCAAGAAACCAGAATCTTACTACCTTGCTAGACTTAATTTCACCACCGATCCTAAACGGGTCAATGAAATTAAATCCTTAGTTAATCAAGTTATGGACAATATTCGTTCACATGGTATTAATCTTCAAGAGCTCAGCATAGCGAAAAAAGCATGGAAAGAAGATTACAGAGAACAACAAAAAAGTGCACAATATTGGAGTACTGCCATCGCTCAAACAGCAACAGATGATGGTAATTTTGTACAATTAAATCAACAATTAACACAAGTTGAAGATATTTCATTAGAAACCGTCAACGAACTTGCGCAAAAATTGATAGGTCAAAACCCTAAAATATTTATATTATTACCGAAAAAATAACCAAACTTATTACAGGGCAATGCCCTGTAATATATTAAAATAGTTTATGGCTTACCTTATCATAAACAATAATTGTCAATTACGATTCAAATTAACTATAACTATTTGCGACTAAAATAAAAAAAGCAAATAACCAATTAAAAAATAAATTTATAGTAGCGAAGTTAACTATATCAACATATAATCATCAGCATTCTAGACTATATAGTAAAAATATTAGAGGAATAATTTATGGGATTTTTAACAGGTAAACGCATTCTGGTTACCGGCGTTGCAAGCAACCGTTCTATCGCTTATGGTATTGCAAAAGCAATGCATCGAGAAGGCGCAGAATTAGCCTTTACTTATCAAAGCGAGAAATTAAAAAGCCGTGTTGAAGAGTTTGCTGCTGATTTTAATTCTAATATCGTTTTACCTTGTGATGTTGCACATGATGACAGCATCACATCATTATTTACTGAGCTAGCAAAAACATGGGACAAATTTGATGGTTTTGTACATGCTATTGCGTTTGCGCCAGGAGATCAATTAGATGGTGATTATGTTAATGCGGTAACTCGAGAAGGTTTTGCTATTGCCCACGATATCAGTTCTTATAGCTTTGTAGCTATGGCTAAAGCTTGTCGTTCAATGCTTAATCCTGATTCAGCATTAGTTACTCTTTCTTATCTAGGTGCTGAACGTGCAATTCCTAACTATAATGTTATGGGCCTTGCCAAAGCATCTTTAGAAGCAAATGTACGCTATATGGCAAATGCAATGGGACCTGAAGGTATACGTGTAAATGCGATTTCAGCTGGACCTATTCGTACTTTAGCTGCATCAGGTATTAAAGATTTTAAAAAGATGTTATCACATTGTGAATCAGTTACCCCTATTCGTCGTACAGTAACCATCGAAGATGTGGGTAATTCAGCAGCATTCTTATGTTCAAACCTATCTTCAGGTATTACCGGTGAAGTTATTCATGTAGATGGTGGGTTTAGTATCGCCGCTATGAATGAATTAGAACTTAAATAATATAAACTTAAATGTAAATAAGGTGCCAGAATGAATAACTGACACCTTATTTTTTTAATTTATCACCGTGATATTTTTTATCTTAACCTCTAGATAATCAAACTTTTGTATAGAGTAAATTGATATTGCTGTCTAATTCAAAACATAAAATTGTTACTAATCCATTTTATTTGTAAATTCTTGCTATATCAGCTAATCTAAATTAAAAGCTCAGTATCTTAATTCTAAAAATTATCTATCACTTTTTAACAATTAAAATACAATAATAATGATGATTTAATAATCATTAAGTCTATTTTATAGAACCTTAAAAATCTAATAAATTATCATTACCCAAATAACATATGATCAAATTTTACAATAGAATATAAATCGTAATGTAGAATCCAATGGTTAATTTAATAATATTATTTTTAACACATTGATGTATCTTTATTTTGCGAGGTAACGACACAAATAAGCTGTTGGTTCTGATACCCGAACATCGAATTTGCTTTCTTTAGCAATATGAAAAACTTGGCCAGCTTCAAATATTTGCCAATCATTTGCTGTAGGCAATAACACTTTAAGTGAACCGGTTATGACGGTCATTTCCTCTGGATTATCAGTATTAAAAATATATTCACCTGGTAACATCACACCAACAGAGACTTTACCGGTAGAACCATTTTCAAAGCCGATAGATTTCACTTTCCCTTCAAAATAATCATTAACTTTCAACATAAAATCCCCCTTTCCTCACTATGTTTAGTCATTAGCAATAATTTAATATTAGCTACAATAAAATACTGTGTAAAATTCACACTATCAGCTTAATTGATTTCAACTAGCTATCCAACTATTATTTACCAATTAAAATCGGTCTCTTGAAACAAAAGTACTTCACAAAATAAAACATTAGCAAAACTTGTTAAAATACGAAAAAATAGCATACAGATGGATTTTTTTCCGTTAAAATCTAACACCATTTGCTCAGTAACAGTTTGTTGGAGAAAACATGAAAATAGCAAAAAACACAGTGGTAAGTTTAGCATATCAAGTTCGTACTAAAGATGGTGTTTTAGTTGATGAAGCAACAACAGTTGCACCGCTCGAATATCTACATGGTGCAGGAAACTTATTACAAGATCTTGAAAATTCCTTAGAAGGCCATCAAGTTGGTGATAAATTTGACGTTGAACTAGTTAATCCTTATGGTGATTTCAATGATGCACTAGTACAAAATGTGCCACGAGACGTTTTTGTTGGTGTTGACGAACTTGAAGTCGGTATGCGTTTTTTTGCTGACACTGATCAAGGCTCTTTACCTGTTGAAATTACTGCAATTGATGGCGATAGTGTAACTATCGATGGAAATCATATGCTGGCAGGTCAAGATCTAAATTTCAATGTCGAAGTATTGGCAATTCGTGAAGCAACACCAGATGAAATATCGCATGGACATATTCATGGTGCACACGGTCACGATCACGGGCATGGTGGCTGCGGTTGTGGCGGACATGATCATGATGAAGATGAAGAAGAAAGCGGTTGTTGTGGCGGTGGTCACGGCGGATGTGGCTGTCATTAATTTTCGAATAAATAACCAGTTAAAAAGCGCTAACAAGCGCTTTTTTTATTTGCTGTAAAAATAATTTCATTACTGCGAGCTAGTTCACAACGTTATATATATCTACTTATTATTTTTCACAAGATAGCTAATAATCACATTTTGTGTAAATAACAAGAATCCAATTATGTCAGAAAAAAAAACCACCTTAATGCCTCGAGAAAAATTATTACTATTTGGTGTCGAAACACTATCTGATGCGGAATTACTCGCCCTTTTCTTACGCACAGGTATACGTAATTTACCTGTTCTAGATTTATCGCAAAAGTTATTAAATGAATTTGGCTCATTTTATCATTTAATAAATGCTAGCCACGACGAATTTTGTAAAAAGCAAGGTCTTGGAACTGCAAAATATACTCAGTTAAAAGCGGTTGTTGAACTTTCTAATCGTTATTTGAAAGTTAAAATAAGCCATGAAAATTACTTAACATCGCCAAGCTTGACCCATCATTACCTAGCTAGTCGCTTAATGGATAAAGATCGTGAAATTTTTATGGTGATATTTTTAGACAATCAGCATCATGTCATTACTTCTGAAGAGATGTTTGTTGGAACCTATAATTGTGTAGAGGTTCATCCGAGAGAAGTAGCTAGACGGGCATTACAACATAATGCAGCAGCATTAATTTTAGCTCATAATCATCCATCAGGATTGGCTGAACCAAGTCAAGCTGACCGGATATTAACAAAGAAAATTGAACAAGTTTGTGAATTAATAGATGTTCGCATTGTTGATCACCTTGTGATTGGTAAGGGAGAGTACGTTTCTTTTGCAGAACGAGGATGGATTTTATAATTACTTTTACTTACAATATAAAATTACTAAACCAATTAATGAATAAACTATGAACCAACAACTGGAATTATTAGAAACTAAAGTCGCATTCCAAGAAATGACCATTGAGGAACTCAATCAAATGGTTATTAATCTTCAAGCAGATATCAGCAAACTTAAAGAACAATTAATGTTATTGTCACAAAAGTTACAAGCTACACAAACCTCAAATATTGCTAATTTATCAGAAGAAACTCCGCCTCCTCACTATTAACTACGAGTTTAATAATTCGAGGGACTCTAAAATCTACTTTTTACCAATAAAATTATACCCTCGATAAGAAAGCAGAGAAATTAAAATCAAGAAGCAACCAACCCATTTTGTCCATGGCATAGGTTCCAAATCAACAATTACGCCAGCCAAAGTTGTAAATACAGGCTCTAAAATCATGATTATTGCTGCATTGCTTACAGGTACGTATTTCTGTCCAACAAATTGCAAAGCAAATCGTAAAATTGTAGCAATAACAATACTAACGATAAGCCACATTAAAGTGATTAAACTGATGCTTGACGGCCAACTCTCAGTAAATACAGATATAATTAGGCTTGCCGTGCCAGTACAAAGCATTTGTACACAAATTAATGGCAAAATTGCTATTTTTTGGACTAATCGACTATTAAAAACAAAAAATATTGCTTGAGCTAATGCAGAAATTAAAAACCAGAGTTGATTAACATTTAAATGCCAACCATTTGATAAAGACAAAAAAGCAAGACCAACAATAGCAATCGGTAATGAGAGCCAAAATATAACTAATGGCCTTTCTCTAAAAAAGAACCAACCAACAATTGGAGCCATTAACACCGATAAACTCATAATAAAAGAGCCTTCACCTAATTGTCCGCCAATACTTATTGCTAATATCCATAAAATAACATTAGTTGATTGCAAACAGCCAGTTATTATTGCTTTAGGTAAATGTGTAAGATTGATTCGTTGTTTAGTACTTAAACAGACTACAAATAAAATAATAGAGGAAGAAAGAAATCACAATCCCATAAAAGCTAAAGGAGGCATTTCTAAAATTGCTTCTTTTGAAGAAACTCAACCAACTGCAGCTAACATAGTAACTAGTACTAAAATCCATTCGCCATTTCGTTTAACATTAATCATCTTACTACTACTTTACTTAAAACTAGTTTGATAATATTAAAACTATAATTTAACTGAGTAAATATCAATAATAACTTATATTAAGTTTTAAAAATGATATAAAAAAAGACTTATATGTGATAATTAAATAAAAATACTCAAATTGGTAATATCTAGATAATAAAAAACCGGCTATTTAGCCGGTTTTAGTTTAAGCTTTAATTATTTATTCAGCTGCTGCTTCTGCTTCTACTGCAGGGCGATCAACTAATTCAATATAAGCCATTGGAGCATTATCTCCATCACGGAAACCACATTTAAGAATACGTACATAACCACCTGGACGGGTAGCAAAACGTGGACCTAAATCTGAAAATAATTTTTTCACTGTATCTTTATCACGGATACGAGCAAATGCCAAACGGCGATTAGCTACGCTATCGCTTTTGGCTAGCGTAATTAACGGTTCAACAACACGACGCAACTCTTTTGCTTTAGGCAATGTAGTTTTGATGATTTCATGTTCAACAAGTGAACTAGTCATGTTACGAAACATTGCTTGACGATGGCTGCTATTTCGGTTCAGTTGACGACCACTTTTACGATGGCGCATAACTTTATCCTTCTTATAAATTTTATCTTAGTCTTCAACAATACTTGCTGGTGGCCAATTCTCAAGACGCATGCCTAAAGATAAACCACGAGATGCGAGCACATCCTTAATTTCAGTAAGTGATTTCTTACCAAGATTAGGAGTTTTAAGCAACTCAACTTCAGTACGTTGCACTAAATCACCAATATAATGAACTGCTTCTGCTTTTAAGCAATTAGCAGACCGAACAGTTAATTCCAAGTCATCTACTGGACGTAAAAGAATTGGATCAAATTCCGGTTTATCTTCTTTGACTTCTGGTTGACGTACATCACGTAAATCAACAAAAGCTTCAAGTTGTTCAGCCAAAATAGTAGATGCACGACGAATAGATTCTTCTGGATCGATAGTACCATTAGTTTCCATATCGATAACAAGTTTATCTAAGTCGGTACGTTGTTCCACACGAGCGGCATCGACAGAATAGGCGATACGCTCAACTGGACTATAACATGCATCAACTAATAGACGACCGATAGGTCGCTCTTCATCTTCTGACTTAACTCGAGCAGAAGCAGGGACATAACCACGTCCTCGTTGTACACGAATACGCATACTAATTGAAGCATTGGCATCAGTAAGATGACAAATTACTAAATCAGGATTAACAATTTCAACATCACCATCATGAGTGATATCTGATGCAGTTACAGCACCAATACCTGATTTATTTAAAGTCAGCATAACATCATCTTTATTATGCACTCGAACCGCTAATTTTTTTAAATTAAGCAAAATATCAAGCACATCTTCTTGAACGCCTTCTTTAGTACTGTACTCATGCAGAACACCGTCAATTTCAACTTCGGTTACTGCATGTCCCGGCATAGATGATAATAAAATGCGGCGTAGTGCATTACCTAAAGTATGACCAAAACCACGCTCAAGTGGCTCTAAAGTCACTTTAGCATGAGTTTGACTGTATTGAACAACATCAACTAGGTGAGGTTTTAAAAACTCTGTTACAGAACCCTGCATTATGTCCTCTCTTAAGTGCTAAACTTTACTTAGAGTAAAGTTCGACGATCAAATGTTCGTTGATGTCAGCAGATAAATCTGAACGTTCTGGTAAGCGTTTAAATACACCTTCCATTTTGCTAGCATCAACTTCTAACCATGTTGGTTTTTCACGTTGTTCAGCTAACTCTAAAGCGGCTTTAATACGTGCTTGTTTTTTTGATTTTTCGCGAACACTGATAACATCTTCAGGTGAAACTTGATAAGATGCGATGTTCACAACGTGACCATTAACAAGAACAGCTTTATGACTAACTAATTGACGAGCTTCAGCGCGAGTTGCACCAAATCCCATACGATAAACAACGTTATCTAAGCGACGTTCTAAAAGAGCAAGTAGGTTTTCACCTGTATTACCTTTAATACGTGCTGCATTTTTGTAGTAATTACGGAATTGACGCTCTAGAATTCCATAAATACGTCTAACTTTTTGTTTTTCGCGTAACTGAACACCATAATCTGATAAACGCGGTTTACGCGCACCATGTTGTCCAGGAGCTTGTTCTAATTTACATTTACTATCAACCGCTCGGACTCCAGATTTAAGGAATAAATCTGTACCTTCACGACGACTTAATTTGAGCTTTGGTCCCAAATATCTTGCCATTTTATTTCTCCAATAATCCTAAACATTCAATGTTTAACAAAATTAAACACGACGTTTCTTTGGTGGACGACAACCGTTATGAGGAATCGGAGTAACATCAGTAATATTAGTGATGCGATAACCCGCTGCATTTAATGCACGAATTGTTGACTCACGACCAGGACCAGGTCCTTTTACCATAACTTCCAGATTCTTGATTCCGTAATCTTTGACGGCTTCAGCACAACGTTCTGCTGCTACTTGAGCTGCAAAAGGTGTTGACTTACGAGAGCCACGGAAACCAGAACCACCAGCGGTTGCCCAACCCAACGCATTACCTTGACGATCGGTAATAGTTACGATTGTATTGTTAAATGATGCATGAATATGAGCTATACCATCAGAAACTTGCTTTTTAACACGTTTACGTGTACGAACAGGTGTCTTTGCCATTTAATTATACCTCAATTATTTCTTGATTGGCTTACGCGGTCCCTTACGGGTACGAGCGTTAGTCTTAGTGCGTTGACCACGAACCGGAAGTCCACGACGGTGACGCATGCCACGATAACAACCAAGGTCTAATAAACGCTTGATACTCATAGTTACTTCACGACGTAAATCACCTTCAACTGTGAATTTAGCGACTTGTTCACGTAACTTTTCAATCTGATCTTCAGATAGTTCTCTGATCTTAACATGTTCTGGAATACCAGCTTCAGCACAAATTGTCTTAGCGCGGGTATTTCCGATACCATAAATTGCTTGTAATGCAATTACAGCATGTTGCTGATCAGGAATGTTAATGCCTGCTATACGGGCCACTATGCACTCCTTTATTGTTAATGTTTAGTAAAATCACTATACTGAAAAGCCCGTTTTCAGGATACTCAAACAGCGATTTTACAAATAAATTTAGGCTGGCTATTCTAGCCAGCTTTACTATACTTTGGCAAGTAAAATATGCAAAAGTTACAACTTCGCAACCAAATAATTAGCCTTGACGTTGTTTATGTTTACCTTCAACGCAAATAACACGAACAATGCCATTACGTTTAATGATTTTACAATTTCTGCATAATTTCTTGACTGAAGCACGAACTTTCATGTTTTTCTCCGTAACTTCTGGCTAACTTATCGGCCGTAGCCTTTAAGATTCGCTTTCTTTAACACTGACTCATAACGATTTGGCATCATTAAAGTCTGTACTTGTGCCATAAAATCCATGATTACAACAACTACAATTAATAACGATGTTCCACCAAATTGAACTGGAACTTTCATTGCACTTGTCATAAACATTGGTACCAAACATACAAGAGTAATGTAAATAGCGCCAATTAGCGTTAAACGAGTCATTACTTTGTCAATATACTTCGATGTTTGTTCACCTGGACGGATACCTGGAATAAATGCACCAGATTTCTTTAACTGATCTGCTGTTTCTCTAGGATTGAAAACCAATGCTGTGTAGAAGAAACAGAAGAAAATAATCGCTGCTGCAAAAAAGATTATGTATAACGGTTGATCATGAGAAAAATATTGTCCAATAAGAACAAAGATATATCTCCATCCTTCACCATTTCCTTGGAACCAAGAAGCCATCATTGATGGTAACATAATAATTGTTGAAGCAAATATTGCAGGAATAACACCTGCCATATTAATCTTCAATGGTAAATGTGTACTTTGTGCGGCATACACACGACGGCCTTGCTGTCTTTGTGCATAATTAACAACGATACGTCGTTGACCTCGTTCAACAAAAACAACAAAGTAAGTCACACCAACCACTAATGCTGCAACGACTAATAATAAAATCGGATGCAATGAACCAGAACGAGCTTGTTCAATTGTTTCATATATTGCATGAGGAAGACTTGCCACAATACCAGCAAAGATAATGATAGAAATACCATTACCTACACCGCGTTCCGTGATTTGCTCACCCAACCACATAAGAAACATAGTGCCAGTAACTAAGCTAATCGATGCAATAAAATAGAAAGAAAATCCTGGGTTAATCACAACATGACTGTAACCAGGAATATTCGGTAAACCAGTCGCAATACCAACCGCTTGTACAATCGCTAAAGCTAATGTGCCATAACGGGTGTACTGACTGATTTTTTTACGACCTGATTCACCTTCTTTCTTCAATTCTGCTAGTTTAGGGTTAATTGCCGTTAATAACTGCACAATAATAGATGAAGAAATATAAGGCATTATCCCTAAAGCAAAAATTGAAGCACGGCTTAAAGCACCACCAGAGAACATATTGAACATACCTACAATACCATTAGATGATGCTTGTTCTAGTAAGTCCGATAACGCTTTAGTATCAATACCAGGAACCGGAACGTAAGAACCAAGACGGAAAACAATAAGCGCTAAAAGCACAAATAATAAACGTCTTTTAAGCTCGCCGCTACCGCCTCGTGTACTTTGAAAATCTAATCCTGGTTGCTTTGCCATCTTTCTAATTATTCCTCAATTTTTCCGCCAGCAGCTTCAATTGCAGCTTTAGCACCTTTAGTCACTCGAATACCGCGAACAGTTACAGGTTTAGTTACTTCACCAGATAACATAATTTTTGCGTACTCGATTTGTGAATTAATCACATTAGCGACTTTTAAGCTATTTAGGTCAACAATATCACCTTCAACTTTCATTAAATCTGAAAGACGAACTTGAGCTGTAACTTGAGCTTTACGTGAGGTAAAACCAAATTTTGGTAAACGACGATATAAAGGCATTTGACCACCTTCAAAGCCGCGACGTACGCCACCACCTGAACGAGATTTTTGACCTTTAATACCACGAGTACCAGTTTTACCTAATCCAGAACCAATGCCTCGACCTACACGTTTAGGTGCATGCTTTGAACCTTCAGCAGGAGATAAAGTATTTAAACGCATTACTATTACTCCTCAACTTTAACCATGTAATAAACTTGGTTTACCATACCGCGGATTGCAGGTGTATCTTCACGTTCAACAGTATGACCAATACGACGTAATCCTAAACCAACTAACGTTGCTTTATGCTTCGGTAGACGGCCAATAGAACTACGAGTTTGTGTAATTTTAATTGTCTTTGCCATGGCTAATTACCCCAAAATTTCTTCGACGGTTTTACCACGCTTAGCAGCAACCATTTCTGGAGATTTCATATTTTCTAAGCCATCAATAGTCGCACGAACCACGTTAATTGGGTTAGTAGAACCATATGCTTTAGCTAGAACGTTACGAACACCAGCAACTTCTAATACAGCACGCATTGCACCACCGGCGATGATACCAGTACCTTCTGATGCTGGTTGCATGTAAACACGAGAACCTGTGTGAGCACCTTTAACTGGATGCTGTAAAGTATCGTTATTTAACGCAACGTTAATCATATTACGACGTGCTTTTTCCATTGCTTTTTGGATTGCTGCTGGCACTTCACGTGCTTTACCATATCCAAAACCAACGCGGCCATTACCGTCACCAACCACTGTTAGTGCAGAAAAACTAAAAATACGACCACCTTTTACGGTTTTAGAAACTCGGTTAACTGCGATTAGTTTTTCCTGCAGTTCACCAGCTTGTTTTTCGATGTTTGACATCTTTAACTCCTACCTTAGAACTGTAGGCCAGCTTCGCGAGCAGCATCTGCTAGCGCCTGAACTCGACCATGATATTGGAAACCTGAACGATCAAATGAAACTTCTTTGATATCTTTCGCTAATGCACGTTCTGCAATTGCTTTACCAACTGCTGCCGCTGCATCTTTGTTTCCAGTGTATTTTAAACTTTCACTGATAGCTTTTTCTAACGTAGAAGCTGCTGCCAGTACTTCTGATCCGTTTGGTGCGATAATCTGCGCATAAATATGACGCGGAGTGCGGTGAACCACCAAGCGAGTTGCAAGTAGTTCATGCATCTTGCGACGCGCTTTAGTTGCACGACGGATACGAGCTGATTTCTTATCCATAGTGTTACCTTACTTTTTCTTAGCTTCTTTAGTACGCACAACTTCATCTGCGTAACGAACACCTTTACCTTTATAAGGTTCAGGACGACGATAAGCACGGATATCAGCAGCTACTTGTCCAATTAACTGTTTATCAGCACTTTTCAGAACGATTTCAGTTTGAGAAGGACATTCAGCTGTTACACCTGCAGGTAATTCATGATCAATTGGATGTGAATAACCAAGAGATAAACCAATTGTATTACCTTTAACTTGTGCACGATAACCGACACCAACTAGCTGAAGTTTTTTAGTAAAACCTTCAGTAACACCAATAACCATTGCATTAATCAATGCGCGAGCAGTACCTGCTTGTGCCCAAGCGTCAGCAAAACCGTCACGAGGCGCAAATGTAATTTGGCCTTCTTCTTGATTAATAACAACAGCTTTATTTATTTCACGAGATAACTCGCCATTTTTACCTTTAATCGTAATTACCTGACCATTGAGTTTTA